>CAISXT010000123.1 GCA_903889525.1 uncultured Opitutia bacterium | reverse complement strand
GGAGATGCGCACCTCAATCGACCTCCTATTCTCTGCCGCTGCCTCTCTGTATTCCCAACCGCTAACCGCCAACCGCTTCCACCTCGCGGCTTAGCCGCCCCTACCTTGAGACCGCTGCAAAAACAATGAACCAAGAACGAGGAACACGCCTAGCCCTACCTCTCCCGCCACCCGCCACCAGTAGTGTTGTTGCTTGATGCCTCTGCTTGCAGCGTGCCAGCCTGCCAGCAGATCCCCGCGTGGCTCCGCCACGCTTACTTCGCCGCTTTGAGAATGGCGTCCGCAATCGCGGCCATCCCGCGGTCACCAGGATGATTGGCCACGCCGGCATGCTTATACGGGCGTTCGGAGCGGGCGTAGTTCTGCTCGTCCTTAGAGAGGGCGCTGATGTCGACGAACGTGCCGCCGACGGCATCGCAGGCCTGACGCATCGCGGTATCTTTCGCGGCGTTAGCCCAGAAGCTGCTCCGCACGATAACGGCGGCCTGAGGGTTGGACTTGAGGGTCTTCAGCAAGGCGGTGACTTGTTCCTGATACTTGGCCTGGTCAGCGGGGGTCTTCAGTGCGGCGACATTCTCGCCGATGCACAGAATGATGAGGTCGGCCTTGAAGGCGGCGGCATCCGTAAACTTGCCAGCAATGTCATAGCCGAGGTGGTTGCGTTCAAAGTCAGCGACGTTCTTGACCATGATTACGGGCGTCGCGCCTTGCTTGGCGGCGAGGGCTTTCGTCACGAGGTGGACGTAATCCTTGTCCTCCGACGTCGCCGCCATGCCCCAGTTGCCGTGCCAATCAATATCGGCCTTGGGTCCGTGCAACGTGATGCTGTTCCCGACGAACAGAATCTTCTGCAACTTAGCCTGGGCGCAGGCGTTGGCAGCGAAGGAGAGGAGTACAATCAGCGAGAAGGAGAGGCGAAGCATATAAGGGGCAGGGGTAGGGTTAGGGGTATGGGCGGGGATCGGGGTAGTCAATTAAGCCTAGCCGACCACGCGGGCCCACCGCTCACTTCTTCGGTGACTGCACCGCTTTAATCGACTTCCAGACCTGGCCGATCAGGAATCCGCAAAGGCCTAGGCCAACCAAGCCGCCGACAGGCCAATACCACTCCACGCCCGGCCGCCCCGCGGAGAGTATCGCAAAAAAACAACCAAGCGAAGCTACTGCCAGAAATAATAACCGCACTCCGAGCAACAGCAGCATCATGTTCTTCATCTGACCAAATTGGTCGCCACTTGTCCGTCCGTCAAGGACGCCTCACTTCAAGGTCAGGGTCAACCGTCGCAGGTCCATGACGCTCTTACCCGGAATGTCGATGGCGCGCAGTTTCAATTCGCCTTTGCCAGGCTCGAGTTTGATTTCACCTAGCTTGAGGGAATGAAAATCTTTCATGATCGATTCGCCGTGCTCCCCGCGGGGGACGACATCTTGACCCGTCAAGAGCGGCGGGTCCCATCCCGCGACGATCTTGCCGCGTAGGCGTGATTCTTCGAAGGTGAGTTCCACGGTGGAACCAGCGTCCGCCAGCGGGCAGGTATAATCGACGGTGACCACATAGGTGCCGGCGGTGACGACTTCGATGTTCCACGTCGCCGCATCGGTGGTCTTCGTCCAGTTGACGAAATAAGAAGAGTTGGGCGCCTTGGAGCTGCGTCGCATCTCGCCGTGCGGTTCACCATCGCGCGCCGGCAGCATCGTGGCCGGGAATTCCCGGTAGCCGATGGAAAGGGGGCGTGGATCGACCGCATTGCCGGGGCCTTTGCCCACAGGGCCAATGTCTAACTCTTTGCGCCAGGCGACGACCGCCAAACTGAGTTCCTTCGCGAGCCCAGGTTCTTTGTCTTGAATGGGGGTGACTTGGCCGGGGTCGGCGACCATGTCGTACAGGTTGCCTTTGTTGTCCAGGCGATGGGTCTGCGTGCGCACGCTGACATGATTGGCCCAAGTGTTAAAGATGCGGCGAGGTGCCCAGTCCGCATCCAGCCCGCGTTGCAGCAGTGGGGTGAGGTCGCGTCCGTCCAGGGGCTTGTCGCCCACGCGCTTGATGCCGGCCAGCGCATGCAGGGTGGGGGCGAGGTCGATGACGCTGGCGATACTCTGCACTTGGGTGCCGGCGGCGATTTTGCTCGGCCAACGCACGAACAGCGGTGAGCGAACGCCGCCTTCATCAGTCGAGGCCTTGACGCCTTTCATGCCGCCATTCCAGCGTGCGGTATTCGGACCGTTGTCGGAGAAGTAAACGACGATGGTGTTCTCCTCGAGTCCGAGGGACTTGAGTTTTTCGAGGATGCGGCCGACGTTACGATCCTGATTCTCAACCATGGCGAGCGCGCAGCGCGTCGCGTCAGGAATTTCGGCCTGGGCGTTGGTGGCCTGCTGGCTGATGGGCATATCCTTAAATCGTGCCCAATCCCCGGGCGGTACGGAGAATGGCGAGTGCGGCGTGGTGAAGGGTACGTAGCACACAAAGGGTTTCGCTTTGTTCCGTTCAATGAACTGCACGGCTTTGTCCGTAAGTACGTCCACGATGTAGCCCTGGGTGCGCTCCATGACGCCGTTGTGCTCAAGCGGGGCGTCAAAGTATTCGCCCCAATGGCCGGAGGTATAGCCCCAGAATGTGTCGAAGCCGCGGGCGAGCGGATGGTACGGCCACTGGCTGCCGTTATGCCATTTGCCGAAGATGCCGGTGACGTAGCCAGCGGCCTTGAAGGATTCGGCAAAGGTATGCTCGTCCAGATTCATGCGCTCCTGTCCGGTAGAAACGCCGTAGACTCCTGTCCTTCGGTGGTAGCGGCCGGTCAGGAGTTCAGCACGCGTCGGAGAGCAGACGGGCTCGACGTAGAAGCGATTGAAGTGCGCTCCGGTCTGGGCGATCGAATCGATGTGCGGGGTGGCGAGCTGCTTGTTGCCGTTGTACGAGTAATCACCCCAGCCGGCATCATCCGCCAGTAGGATGACGACGTTCGGCTGCGTCGCGGCGGATGCAGTAACGGTCAGCCAAAGTGCGAGGAGGAAGCGCATGGGGTTACTCCATGCTTAGAGGGCCGGATGATAGGAGGCAAGGCGGGTAAGGCAGAATTGAGGACTGAGTTGATGACTGCGTTGAGGGCTGAATGGAGGGCTGAATGGAAGAGGCGATGGATGAATCGATGACAGAGGGATGAATCGAGGGTAGGATGGATTAGCCCGCCACCCGCCCTACCCAAGACAACTTATGTGCGCTCGCAGCAGTTCCCAAGTCACCATGTCCCCTCGCGGCACTCCGCCGCGCTGGTAGGGACGGCTGTCCCCAGCCGTCCGTTCGCGCACAGGCGCACGCATCTCGATCGACTTCCTATTCTCTACCGCTGCCTCGTCTGTATTCCCAACCGCTAACCGCCAACCGCTTCCACCTCGCGGCTCCGCCGTCCCTACCTTGAGACCGCTGCAAAAAACAATGAACCAAGAACGAAGAACACGCCT
>CAISXT010000122.1 GCA_903889525.1 uncultured Opitutia bacterium | reverse complement strand
GTACTCAGCGAGTTCTTCCGCTCCAAGGGAATCCAGTCGGACAAAAGCCGTAGGCCCCGCGAAGGTCTCTGACGGCGGCTACTTTCTAGCATCGCCCACCGGGCGGACCGCCGTAAGGTGCACGTCGTTACGCGGCCCGCTCATTCATGAATCTCACCCTTCCCGCCCAGGCCCCCACCAACCCTTTCGGTTCGTTTGCCTGTGCCTGGAGACTGACCCGCCAGATTCACGACGCCCGCGGGTGGCAAGCCATCGCCACTAAGTGCACCGGGCGCGCCTTCACCGCAATGGTGGGCCATCAGGCCTTCGCCGCTTGGGTCGAGTTCCTGGTCCAGCCTGAAAACCGTCCGTTCGTTGACGCTAACCCCCTCCTCTTACACCGCACCCTGCTCGGCTACCTTTCCACGCGGTGGAATGGTGATCGCAAATTGCGGGTGCTGCAGGACTCGTACCGCTTTGCCAAGTCCCACCCTGGCCCGCTCCTGCAAAGCCTGCTCCAGCCGAATGAAGTGACCTTTGCCGAAGTACCTCTGGGTGATGAAACAGGGAATATTCGCTTTGCCCTCACGAATTCTGCCCGCTTCCGCCGCGAAGGCGAATGGACCCTGCGCGTCTATTGCGATAAAATTGGCGGCGAACTTTGCTCGATCGCCTTCTCGGTAGAGGAAGTAAAGGGGCAATGGGTAGCCTACGCTGGGGCAATTCAGGGTGGTAGCGGTGCCAATGAAGAAACCATCAAGGCCTCCGCCAAGGCGATGCACGGCGTCCGTGCCAAAGCCATGGCCATCTTTGCCCTCCAAGAGGTCGTCAGTGCCCTCGGCATCACCCGCCTCCTGGGAGCCGGTAATTCGATCCAGATGAGTAACGGGAAGCACATGATCCATGTACCCTGGAATAAGATTTCCTTTAATTATGACGGCATGTGGGCGGAGGCGGACGGCACGCCGGCCGAGGAAGGCTGGTTCGAACTTCCGCTGCGCGAGGTCCGTCGCACCCGCGAAGAGATTAAAGCCAACAAGCGCCCGCTCTACGCCCGGCGCTATGCGCTTTTCGACCTCCTGCAGGCCGCCGTGGCCGAAGGCCTGAAAACGGCCTAGTCGGACAACAAAAAGGGCCCCGTTGCCGGGGCCCTTCGTTCAGCCTCTAATCCGAAGATTAGAAGTTATAGCGAACCGAGAGGGTCGTCGCAGACGTCGAGTTCGACGTGTGCTGGTAGCCGGCAGCGAGCTGGGTCTGCTTGCTTAGGTTGTAAGCGAGTTCGACGCCGTAGCTGTTAGCGCCCGAAATGCGGGTGTAGTTAGCGGCAGCTTCGAAACTAGCGCCGAGATCATGGCGGAGGTTAAGGCTGTAGAGCTCGTTGGAACCGATCGAGACGGTGGCATCGGTGCTGTAGGCGACGTTTTTGAAGACGTAACCCACGCCCACGAGGTCAGCGCCGTTAGCGGTGCCATTGTGGCCAATGCTGGTCGCAGCCTGGAGGAGGAAGTTGGAGCTACCGATGAAGGCAGATGCTTCGAGGCCAAAGGCCTGGGTATGGCAGTCATAATTGACGCCGACGCGGTTGTAGGAGAGACCAGAAGCCGACTGGGCGGAAGCCGCAGCAGCGAGGGTCGTGAGGGTGAGGATCGGGAGGATGTGCTTCATATGCATGGGTGGTTTTAGGCTCCGTTGCCTTGAAAACAACCCTTAATGACAAAAATGCCACACGCCCGCCATATTCGTCACCTACCTGATAACCTGGATAAACAAAAAGGGCCCCGTTGCCGGGGCCCTTTGTCATCAGCCTCTAATCCGAAGATTAGAAGTTGTAGTGGAGAACGATCGCGGTCTCGGACGAAGCGCCAGAGGCCTTGCTGTACTCAACGCCGAGCTGGTACTGCTTGCTCAGGTTATAAGCCAGACCGATGCTGTAGCTGTTAGCTCCGGCGTCGCGGCTGTAACCGACAGAACCTTCGATGTTGGAACCGAGGTCTTTGCGGAGGCCGAGACCGTAGGACTCGTTAGAGCCAACGGACAGGGTGGCGTCAGCGCCAAAGGCAACGTTCTTGAAAACGTAGCCGAGGGACACGGAGTCAGCGCCGTTACCGGTGCTGTTGCCACCGATGGAGGTGTCAGCCGAAACGAGGAAGTTCGAGCCACCGATCAGGGCCGAAGCCGAGAGGGAGTAGCCCTTGCTGTCCGTGTTATAGCCGAGGCCAACGCGGTTGTAGGAGAGACCGGACGAAGCAGCAGCGCTCTGGGCAGAGGCAGCGGCAGCGAGGGTCGTGATGGTGAGGATCGGGAGGATATGCTTCATAGCGGTGCCAGTATTGCGACAGGCTCGGTTCGAAATCAAGCACCTTTTGCATTATTTTAATCCGACCTCTCAAACTGGGTAGTTTATCCACCTTAATTCACATCCCCCTGTGAATAAAGCTGGGGATTATTGATAGTCAGGGCTCTTACAAAACGGGATCACCCCCTGTGGGCTGAGCTAAATAGCCTACTTAGAGTGTGTACGGGTGACCTCTCACCCCCCCAAACCCCTAAAAATCCCTGAAATGAGCCATTAAATGCCTTTTGGCCCAAAACCCTGTGTTTTATAATAAAACCGGCCTCCGCTCTCCTCTAGAAGGGGGATATCTACCCGGCACCTCGCCCCCCACCTCACCTGGACAACAAAAAACCCGCTTGGCGAACCAGGCGGGTTGGGGAGCGGCCTCGGGGGCGGCTTACTTGCGGCGGAACTTCGAGTTGAACTTCTCGACGCGGCCAGCGGAGTCCACGAAGCGCTTCTCGCCGGTGTAGGCGGGGTGCGAATCCATGGTGACTTCACGGCGGACGACGAAGAACTCGACGCCATCGATCAACTTAGTCTCTTTGGACTTCATGGTCGAACGGGCGGGGAACTCGCGGTTCGTGGAGACATCCACGAAGACGACGTTGTTATATTCAGGATGGCCTGCCTTCTTCATAAAATAGGGTGTTTGCTAAGGGTTAGCCCTGACGCGCCTTGTAGCGGGGGTGCGTCTTGTTAATCACGTAGATACGGCCCTTGCGGCGAACTACTTGGCAATTCGGGTGACGCTTCTTCAGCGACTTGAGGGAGGAGGAGACTTTCATGGTCGGGAGAGCCGTTTGAGCAACGGCAGGTCGGCCAACAAAGGTAACCCTTGGTCGACTGTCAACGGGATTTCCAAGGCTGGACGCAGTTCTCTGCATTGCCTATGTTTCTGCCCATGGAAACGCGCATCCGCCCCGCCACCCAGGCCGACATCCGGGCGATTAACGCTATCTATAACCACTATGTGGGCGGAAGTACCTGCACGTGGCACCTCACCGAGGAAACCGACGAAGGCCGGGCAGCTTGGCTCAAGGCCCGCGGGCCGGCCCACCCTGCCATTGTGATCGAATCCGCAGGGCAAGTGCTCGGCTGGGGCTCGCTTTCGACCTACAATAGCCGCCAAGGCTGGTCGGGTACGGTCGAGGACTCGGTTTTCATCCACCATGCCCATCACGGCCAAGGCCTCGGCAAGAAGGTCCTCCAGGAACTCCTGCGCCTCGCGGACGCCCTCGGCCACCATTCAGTGATCGCCCGCATCTCCGGCGAACAAGCCTCCAGCCGCCAACTTCACGCCACACTCGGCTTCGAAGAAAGCGGCATTCTACGCGGCGTCGGACGCAAATTCGGCCAGAAACTCGATTGCGTCTACATGCTGCGCTCGCGGCCCCAGCCCTAACCTTGACAGAGAGGGAGCGAACCCTTTGCTCACCTATCCGCTTTAATGCTCAGGTGGTGGAATGGCAGACACGCTGGATTCAGGTTCCAGTGCCCCTAAAGCGTAAGGGTTCAAGTCCCTTCCTGAGCACCAAAAGTAAGACACGACCCCGGCGACCCCGGGGTCGTCCGTTGGCCGACCGCCGGCAGGCGTATCCACTTAACACCTACACACCCACTCCCCACCCTGGCCCCAGCCCTCGGCCCACCCCCAACCCTCGTCTTTAGAGCCTTTCCCTCACGAGAACGAATATTGTGCTCGGGCCGGCCGCGGCTTAACCTCTAAGCCCTTCCGATGGCGGACCTCTCGACATTACCCGACCTACTGCCCTGGCCTTTCCTGGTCTGTAGCCGTAAGGGTGAAGTCCTTTACGCGAACTCCCTCGTCGAACGCGCTATTGGCCGCAAAGTCGCCCCGGGCCTCGCAATCGACCAAATTTTCCTCGAATTAGAAAACGGCCTGCCCGTCTCCACCCTACTTCACTCGGCCGCCCGCTGGTCGGCTTGGAGTGGGATGCTGGAGCTGCGCAACAACCGCCAAGGGGAACCCATCCGCGCCTTTAAGATCATCCTTCAGCCGGACACCCGGCTAGACCGCCAAGTCTGGGTGATCTTTGCTGACGACCCTCAGGTCAACGGCGCCCCGCTCCTCACGCCGCGCTCCGGCATGAGCCTCGCCCGGACGCTCATCGAGAACTCGCCGGACTTCATTATCTTCCGCGACATCCAAGGGCGCATCCTCCACACGAGCCGCAGCCTCGATGAATTCCTGGCCATGCCCTACCGCGGCTTCGTCGCGGACTTGACGCTCACCGACATCCTTTCCGGACGGACCGCCGAGCAGTTCAAACAATTCGACGAGGAAGTCATCCGCACCGGCCAGCGTGTCCGTCATGCCGTCATGCATTTCGAAACGTTGGACGGACGTTCCCGCCTGGTCCGCGTGGTCCATGAGCGCATCAAGGGCGGCGGCGGCCTGCCAAACGGCTTGCTCACCTTCGCGGTCAATATCACCGAATCCGTCGACGAACATAACCGCCTACGCATCGCGCTAGAAAAGGCCGAAGAAGTCGCCGCCGCGAAGTGGCAGTTTGTCGCCAACGTCACGCACGAGATCCGCAACCCCATCAACGCCATCCAAGGCCTCTGCGAGACCAACCTCGAAGCCCCCAACAGCCCCTTCCCGGAAGTCCTCAAGAAAATCCAGAACTGCGCCGCGGAGCTGGAGGACACCGTGCGCGATGTGCTCGACTTCTCGCGCCTCGACCGCGGCAACGTGAGTATCGAAAGCCTCCCCTTCAATCCGGTGCGCGCCCTTGAAGAAGTCACCGCCCAATTCCAGCACCAGGCCAGCCGCAAAGGCGTCGAACTCGCCGCCCTGTGCCGGGCCGACTCGCCGCAATCCGTCCTCGGCGATCCGATCAAGTTCCGGCGCATCCTCGCCAATCTCGTCGGTAACGCCGTCAAGTTCACGGAGAACGGCCACGTCCACGCCCACCTGGAATTCGAGGAACGTAACGGACGACTGCGCGCCCAACTCACCATCGAGGATACGGGAATCGGCATTCCCTCCGATCGCATCGAAAGCATCTTTGAGCCATTCACACAGGCCGATGCCACGACCACCCGCCGTTTCGGTGGCACGGGCCTTGGCCTGACCATCGTCCGAAGCCTCACGCAGGCGATGGATGGATATATGAAGGTCATCAGCGAAGTCGGCAAAGGTAGCTCCTTCATCGCTACGGTGATGGTCGAACCCAGCCCCGGGTTCGTCCACCCGCCGCAGCCCGAGCTGTCAACGCAACGCATCCTCCTGGTCGCCGGCGATGCCGTGATTCGCACATGGCTCAACCATTGCCTGACCTACTGGGGTGCGACCTGTCAGGAATGCGATTCGTATGAATCCGCGGAAGCCGTCTGGACCGCGGCCGCGTCGACCCCGCACCCCTTCACCCGGGCAGTCATTGATCTGCCGGACGATATTAGCCCACGCCTGCCGGCCATCCCGCGCGAACAGATCATTCTCGTGACCTCCTCGGAACTTGAATTCCGCAGCCAAGCCCAACTCTTCCGCCCCGTCACGCTCACGGCCCTCTGGGCACGCTTTAGCACCGAAAACCCTGCCGATGGTGACCCCTCGATGGCAGCGAATCGTCGGCCAGCCCAGCGCTGCCTCCGCATCCTGCTCGCCGAGGATAATGAGGTGAACCGAGAAGTCGCGAGCGCCCGCCTCCGCCGGGCCGGCCATGATGTCAGTGCCACGGTCGATGGCTCAGCCGCCCTCGAGCTCTGGCGGGCCAAGGAGTTTGACGTCGGCATTCTCGATATCCAGATGCCCATCATCGATGGCCTGGGTGTCGCCACCGCCATTCGCGCCGAGGAAAAGTCCAGCGGACGGCGCCGGACGGCCTTGCTCGCGTTGACCGCCATGACCCAGGAGCTCGACCGGGCCCGCTGTGAGGCGGCCGGCTTCGACGCTTATTTGGCCAAACCCGTGCGGGGCACTGAATTGCTCCAGAAACTCGAACTTCTGGCCGCCAATCAGGAGATTACCCAAGACATTGTGCGGGATGATGAGTTTACCAACCAACTGGCCACGGCCGAAGCCGAGGAAGCCGAGGACCTTCGCTGTGCGGCCCGGGCCTTCCTCCGGCACTCGGAGCAACTTATCCAGCGGCTCAGCAAAATCCACCAAGACGGCTCCGCCGATAGCCTCAGCCAGGAAGCCCATGGCATCAAGGGCATGCTCTCCCTGATGGGGTGCGCCGGCCTTGCCAAGCTGGCTAACACCATCGAGCGGCAACCCGCCGACCCGGGTGCCAAAGCCCGGACGGATGAGCTCATCGTCGGCTTGCGGAAACTGGGAGAGACCCTACGCTCACGGATAGATCTGAGCCCCGATGGCCAAGCCGAAAATCAAACCTGAGATCGAGACTGAGACGCTGGTCTCGGCCGCACCGAAGTGGAACGTGGTCGTACTCAATGACCCGATTAATTATCAGGGTTATGTCGTCGTCGCTTTCATGAGCGTGCTCCGGATCACCCCGGCCGAGGCCAAGAAACTCATGCGGGCAGTCCACGCCGAAGGAAGAGCCACCGTCTGGACCGGCGACCGCGAACGCGCCGAGATGCTCGCCCTCGAATTGCAACAGTGGCACCTTAACGCTCTCCTCGAAAAAGATGCCTGAACTCCGCCTCAGCATGACCGCGGAAGCACGCACGGTGCTGACGGATCTTTTGCGCCTGATCGCCCCTGCGGCCGCGCGCGTGGCGGTGAATCGAGCCAACATTCCCGATACCGACGTAGAGGTCGCCGGATTCTGGACCGAAACCCTTTCCGCCCAAGCCTCCGAGGAAGCCCGCTTGCTTGCGGCCGCCTTCACGAACGCGAAGGGCGACCCCGCGGTCGTCATCCTCAAGAACGACGCCCAAGCCCACGCTTTCCTCCGCGCGCTCTCGGCGGTACGCCTCGCCCTGCGCGACCTCGTCTTTGCGGATATCACCGATGCCCAGCTCGAAAGTAATGACGAGTTGGACGACGACTCGCTTCCCACCGAAAAACGCCACGCGTTGGCCTGCTACGCCTGCTTTGGACTGCTGCAGCAATCGCTGATCACGCAACTCTGCCCGGAAGCG
>CAISXT010000121.1 GCA_903889525.1 uncultured Opitutia bacterium | reverse complement strand
GCGGAGACCAGCGAGGAAACCCGCGTCGGGCAGAATCAGCCCGACATTGGCGGGAAACGGCTCGACGATGAGGCCAGCAATCTGGCCTTGGTTGGCATCGAAGAGTGCCGCGAGAGCCGGGAGGTTATTATATTCCGCGACAAGCGTGTCGGCCGCGGTGCCCGGCGTGACGCCCGCAGAATCCGGGTTGCCCTGCGTGAGCGCGCCAGAGCCGGCCTTCACGAGGAGCGAATCGACGTGACCGTGGTAGCAGCCGGAGAACTTAATGATCTTATGGCGACCCGTGTAGCCACGCGCGAGGCGGATGGCGGACATGGTGGCTTCGGTGCCGCTATTAGTCATGCGGACCTTCTTCACCGCGGGGACGCAGGCGAGGAGAAGCTCGGCCATCTCGACCTCAAGCGGGTTGGGGGTGCCGAAACTCGTACCGCGATCGAGGGCCTCCCGGACCGCGGCACGGATATCGGGGTCGTTATGGCCGTGGATGGCCGGACCCCAGGTCAGGACGAAATCAATCAGCTCTTGGTCGTCGGCCGTCGTCAGGTGGGCACCGTTGGCTGATTTAGTAAAAAAAGGCGTACCTCCGACCGAACGAAAGGCCCGGACGGGGGAATTAACGCCACCAGGAATCATCGCGAGGGCGCGCTGGAAGAGCTGCTCAGAGGTATTCACGGCGGAATCTGATGAAGAAACCGGGGGGCTGGGCAAGGGCTGAGTCGAGACGCCACCCGGAGTTGGCAATAAAACCCATAAAATCCTGTTCAACCCGAAGGACTGACCTAGTCTGCCGAGACCCCGATGCGCCGAAGTTTCGCCCTTCCCCGCTCCCTCCTCCCAGCCTTGCTCGGGGTGACCATCCTTTGCGCCGAGCCACCCAAAGAGCTGAAGCCCTTTCTACAGAAGCACTGCAATGACTGCCATGACGCCGAGAGCAACAAAGGCGGGCTCGACCTGACCAAACTCGGAGCCGACCTCAGCCAGCCGGAAGCCATGGCCAAATGGGTGCGCATCTTCGACCGCGTCGACCAAGGCGAGATGCCACCGAAGAAAAAAGCCAAGCCGGATCCGCTCGAAAAATCCCTCTTCAGCAAAACCCTCGCGACCGGCATCACCATCGTCGATCGAACCAACAAGGCGACCGTACTCCGTCGCCTGAATCGCAATGAGTTCGAGCAAACGCTCAATGATCTCCTTGGCGTCAACGAAGAGCTCACCCCCTTATTGCCGGAGGATGGTCGCGCCCAAGGTTTTGATAAAGTTGGCGAAGCGCTCGACCTCTCCTCGGTCCACCTTCAGCGCACGATGGATGCGGCTCGCCAGGCCTTAAACGCCGCCATGAATAAGGGGGACGCCCCCGTGAAGACCGATGTCACCATCGGCTTCGCCGATGGCCGCAATGCACAACATATCGGCAAAAGCTGGCATAAACTTGATGACGGCAGCGTCGTGGTCTTCAGCGAAGGCGGCTATCCGGCCGTGATGGCGGACTTCGAGGCGACCGTCCCAGGCCTGTATCGCGTGACCTTGAGCGGCCGCTCCTTCCAGAACACCAAGCCCGTCATGGCGACGATCTTCACCGGGGCATTCGGCTCAGGCACCCCGACCCGATTCTTGAGCACCCAGGAATTCTCCGTCGAAGGCTCGGAGATCAAACTCGAGTTGCAACTCAAGGCCCGGGACAAGGTGCGACTCTTCCCTTCCCTTCGCGAGTTCGACTACAATACCAATCAGAAAACCGGGCCCGGAAAATATCCCGGCCCCGGACTGGCCCTGAAACCCATGCGCGTCGAAGGACCGCTCGTACCACAATGGCCCGGCCAAGGACATAAATTGATGTTCGGAGACCTGCCGAATGCGCCCACGGCCGAGGCCGCCAAGCGCATGAAATATGAACGCCGGCGCACCCAGCAGATGTATGAAACGACGAGCACCCAACCTTCGGTGGACGGCCCGCGGCTCATTAAAGGTTTCATGGCCCGCGTCTCACGGGAAAAGTCAGCCACCGACCAGGCTGACCCCTACATCAAACTTTTTGAAAGCGAACTCAAGAGCGGCTCCTCCTTTGAGGAATCACTGATGACCGCCTACACCGCGGTACTCTGCTCGCCAGCGAACCTCTACTTCCATGAGCGATCCGGACGCCTCGATGCCTGGGCCGTCGCCTCCCGTCTCAGTTACATGCTCTGGGGCACCGCTCCCGATGCCGAACTGCGCCTTAATGCCGAAAGTGGGGCCCTGCTCAAACCCGCCACCCTCCGCGCCCAAACTGACCGGCTCATCGCCGACCTCCGCTCCCAGCGCTTCGTCTCCGACTTCACCGACCAATGGCTCTCCCTGCGAAATATCGAGCTCACGACCCCGGATAAACAACTCTATCCCGAGTTCGACGATGCATTGAAGTCAGCCATGGTGGAAGAGACGCGCCGCTTCTTCGCCGAGATTCTCGCGAAGAATCTCAATACGACCAACTTTCTGGATTCCGATTGGACGATCTTAAATAACCGTCTCGCCCGGCACTACGGCATCCCCGGCGTCGAGGGCGTCGCGTTTCGAAAAGTCGCGCTCAAGCCCGAATTCCACCGCGGTGGTATTCTCACGCACGCCAGCATCCTGAAAGTCTCTGCCAACGGAAACAACACGTCACCCGTCGTCCGCGGTGCGTGGGTGCTCGATCGCATCCTCGGCACCCCGCCGCCGCCGCCTCCGCCCGGCATCCCTGGCGTCGAACCCGATATCCGTGGAGCGACCACCTTGCGCCAGTCCCTCGAGAAACACCGCACCATCGAAAGCTGCAACAGCTGTCACGCCAAGATTGACCCGCCTGGCTTCGCCTTGGAGAACTACGACGTCGAGGGTGGCTGGCAGACGAACTACCGCAGCCTAGGCAAGCAGTTCAAATCACCCCCTGATATCAAACGCGTCCAATGGCGCGTTGGGCCGCCCGTGGATGCCTCGGGCACCACGGCCGACGGCAAGAGCTTCACCAACCTCAGCGAGTTCAAACAAAAAGTCCTGCTCGCGAAGCCCGAGACCTTCACCCTCGCCCTCGCCCGCAAGCTCGCGGCTTACGGAAGCGGCCGGGCGATGGGTTTCTCCGATCGCACCGAACTCGAACGCATTACCCATGAGACCTTCACGCACGGCAATGGCCTGCGCGACCTCATCCATGGCATCGTCCAGAGCGAAATCTTTTTAAACAAATGAACGCCCCACACATCGCCACCAAGACACGCCTCGACCGGCGCGCTTTCCTACGTAACACGGGCTTGCTCCTCACGCTACCGTGGCTCGAGGCCATGGTCCCAAGTTTCGCTAACGCCGCGGAGACGCGCGCCGCGATGACTCAACCTCGCCGCTTCTTGGCGATGAATTACAGCCTCGGCTTCCACGTCCCCCTGCTCGTGCCGAAGGAAGAAGGCGCCGACTACGTGCCCTCGTTCTATCTCGAAGCGCTCCAAGCCCACCGCAAGGATGTCACCGTCTTCTCGGGAATCTCACACGACGAACAGAATGGCGCCGACGGCCACACCTCGGAGCTCACCTGGCTGACATCCGCGAAACACCCTGGCTTGCCTGGTTTCCGCAACACCATCTCACTCGACCAATTGCTGGTGCAGAAACTCAGCCCAGACACGCGCTTCACCTCCCTCGCGCTCTCCGCTGGTTCCAATGGCTCACTCTCGTGGACGATGAACGGCGTCAACCTTCCGGCCGAGTCGACGCCTTCGCGCCTCTTCCAGCTCCTGTTCGTCAACGGCAGCCCCACCGAGGTCCAGCGCCAGCTCCGCGACCTGCAACGCGGGCGCAGCATCCTCGACACCCTCAACGGCGAAGCGAAGAAGATGAATGCCAACCTTGGCCCGCGGGATAAAGAAAAGGTCGACCAGTACTTCACCAGCGTCCGCGAACTCGAAGCCCGCCTACTCTCATCTTCGGCCTGGGCGACCCGCCCGAAGCCGAAAGTCGACGTCAAGCCGCCCACGGACATCACGGATCGCAACGACATCATCGCGAAGACTCGCCTGATGCATGACTTAATTGCCCTCACTTTCCAGACGGACTCCACCCGCTTCATCACCTACAGCGCGGGCGGCGGCAATAGCCCGAAGATTGAAGGGGTCACGCACGAGTGGCACAACCTCTCCCACCACGGACAGGACGAGACCAAAATCGAAGAACTCCGCCTCATCGAACGCGCGGAGTTCAATGAAATCGGCCGACTCCTCGGATTGCTCAAGGGCGTCAAGGAAGGCCGCGGCACCCTACTCGACAACACGATTGTCATGGCGGGAAGTAATCTCGGCAATGCCAGCTCACACAGCTCGCGCGACCTCCCCCTCATCCTCGCAGGAGGCGGTTTCCGTCACGGCAAGCACGTCGTCGCCGGCGGCAAGGGCAACGACAACGCCCGCTTCGCCAATCTTTTCGTGCAGATTGCGCACCGGATGGACGTCGGCCTCGAGAAATTCGGCAGCAGCAATGCTCGCAGTATCAAAGGCTTCGAACTCGCTTAACGCATGCGACTCGCGCTGCTCGTCAGCCTAGCGGCCTTACAGACCTTCGCGGTCGAGACTTGGGTGGCCGCTGGGTATGGTGGTCGGCGCATGATTTCGCACGACGGCCTGAAGTGGGAGATTACCGAGGAATGGGGCGTCGATGGTAAAGATGATAGCAATAACCTGATCAGCGCGGCGTACGGTGCGGGCAAGTTCGTAGTCGTCGGCGGTGGCGGCTGGAGCCGCGACACCCAAGCGGGCCACATCCTAACTTCGCCGGACGGCGTCAAATGGACCGAGGTCAAGAAGCTCCCCTTCCGAGTCAGCCCGCTCGTCTATGCGGGCAAGCGTTTCATTGCCGGTGGCCCTGATCGTACGCTTTGGTTTTCCGATGACGGTACCGATTGGACCCAAGGCGGACAGGCCAAAGCCGAAGGCATTCCGAGCTGGGCTCTCTGGTTCCGCCAAGGTGCCTATGGCAACGGCGTCTATGTCTTCATGGGCGAAGCCGGCGCCAAGAAGGAATTCTTTTGGTGCATGCGCACGACGGACGGCACCAAGGTCGACTTCCGGGCCGACCTGCCCCAACTGCGTTCATTGGCCTTCGGCAACAAACTCTTCGTCGCCGTGGGCAACGGCGCTATCGTGACTTCCGTCGACGGCAAAGACTGGCTGAAGCAGGAACGCCCGGTGGACGAAAAACTGGATTGGCTTCAGTGGACGGGTAAACAGTTCCTCGCCGGCGGCGGTAAGGTCACCCTCACATCGACGGATGGAAAAACCTGGCAGCCCTCTACCATCCGGGCGCCGGGGCGGATCGTCTGGACGGATGGGCAACGCTTCATCGCTAGCTCCTGGCCAGGCAAAATGTTCTTCTCCGCTGACGGCAAGACCTGGCAGCAATCTACTGCGATGACACCCAACGGCATCAACGCCGTGGTCAAAGCCCCGTAAACAAAAGGGCCGGAGTCAGGTGACTCCGGCCCTTTGATTTATCAGCCTATCCCTATAGCCTAGGCTCTTTCCCTGCGTACCTACGCTGTGCTTACTTCTTACCGTCGTCGACGACTTCGAAGTCACCATCGACCACCTTACCGTCCTTGGACTTCTTCTTGCCGTCGCCAGCTTCGGCCGGGCCTGCACCCGCACCCGCATCGGCTTTCGGCTGTTCGCCTTTCTTCGCGGCTGCCGCGTAGATCGCCTGAGCGGCTTCGGACAACGGCTTGAGCAGGGCCTCGTGGGCTTTCTGGAATTCTTCGGCGGTGGCGCCTTCCTTCTTCAGGAGCTCCTGCGCCTCCTTGAGTGCGGCCTCAGCCTGCGCCTTCGTGTCGCCGGGGAACTTATCGCCGTTATCCTTGATCTGCTTTTCGCCCTGGAAAACAACGGCGTCGAGCTGATTGCGGGCTTCGACGAGCTCGCGGGTCTTCTTATCGTCTTCGGCGTAGAGTTCGGCTTCCTTGCGGAGTTTTTCGACTTCTTCCTTGGAGAGACCCGAGGAACCAGTGATGGAGATCTTTTGCTCCTTGCCCGTTCCCTTATCTGAAGCGGACACGTGGAGGATGCCGTTGGCGTCGATGTCGAAGGTGACTTCAATCTGCGGAGCACCGCGAGGCGCGGGCATAATGCCGTCGAGCTTGAACGTCCCGAGCTTCTTGTTGTCCTTCACCATCGGGCGTTCGCCCTGGACGATGACGATGTCCACCGCCGGCTGGTTGTCCGAAGCCGTCGAGAACGTCTGGGACTTCTTCGTCGGGATGGTGGTATTACGTTCGATCATCGCCGTGGCGACACCGCCCATGGTCTCGATGGACAAGGTGAGCGGGGTCACATCGAGCAAGAGCACGTCCTTAACATCACCCTTGAGCACACCGGCCTGAATGGCGGCACCGATGGCGACGACTTCGTCCGGGTTGACGCCCTTATGGGGCTCCTTACCGGCGAGGCTGCGGGCGATCTCGATGATCTTAGGCATACGGGTCATGCCGCCGACGAGCACGAGCTCATCGACCTGGGCCATCTTGAGTTCGGCGTCCTTGAGGCAGGATTCAAACGGCTTGCGGGTGCGCTCGGAGAGGTCGTCGCAGACCTTTTCCATCTGAGCGCGGCTGAGCGTGATATTAAGGTGCTTAGGGCCAGAAGCGTCTGCAGTGATGAAGGGCAGATTGATGTCGACCGAGTTGGAGGACGACAGGGCGATCTTGGCCTTCTCCGCTTCTTCCTTGAGGCGCTGGCGAGCCATAGCGTCCTTGGAGAGATCGATACCGGATTCGATTTTGAAACCATCGATCAGCCACTGGATGATGCGTTCGTCCCAATTGTCGCCACCGAGTTCGGTGTCGCCGTTGGTGGCCTTCACTTCGAAGACACCGCCGCCGATTTCGAGGACCGAGACGTCGAAAGTACCGCCACCCAAGTCATAGACCGCGATTTTTTCGTCGCCCTTCTTGTCGAGACCGTAGGCCAGCGAAGCCGCCGTGGGCTCGTTGACGATGCGGAGCACTTCGAGGCCCGCGATGGTGCCGGCGTCTTTGGTGGCCTGGCGCTGCGAGTCATTGAAGTAAGCGGGGACGGTGATCACGGCCTGCGTGACCTTTTCGCCCAGGTAGGCTTCGGCGTCGGCCTTGAGTTTGGCGAGAACCTTGGCGGCGATTTCTTCCGGCGCGAACACGCGGGGCTTGCCGTCGACTTCACATTCGATGGCGGCGTCGCCGTTCTTACCCTCAACGACCTTATAAGGAAGTTTGGAAGCGATATTCTTTACTTCGGCGAACTTGCGGCCGATGAGGCGCTTCGCCGAGAAGATCGTGTTCTTCGGGTTAGTGACGGCTTGGCGCTTAGCGGCCTGGCCGACGAGGATGTCGCCGTTCTTCGTGAAAGCCACGATGGAGGGCGTGGTGCGTGCGCCTTCCGAGTTGGAGATGACGACGGACTCGCCTGCTTCCAGGACGGCCATGCAGGAGTTAGTGGTGCCGAGGTCGATGCCGATGATTTTACTCATATGTTGTTTGGGTAGATAGGTTCTGTCCTCTTATTGGCAGGGCGTGTGCCAACGGAAAAACCCGATATTTATTTGATTTTCAAAGGTGGTAGCCCGGGCAAAAGTGCCCCTGACGGGTCAATATGACAAAGTGTCCCACCGCTCCCCGTCCCACCTGCCGACAAAGGCTTCGCCGTTGCCCTGCCCCATGGGTTACCCTATCTAGACCCACTGATGTCGGCCCCTCTCGATCAATCCGTCCGCCTCCGACGCCTCCGGGCGACGGCTGGCATACGTGCCATGCTCGGCGAAACGGTCGTCGAACCTCGCCACCTCATCCAGCCGCTCTTCGTCACCGAAGGTGAGGTCGCTGAGCCTATCGGCTCCTTGCCCGGCGTCAGCCGCATCCCACTTTCTCAGTTAGCGGCCAAATGTGCAGAGCTCCAGTTGCTCGGTATCCATGGCGTAGCGCTCTTCCCGAAAGTCGACCCGAGCCGCAAGACCGCCGAAGGCGCCGAAGCACTCAACCCTTCGAACCTCGCCTTCCGCGCCATCCGCGAAGTGAAGGCGAAGTCGCCAGGCACGGTGATTTTCGCCGACATCGCCCTGGACCCTTACACCACGCATGGCCACGACGGCATCTTGAACGCTGCTGGCACCGACGTGGATAACGACCGCACCGTCGATGCGCTCGTGAAGATGTCGCTCTTCACCGCCCAGGCTGGCGCCGATTTCGTGGCCCCTTCCGACATGATGGACGGACGCGTGAAGGCGATCCGCAAGGCACTCGATATCTCCGGCCACACCGGCACTGGCATCCTCGCCTACTCCGCCAAGTTCGCCTCCGCCTTCTATGGACCGTTCCGCGACGCCATCGGCAGCGCCCGCAAGGCTGGCGAAGCCCCGATTTCGAAGGCCACCTATCAGATGAATCCAGCTAACCGCCGCGAGGCCGCCCGTGAGGCGATCCTCGACGCCGAAGAAGGCGCCGACCTCTTGATGGTGAAGCCTGCTGGCGCCTACCTCGACATCATCCGCGACCTACGCGAGTCGACGAGTCTGCCCATTGCCGCCTACCAGGTCTCCGGCGAATACGCCCAACTGCACGCCGCCGCCGAGAAAGGCTGGCTCGACCTCCGCGCCACGCGCGACGAGTCGCTCCTCGCCATCCGCCGTGCTGGTGCCGACGTGATCCTGACTTACTTCGCGGAGGCCTACGCCCGAGACTTCGCAGCGAAAAAGTAAGCCTAAGGTTCGAACAATCTGAGCATGAACGAAGGAGCCGAACTCCCACACCGCACGGAGAGGCGGATCGCCTTCTGGTTGCCAATCATTTTGGTCATGATCGAAGCGGTAGGCGTACTTTTTATTCTCGGTAATCCTCTAAAGGATTTGGAAAATATCCCCGTAGTGGCGGGCTACCTGCTGGCGACCACCCTGCCCTACCTACTGCTGGCGCTCGCCGCCCACAGTCGCTCGCGTATGCTTTTCAGGGGTTCACTCATAATCACCATTCTAGTGATCCTCGCGGATTTACTAGGCCTAGGGAGGAGCGACACGTGCCGCGAAATCCTCTGGCTACTCTTCGTTAAGGCTAACGAAATCTCCGGCGTGATGATCTTGCTGGCGGTGCTTTGGGTGACGGCATGGTACCAGAAGCGTGCTAAATAAAAAGGCGCGGAACGCTCCGCGCCTTGGTGGACCACTCGCCGCTTCCGCTTACAGGAAGAGCGGCTTGATGTGGCGATCGAAGAGATTACCGGTCACGTTGCGTGCGCAGTCAGCCCGATAAGTTTTCAGCGCATCCAGGTAGCGCGGGCCCATCTTGGCCGCGACCTTGAAGCCGACGTGGATGAGCTGGCGGATGTTGGCGTTGTAGAGCGGGTTCTTCTGATCGTGGCGCAGGGCGCCGACGTATTGCACGCTTGTCCAGCCATTCACTTCAGCCACGGAGGGCAACTTAGAGCGATCGATGTCGATGACCGTCGCATAAGGCAGGCAAAGCTCATCCATGTGGGCATGGGCTTCAGCGTAGATTTCCTTCGCGATGACGAGGCCTTCGCCACCGGCTTCAGCGAGACCGATGCATTCTTCGAGCCAATTGGTGCCGGCGGTCTTCACGTGAACGCCAGCGCCATGTTTGGCGAGGGCGCGGCGGATGGCTGGGTAGATTGAGAACTTATCGCTGCCGCTATGCACGGAGAGCTTCAGGTTAGCCGGGAGGCCATACTGCTTAACCGCGTGCGCGATAACGCAAAGGTCGTCATTGAATTCGCGTTCGAATTGGGCGACGTCGCCGACGTAATCGACACCCTTATTGAAACGACCGGTGAACTTCGGAGCGATGGTCTGGATTGGTACGCCTTCATCCGCGATGGCCGCGAGGATGATCAGCAATTCAGGCGGGGTCTGCGGATTATCGGTCTCGTCCATCGAGATTTCGGGGACGAAGCGGCCGACGCCCTTCACGGAGACGATGTGGCGGTAGACCTTGCCGGCTTCCTGCACGGCCAGGAGGAACTTGGCGGCCGTGCGCTCGACGTCGGCACGCGTGGTCGTGAACGGACGGTCGATGCCGGTGAGGGTGATGGTGCCGACGAGCTCAGGGTGGCGGTCGACGAAACCCTTGACCGCAGCAGGGTCGGCGGGCTGGGCAATGAAGTCAGCGACGTCGATCGTGAAGAAGTCAGAGACGCCGACGAAACGATCGACGGTCTTCAGGCCGATGTGGTCGGCATCAAGAAAGTAGGGGGCGGTCCAACCGAGCGCCTTCACGGCGGCATCCGCCGCGGCGCGGGTACTGGTCGGCTCGGAGCCGATGATGTTGTGCTCGCGGTTGGACTTGTTCCAGACCGGCACGATTTCGACGCCGAGTTTCTGGGCCGCAATGCAGGCGGCGAGTTGGGCTTCGGCTTCGTGGGCGAAGCGGTCGCCCATCCCGAGGGAGAATTTACCGATGACGAGAGGTTGCGAGGACATGAGGATCGATGAGGAAAGTCTCACATTCAAAAGGCGGGTCGTGCATCAGGGCAATCCTTCGCACGCTTAAACTTACGCCGAATAGCCTCATTTAAACCGGGCTGAGCCCGTCGCTTGTCCTTGCCCTTGGCACCGTCGTTCACCTTTACTCCCCAACCTCTCCTATGCACCTGAAGATTGCCGTCCTCCCTGGCGACTACATCGGCCCCGAAGTCATGGCCGCCGCCCTGCCCGTCCTCGAGGCTGTCCTGAAGAAATCAGGCCACACGCTCGAGCACTCCACGCATGACGTGGGCGGGGCCGGCATCGACAACCATGGCAAAGCCCTGCCGGATTCGACACTCGAGGCCTGCCGCGCCGCGGATGCCATCCTCTTCGGTTCTGTCGGCGGACCCAAATGGGAGAAACTCCCCCCGGCCGAACAACCTGAGCGCGCCTCCCTGCTCCCTCTCCGGAAGCACTTCACCCTCTACGCCAACGTCCGTCCCGGCCTGTTACTGAAGAACCTGATCGACACCTCGCCCATCCGCCCGGACCGCATTCCGAATGGCGTCGACATGGTCTGCATCCGCGAGCTTACCGGCGGCCTGTACTTCGGCCCGAAGTCCACGACGACGCTCGCCGATGGCGATATCGAAGCCATCGACACGATGGTCTATCGCAAGTCCGAGATCGAGCGTATCACCGACGTCGCCATCGCCACCGCGCGCGGCCGACGCAAGCACATCACCCTCGTTGATAAGGCCAATGTCCTCCAGACCTCCGTGCTCTGGCGCAAGGTCGTCGCCGACCGTCTTAAGGCCACCGCGCCCGACATCACCCTCGCGGTCATGTACATCGACAACGCTGCGATGCAGCTCGTCCTCAAGCCCTCGCAATTCGACGTCCTCCTGACCGAGAATATGTTCGGTGACATCCTCTCCGACGAGATGGCCGTCGTCTGCGGCTCCCTCGGCATGATGGCTTCCGCTTCGCTCGGCCTGAACCGCAACCGCCACGGTTACGGCTACGGCCTCTTTGAGCCTTCGGGCGGCACCGCCCCGGACATTGCGGGCCAGGATAAAGCCAATCCCTGTGCGCAAATTCTTTCCGTCGCGCTCATGCTCCGCCACTCCTTCGGCCTCGAAACTGAGGCGAAGTCCATCGAAGCCGCGGTGGAGAAGACCATCGCCGAAGGCATCCGCACCGCGGATATCGCCGCCGGCGGCAAGGCTGTGGGCACGAAGGCTATGGGTGCGGCGATCCTCGCCCGCCTCTGATCGTGGACGAAGCGGAACGACAGCGCGCAGCCGAACGTCGTCGGGAGGCCGTGTGCAGTCCGTTCATGCGCATCACGCGTTTCCCCGTGGAAGTTGCGCGGGACCTGCTTGATGCTGGCTACTACCGCGTCGACCAGCTCGCTGGCCGCTCGCCCGAGACCCTGCTCTCGGAAATCAAAGCCCGCTCTAAAGAAAAGCCCGGCCTGCACTATTTACCCGCCCTCAAGATGGCCGTCTACTTCGCCGAGTCCGATAATCCGGACCCCAAGAAGCTGTTCCTGGATCAGTGGCAGTGACCGAGGCCGGCCAGTGATCGGTCGCACTGAGTTCTATTTAGCCCTTCGCGCGGCGCGTTCCAAGAGGAGTGCACAGGCCTCGGGACCGGCGGACGGCTTACCTTTCATGACGCCGTAAGCGGCATAGCGCTCCAGGACGTCTAGCGCCTCGGTGACGTCACACGGACCTAGCTCGGTCCGAACCGTGGCGGGCAGTCGCTCCACGGCGACGAGCGCCTCGATGCTGCTATCGATATTCATGATCCCCTTGGAGGTGAACTCCGGGTTACGCGCCCGGAGCGCGAGCCGCAGACAAGCGAGCAAAGCGGGGCGTTCCACATCGTCCTTGGGCAAGACTGCGACCAAGGAAGCGAGAGCTCGGACCATGATATAATGGTAGGCCGGCCGGGCGTTATGCGCATCCGCCCAGCGTCCGACGCGAGGTCCGTCGACCAGCTGCCCAGGTTGGACACCGATCAGGAACTTTCTCCGCGCGGCGACGAGGTAACGTTCTTCGCGCGTGGCCTCATAGGCCTGGGCCAGCAACTGCAGGCTGAAGGAATTGTAATTCCAATTAGGAACCACCGGTGCAGATGCCGCCCAGTCGGCGGCCTTCAGGGCACCGTCGAGATAGCGCTGAATCTTGGTCACGGCGAAAAGTTCCAGCAACGCGCAACCGCCCAGCCCGTTATCGAACTGCAGCCCGCCGTCCTCCATCGGATCGGCGCTCACCCAACCTTTACGCACGACGGATGTCAGCTGACCCGATTTCTCTAAACCGGCCAAATAACGTTCGCTCACCTCGAAGGAGCGACCAGACCCGTCGCGCAACGCCGGAAAGGGAATGACCCCCGTGCCAGCCTCGGACTGCGCCCAGAGCATGAAATCCCCGCACTCACGCGCTATGGGTAGCAGCCGAGCCGCGAGCTTGGGCTCGGCTCGAGCGACAGCCAGGCAGGCGCGCGTCACCGTGGCGGTCTCGCGGAGGGCGTGATTAAGTTTCGAGGGATCAAGGCCGGCCTTCCACCAACGTACCTTATCGATATGGTCCGCATAGGGGCCGAAAGCCTCAGCGACGCGATCGGCCGTAAACAATGGGGCCCCGGCGACAGGCGCACGATAGACATCCTTCACTTCGGGGAGGCCGGCCTGGTCACCGAAAATTCGCACAGACTCCGCCACGACCGCGCGGACCGCTGCAGGGTCTTGCCCATGTTGCGCCACGACCAAATTCGGCTTGAGGTCTTTCAACGCCTGACGCTGCGCCGAGCTCAATTCCTGCACCTGCGCCTGAAGCGCACCAGCAAACCCTAGCACGGCGAGGAGCACACGCATGGGGCAAGGCTGGCCCCTCGACTCAATTCGTCAAGGGATGAGGCGAAAGTTGGCACGCAAGCCCGAGGAGGGGTTGACCCCTGTCGGCATGAGATAATACAAGAGGGCATGCGCCCCCTCGCCCTACTCTGCCTTTCCCTCTTCGCCCTCGCCGTTCGCGCGGCGGACGCCCCGCTGACCTACGTCGGCACCGACGGGGCCGGCAAAGGCAAGAAGGTCGTGCTCATCGCCAACGACCACGAATATAAATCTGAGGAAGCCCTCCCGGAGCTGGCGCGTATCCTCGCTAAGCATCATGGCTTCACTTGTACGGTGCTCTTCGGCATCGACCCGAAGACGGGTAATATCGCGCTGGGCGACCCCAGCAACATCCCGGGAACGAGCGCACTGCAGGACGCCGACCTGATGGTCATCTTCACGCGCTTCCAGTCCATCCCCGTTGAGCAGATGCAGCCAATCTTGGATTACCTCAACCGTGGCGGTGCGGTCATCGGCCTACGCACGGCGACGCACGGCTTCCGCTATCCGAAAAATAGCCCGCTCTATAAATATTCCTTCGATTACAAAGGCGAAGATTACAAG
>CAISXT010000120.1 GCA_903889525.1 uncultured Opitutia bacterium | reverse complement strand
TCCTCGACGCGCTCGCTGGTGCTCATTGGGTAGGCATGAATCTTTTTACCGGCCATGGGAAAGCAGGAGAAAGCCCAAGGGTAAGACTCCGAAAGGGCTTGAGGGAAGACCCTAGGCGGATTTGACTCCTCTTTACGGAGAGGTGGCAGAGTGGTCGATTGCACCTGACTTGAAATCAGGCGTACCGCAAGGTACCAGGGGTTCGAATCCCTTCCTCTCCGCCAATTTAATTCCCGCCCAAAGACTTGCCTTTCCAGTTAAGTTAAGGAGCTGGAAAGAAGCCCGCCGAGGGATGAGAACCCTCGGGTTCGGCGAAGGCCGCTAGGCCGAGCAGGCGATGCCGCAGGCATCGGGCCGGAGGCCTGAAGCGCAGCGGAATCAATCCCTTCCTCTCCGCCAATTTAATTCCCGCCCAAAGACTTACCTTTCCGGTTAAGTTAAGGAGCTGGAAAGAAGCCCGCCCGAGGGATGAGAACCCGCGGGTTCGGCGAAGGCCGCAAGGCCGAGCAGGCGATGCCGCAGGCATCGGGCCGGAGGCCTGAAGCGCAGCGGATCAATCCCTTCCTTTCCTGGATCTACTTGTCTCACGGATTAGCCAATCTGCCCTTGGGCGAAGTAATCTAGGGTAATTTGGCTGATTTTGGGGTTATTTGTACATGGAGAACGTAAAACTATCGTTGAAACGACACTTTATGTTTTATTTATGCCAAACATGGTGGTTTATTTCGAGGATGTCACAAATAAGTGAAGGAATGGGTCCTGCTGGGCGCCTGGCTTGTTTCGGTTTCTGTTGGCAGACGACCAAGCGGCTCATGGCGACAGAAAGGTCTTCCTACTACCGGAACCGTACCAGCTTCTGGAGATCAATTTACGCCTTCGCCGAACACACGACTTTTAGTGCGTGGGTGCGTTTTTTGAATAGTCCCGGTAACGAAGTCTTTCGTGATGCCGACCGGCTGGTCTGGTACAAGCCGTTGCGCGGTTACATCCATAAGGATTGGACGGCCTCGCGGCGCCTTAAAGTGCTGAAAGAAACCTACGGCCGAATCCGCAATGAGGCGGGGCTCGAGCGTGATGTCTTCGTCCGCCGGGCGAACTTGGTGCTCGCGATGGAGGCGCTGGGTGAGGACGAGGGCGACGTCGTCATTGAAATTAATCACCAGCAGAGATTTAAGCGGGAGGGCGAACTCTCCCTTTCCATCGTCTGCGAGCGTCATGGCGGCGAACTCGCCTCCATTGCATTTTCGTACGAAGAGACGGTCGCAGGATTAGTCGCCTATGTGGGTGGGGTGCAGGGTGGCGACGGCGCTTCTCCGGCCACGATTAAATCTTCCACCAAAGCGATGCATGGCTTGCGGCCCAAGGCCCTCGCCGTGATGGCCCTGCAATGGTATCTGGCTTCGCGCGGCGTCGTGCGCATCCTGGGCGTGGGAGACGCCGCGCACATGAGTCATGTGAAACACCTCATCAAGACGCGCTGGAATCGGATAAGTTTCAGTTACGATCAGCTTTGGATTGAATCCGGAGGCACGCCCATTGAGGCCGGATGGTATGAACTTCCCCTTTCGCCCCGGCGAAAGGAGCGGAGCGAGATTAAGCCGAATAAGCGGGCTTTGTATGCCCGACGCTACGAACTCATGGGGCGAATTTCCAAGGCAATGGCTTTGGCGACTGGGCGGACGGAGAAATCCAAAGTTCTGGTGAATGAGCCGAGTATGTGCCGCTAAGTCGTCCAGGTTAAAATGAAAAGTAAGGCTCGTTGGCGGATGGCGTAATTTGGCTTACTTCTTGGCGGCCTTGGTCTTCGGGGCGAGGTTGGTGGCCAATTCTTTCTCAAGTTCGGCTAGGCGCTTCTTCGCATCGGCGAGCATGAGTTTGTCGACGAGCTGATTGTCGATCGACTTCAGGAAGGCTTCATGGCGTGGCGCTTTGGCGGCCTTGGGCTCGGTCTTGGCAAAGAGGTGGGCCCAAGCGTAGGCCTCGATGTATTTTGAATTCACGTATTGCAGGCTGCCGCCGTAATACTCGGCGAGTTCGAATTGCGCATTCCCGCGTCCTTGGAGGGCGGCTTTAGTCAGCCATTTGACAGCCTCAAGGTGCTCGACGGGCACACCCTCTCCGTGGAGGTAGGCTTCACCGATGGCCTCCTGCGAAGCGGCATGGCCTTCTTCCGCCGCCCGTCGATACCAACGGATAGACTCAGGAAGATTACGGTTCGTGCCGAAGCCGCGTTCGTAGCACCAGCCGAGTTTATGGATGGCCGCTAGGTCACCTTTCTCAGCCTCGGCTTTATATTGCTGGAAGGTGCGCTCCGTGGCCGGGGTCTGTTGGGCGGAGAGCGCAGCCGATAAGCAAAGAAGGGTAGTCCAAATGAGTAGCTTCATGTTCTGGGAGGGTCACTCATGGAACCCCGGGAGCGAGGGAGGAGTTTCAGGTACTGCATGCAGGCCAATCAGGCCGCAGCGGTGAGCTGACACGCAGGGTTGCGTGTCCGGATGCAAAGGGCAGGGTAGATGCCATGACTGCTCCGGTTGTCCTGATTCCTCAGCCCGCCCGTTTCTTGACTTGGTTGGCGGTGGGCAAGGTCAAGGTGGTGGGCGAAGTGCCGAAGGGTGCGGCACTGCTCTGCGCGAATCATGCCAGCTACCGGGACGTCTGGTTGTTCACTTTGTTTTGTCCGTCGGCCCGCCTCCTCGTGCATCCGGAGGTTTTTACTTTCCTATTCCTCAAAGGCTGGGCCACGCGAAAAGGCTTCGTTCAAGTCTCGATTGATGACGCCGTGACGCTGTTGCGCCGAGGTGAGCCGGTGGCAATTTGCCCGACGGGACTCGTGGAAGCCCGGAGCGAAAATGAATTACCTTTTAAGACCGGAGCTATTCGGATCGCGCAGCAAGCAGCCGTACCCGTGGTGCCCGTTTATTTCCAATACGGCACTTACCCTGGGCGATGGATCAGCAAGTTCTCCATTACTGTGCAGAATATCCTGCTATTCTTACTCTGGCCGTTTTACCGCACCGGGGTCACCATTCTGATCGGCACACCGTATGTCCCAATGGGTGAGGTCAAGGCGGAGACCAACGCCTTGAAGGTGAAGGTCGTGGCTTTGGCAGGTAAATGATCAGCCTGCGGCTTCGCGGGTTTAACTCCGGCTCAGCGCGCCCACCGGGGGCTCGATGCGCTCGACGGGTGCGAAGATCGGCCGGTTGTTGGCATGAACCACGGAGACGACGGGGTCATCGGACGGCAAAAGATTCCAGAGCTCAGAACTGAGTAGGTAGCACTGGCCAGATTGCAGGCGAACATTGAGCAGGCGCGTATAGGGTTTGGCTGGGTCACCGCGGAGAGTTTGCGAAGGTATCAGTCGGAGGGACATAGGATGGATATTCAGCACGTCCAACCCGTTGGCAAAGAATGACTTCTAGGGTGTTTATCTAGGGTGATTCCTTCTTGGGCTTAAACGCCGCCGCGCGTTGCGTAGCCTCGGCCATCTCCGGCGCGTTCGCCAGACCTCCTGGAATATAATGACGCCCGCCCGCCGGTGTTTTGGCCATGTGCATCGCACCCGTGTCATCCATGTAACGGTTGCTGTGAATCAAGCCGGTGGCGTCGACATACAGGGCCTCGGAGAGCAGATACCACTTTAAGGCTTCGGTGCGGTCGTAATACGGTCCCGTGAAGGAGCAGTCGCGCGCCAATTCGACTTGAGCGGCGCCGTGGCCTTGGAGGGCGGCGCGCTGGAACCAGCGGTGCGCCGCCGCTTCATCTGGCGGAAGCTCGGGCAGATCGACGAAGAGGAGGCCAGCGGGTTTCGGGCGGCTCAGGTTTTCGCCGAGGACAGGGTAGAGCACCTGTGGATAGAGTGCGTTTGGCGTACCGTCAGGATTGAAAGTACCCATCGCCCCGAGGCCGGATCGGCGGAGGATTCCCGCGAGGTATTGCGCTTCGGGGTCGCCGTTTTCGGCCTTGGTGAATAAGGCTTGCACGGCCGGTTTGACGGAGATTCGGCGGCGCGTCGCCAGGTCGGCCTTACGGGCGGCGCTCGTCTTTTCCTGTTGGGCCGCGGCCTCGGCCTTACGTTGCTCGTTGGCGCGTAGGCGGAGCTCGTTCTCTCGAAGGTTTTTCGCTTTCAGGGCAGCGGCTTCGGCCTCCATTTCTTTCATACGTAGTACCGTGGATTGCTGGCGTAATCGGTTCTGCTGCTCCATTTCCTGGGCTTCTTGAATCATCTGGCGGACGATCATCGTGCCTCCAAGCAGGCCGAGCATGATTGCCATGCTGATGATGAGCGGACGGAGCGGGCTGGGCTTCACGGGGGTAAGTGAGCCCATTTTCTCGAGGCTTTCCATTCCAAATCATGGCCACTGGGCTTGCGGCCAGCGCCGCTGGGACTAGGCTTACGGGGTGGTCCGTCTCACGGCAGTTTGCTTGTTGGCCTTGGAGGTTGCCCTGTCAGCGGCGACGCCGCCATCGGGCGTGCCGGTGGAGCCATTCTACTTGGCCAAGCTCTCGTCGACGGGAGTTTATAATCCCAAAGAATTCGCGGTGCTCTGGTCGGCTTATCGCCAGCAATATCGGGTGGGTGTTGAT
The DNA here is from genome assembly GCA_903889525.1 of uncultured Opitutia bacterium. Lineage (GTDB taxonomy): Bacteria > Verrucomicrobiota > Verrucomicrobiia > Opitutales > UBA953 > UBA953. The sequence goes on along the minus strand of CAISXT010000120.1, from coordinate 1,650 downwards.
GGCCATCTCATTCAGCATGGTTATGCCCGTGAACTCATCCAGAAGGTTGAAGCGAATAGTCCGCTCGTATTTTCCGAGATGACGTTGCTCTTCGGCAACTTGGCCGAGGGCAAGACGTCGGCGACGCGGCCGGACGGTGAGGCTTTGCAGCGGCCTCCTTCTAAGGTGCTGCGGACGGCCAAGGAGGCCGCGGATTACGTGCTCGATGCCTCCTGCCGCGGGGTGGAGATGCAGGTCGGCCAGGAAGTCTCTGCGAAAATCGTCGGCGCCCGCCAGGCAATTTTAATTCGTAAAATCGTGGGCGAGTTTGATCGCTCGCTGCAGGTGCCTGATTTCGAAGGGTCATTCCGTAATAATCCCACGGTCATTTTTCTGACGGATCCAGAGGTCGTCCCCTTTGGCACGGTGCGGGCGCACGTCGAACCTACGACGGGTGGCTTCAATGAGGTGGGCGTTCTGGCCGATTCAGCGGTAAATCAGGAGCGCTTTATGCAGGCGATTAAGGCCGGGGCAGGCTTCAAGGTCTTTTGGTTCAAGGAGGGGCTCTGCTACCTTTGTAAGGGTTCAGGAATGCTCCCGGGGAAATTCGACAAAGTCGGCAAGAACGTAAAATCCTTTCAACTGAGTGGAGCATCGCTGGTCGTGGATGAGAAGTGCAAGACGTGCGCCGGGTCCGGCCGGTTGCCGCGCGGGCACGTGAGCATGTTGGTTTGGGAAAAATAGGCTTCGGTGCTTGAGGTGAAATACGATTGGCAGGAGAAGCAACTTTGTCGTCAGTCTGTCACCCAATTGTGGAGAGTCGTCATTCTTTGACGTTAGCCAGCCGGCCGCTTCCGCCTACGGTGGGTTAAATGCATCACCAAGGCTTCTGGCGATTGCTCGAGTGGCTCGGCAAGGCAGCGGCCATCAGCACACTCTGCCTTCTGGCTTTCGTTGGCGGTCTCTATCTCCACGTGCAATCAAATTTTAATCTGCATGCCGTCGAGGCTGGCTTGGTCTACCGTTCGGGTCAGCTCTCGCCGGCTCGGCTGGCAAGTCTTGTCCGTGACGCTGGTCTCCGCAGCGTCATAAACCTAAGGGGGGAGCAGGTCGGCGTGGCGTGGTATGATCAAGAGTTGCGCATCACGCAGGACTTGGGGGTTACGCTGATTAATTACCCGATCAGTGCGCGCTCGGTGCTGTCCGGCGAGCAGATGCAGAAGCTTTCCGCGCTCATCCGGGATGCGGAAAAGCCTGTGCTGATTCATTGCAGTGGAGGGGCTGATCGAACGGGCCTGGCCTGTGCGGTCTACTGCGTCGATGCTGGTCAGCCGCGAAACCGCACGCGTGAGCAGCTTTCCGCATACTTCGGACACTTCCCGCACCTGCTCTGGCAAGAAGCGGCGGCGATGGATGTGAGTTTGGAGCGGTACTTTGACTTGGCGCGGGTTTCTTTAGCGGGCGCCGCACGATAGGCCAGTCGTGCGCATCCTTGATCGATATGTCCTGCGTGAATGCGGCATGGCGTCCGCCTTAGCCACATCAGCGTTCGTCTTCGTACTCGTCGCGGGCAATGTGGCCCAACAGGTGATTGGCGCGGTTTCGTCGGGACGTATTGACGTGTGGCAGGCACTGGAACTGGTGGGTTTGCTCTTCCCGGCGGTCATTCCT
>CAISXT010000119.1 GCA_903889525.1 uncultured Opitutia bacterium | reverse complement strand
GCCGTCATACGGAACCTTGGGCGGGGGAGTGAAACTTTCCTTCCGCTTGAAGTCCGGGCCGAACCAAATGGTGCCGCCGGCAGCGACGTCTAAGTGGCCGTCGTGATCGTAGTCGGCGACGGCGACGCCTTCGGCGACGAAGTCCTTAGTCAGGGTCTGCTTCGAGAAGCTGACCTCGGCGGCGGTGGCGCTCGCAAAGAGCGAGGCCAGGGTGAGGGCGAGGAGGGGGCGCATGGGATGAAAGCGGGGGAAGGGGGCCAAGGGCGGCGAGGGGGGCCTCGCGCCAGTGTCTGGGGACAGGATTGAGACAACCCGCACCCCCTTTGGTTGCGAGGAGAAATTGCCCGGGTGCAGGCCTTTTATGGGCTTAACGAGTAGGAGCCGGGCCGAAACCGCTGAGCCGGTTGCCCGTGAGCTCGAATTGGCCACGCAACCCTTACTCCAGCTTGCCGAACATGATGCGCTCTTTGCGGCTGGGGTCGCTGTCCCCTTGCGTCGCACAGAGCCAGATAGAGCCTTGGTCTTGGACGAAGGTCGGGTATTGAAAGGACTTAGTGCTCTCGAAGCGGTATTTCCGCTCCCAGTGCTTACCGTCAGCGGAGACATCAATATTAAAGATACTGCGCCCGACTTTGTCGATGGTGGCGCGTTCCTGCCAGCCGAGGTAATAGAGCCCTTTGAATTTATCAAAGGTCGGCTTAGAAGCGGCTCCTTTCTTCACGAAGTCCTTCTCGCCGCCGGTGGTCCAGGCCTTGCCGTCTTTGCTCTCGGAGAACCAGTAATTTTGGTCGCCGTTTTCTTTGCGCGAGATTGCGAGCCAGGAACCATCGGGGAGTCGATTGACCGCAGGCTCAGTCAGGGCGGGCTCACCAGGGCCGTTGAAATGGCCAACGATTGTCAGGGTATCCGCGGCGGCGTTGATGGTGCAGAGGGCCTGCTGCGCCCCGAGGTAGTTGTTGATGGCGATGTAAGTCTGCCCATCGAACTGCTTGAAATTATCGAAAAGGTAGAGGCCGGCGTCGACGGGCTTGCGCTTAAAGCCTTGTTTGGTGGCCTCGGCATACAGGTGTTGTGGTTGGAGGTCGAAGACCCCTTCGGCGGTCTGGAGCTTCAGGCGATGGATTTCATTTTCAAAGACCAGTGTGCGCAGATCGAGGTCGCGGTAATAAGTCTGCGACTGCCGTCGGCCGGGTTGCTCGCTGGCGAAGTAGCAGCGCAACGTCTGGGGGCCGACCTGCTTGACGCGTGGGACGAAGCAGGCGCCGACGGGCAGGGTCTCGTTGGTGAAGGCTTGTTCGGAGCGCGCGACGGTCATCGTGTCGAGCACGAGGAGCGTGCGGAGGTCGACGATGGAAAGGGAGACATAGATGAAAGCCCAACCTGCGGCTTCACCGGCTTGGCGGTCGTTGACTTCAGAAATGACGAAGGCACGGTTGCCGACGATGGCCAGGTGGGAGTCGTGCGCGCCTTTGACCTGCGGGGTGGTGACCTTGATTAGGTCAGCCATGACGCGGTCGGCTTCGGCCTTGGCGTCCCAGCCGGCAGGCAGAACCTTAGCCACCGTTACTTGGGTGGGCGATTCTTTGGACGTGGAGCAGCCCACGAGTAAAAAGGCGAGGCAGAGAAGGATGCGGTAATTCATGGGGAGGACCGGAGGTTGGTCGCGTGTCCCAAGGCTTAATATTCATGCCGGGTTCGCAAATGCATTCGGATTGTCCCCGCGCAAGTTCAGGGCTCAATGGGCGGACTACCCCCATGGCTCTCTTCCTTCGCCTAATCCTTCCAAGTATTCTCATGCTGGTTAGCCTGATGGCGGCTGATGCCCCCTCGGCGCCGAAGATTCCGGACGGCGTCGTCGTGTTGAGTTTTGACGACTCGGTTGCCAGCCACGCCACCTTGGTGGCTCCCCTGCTAAAGAAGTATGGTTTTGGGGCGACTTTTTATATCACCGAGGGTTTCGAGTTTATTCAGGACAAAGAGCACTATTTAACCTGGGAGCAGATCAAGAAGTTGAATGCAGATGGGTTTGAAATTGGTAATCACACGCGCGCGCATAAGAGCGTGAGTACGCAGAAGTCGGCGGAGATTGCCGCTGACTTGGAACACATCGAGAAGCGCTGTACCGAAAATGGCATCCCCGTGCCCACGACATTTTCCTATCCGGGTTACGCGACGAGTCCCGTGGCGGCTGAGGTGTTGCGCGCGCGCGGCTATCGTTTTGCCCGGGCCGGAGGGGCGCGGGTCTATGACCCCGCTAAGGATGATCCGCTGACTTTGCCGCAAGCCTTCGACAGTAAGCCAGCCAGCACCCTTGAACAATTCAAGGCAGCGATGGCCGGCGCCCGTAACGGCAAGATCGCCATCATGACTTTCCATGGTGTGCCCGACATTCGTCACCCGTGGGTCAACACGGAGCCAGCGAAGTTCGAAGCCTATATGGCGGAGCTCAAGGCCGCGGGCTGTACGGTGATTGCGATGCGTGATCTCGCCCGCTATCTCCCGTCGCCGACGAAGTAACCGTTGGCGCTTTCGGCGGACTATTTAGCAGGAAGCGGCGGCAGTTTCGCACTATAATGAACGGCCCGGTGGCGGGCATCATCGAAGGCGAAGTGCAACCACTGCTTGTCCGCACTGACGAAGCCGTCCGGATAATTCAGCGAACCCTTCATGAGCTTGCCTGGGTATTGCGGGTCGGGGCCAGCTTCCTCGACGAGCACGCGCTGGTAGGGCCAGGTCTTCATGCCGTCGAAGCTGATCCAAAGGGCGAGCGGGGCACGACGCTTCGGGTTCGGATTGTGGAGCAGGGCGACGGCATCGCCCCCGAGGGGGAACAGGGTGGCCTTGCTGCCGGGGTTTGGGATGTCCGTCTTGACGGCGAACTCAGGCCAGGTGCGGCCTCCGTCGGGCGAGGTCGCTTGATAGAGTACGCCGCCGAGTTTGTCGGCGCGGATGAACATCACGATGCTGCCGTCGGTGCGTTCGGCGATGGTGGGTTCGGCCCAGCCGAAATAACGATCGTCGGTCGTGAGGCGGACATTGCCGAATTCCGACCAAGTCTTACCGCCGTCGCGGCTCATCAGGATGCCGTTACGCGGATTGGTGAAGGCACGATCCAGCGGAGCTTTGTTCTTCTCGGAGTCGGGGCCGATGTAATGCTGGAAGGGCAACAGGATGCGTCCGTCGCGCGTGGTCATCGAGGGCCGAATGAAGGTGCGCTCCTTAAGGCGTCCGGGCAGTTCGACCGGCTTACTCCAAGTTTTGAACGAGTCATCGCTGGTCAGATACCAGGAGCGCCAGTCGTTGGCCCAGTGCTTGGAATGCGTGGAGAAGAAGAGGGTGGCACGCCCCTCGCGGATGAGGACTTCGGTCGGACCTTGGCCGATGGTCTGGCCTTCGCGCGGGAAACCGACATCGAAGGGGGCCAGCGGTGACCAGGTCTTACCCTCGTCGGTACTGCGGGTGACACCCGTGTAGTTGAGCGGCGAAGGCTCGGTGTCGCCCCCAGCGAGCATGAAGAGAATCCAGGACTTATCGGGTAGTTGGCGTAGGGTCGTGTCGCAGACCATGCGGTTCGGCGTGAAGCCGTCGTAGGGCGTGCTCTTGCGGTCCTGCTTGGCGTCTAAGGTGGCTTGCGCGGCCCAATCCGTATCAGCGGCATGGGCGATGCCCGTCAGGACGAGTAGGACGATGAGGAGACGGAGTTTAGCCATCGGGGATGATAAGGGGTAGGGTTGGGGCAGGGGGTGGCAAGAGGCGACAAAGGTGGATGCAAGTGGGGGTTGGGGTAGGGGGAGGAACACTGAGAAATGAAAAGGGCTAGGGGTTAGCCTAGCCCTTACTTTTACACCTTTGCACATAGGACAGCACGTGGTGCTGTCCCTACCTCTGTCAGGCAATCAACGCTTTAATCACCTTAGCGGGTAAGACTCCGGTGAGCTTCTGGTCGAGGCCCTGGAACTTGTAGGTCATGCGTTCATGGTTGTAGCCCATGAGGTGCATGATGGTCGCGTGGAAGTCCGAGATATGGAGCGGGTCCTTGACGATATTGTAGCTGAAGTCGTCGGTCTCGCCGTAGATTTGGCCGCCCTTGGAGCCGCCGCCAGCCATCCACATGGTGAAGCAGCGAGGGTGGTGGTCGCGACCATAGTTATCCTTGGTCAGGCCGCCTTGGCTGTAAATCGTGCGACCGAATTCTCCGCCCCAGATGATGAGTGTGTCATCGAACATGCCACGCTGTTTGAGGTCCTCGATGAGGGCGTGGCAAGGTTGGTCGATGTCCTTACACTGGCTGCCCATGCGGCCCGTAAGGTTGCCGTGGTGGTCCCAGTTGTTGAGGTAGATCTGGGTGAAGCGGACGCCGCGTTCGGCCAGGCGGCGGGCCATGAGCACGCTGTTGGCGAAACTTCCTGATTTCTTAGCTTCTTCGCCGTACAGCTTAAAAGTGCTTTCGGGTTCCTTGGAGAGATCGGTCAATTCCGGCACCGAGGCCTGCATGCGGAAGGCCATTTCATATTGGCGAATACGCGTGTGGGTCTCGGGGTCGCCGACGGACTCATAGTTGAGGCGGTTGAGCTGATTGATGCCGTCAATGGTCTGCTTGCGCAGGTCGTTCGGGACGCCGGGAGGGTTGTTGATGAAGAGAATCGGGTCGCCTTTGCTCCGGAAGGAGACGCCCGCGTGTTCGCTCGGTAGGTAGCCGCTGGACCAGAGGCGCGACGAGATGGCCTGCTCCTGGTCGCGATTGGTCGGGGTGGCGATGAGAACCACGAAGTTCGGCAAGTTATCGTTTTCTGATCCGAGGCCGTAAGAGGCCCAGGAGCCGATGCACGGGCGGCCGGCCACTTGGTTGCCCGTCTGCATGGCACAGATGGCGGGCTCATGGTTAATGGCTTCCGTGTTCATCGAGCGCATCCAGCAGATTTCGTCGGCATGCTTCGAGAGGTACGGGAGCAACTCTGAGTTCATCCACATGCCGCATTGGCCGTACTGGGCGAAGTTGAACTTCGACGGTGCGATGGGGAAGCGGGCTTGGCCGCTGGTCATCGTGGTCAGGCGCTGGCCATTGCGGATGCTCGGCGGCAGGTCCTTGTCGAACATCTCTTTCATCTTCGGTTTGTGGTCGAAGAGATCGAGCTGTGAAGGCCCCCCGACCATGTGAAGGTAGATGACGCGCTTGGCCTTGGGGGCGAAGTGCGTGGGGATTGCCCCGGGCGCAGCTTGGGCGGTCGACTTCCCGATGAGGGAGGCGAGGGCGGCGGCGCCGAGGACGTTGGCCCCGTTACCGAAGAAGCGGCGGCGGGTTTGGAGGGTGTTCCACTCGTGGAGGATGGACATGGTATTTTATTTGTTAAGGACTTCGTCGAGATTCATGAGCTGGCTGCAGACCATGGTCCAGGCGGCCAGTTCAGTCTTGGGGAGTTTTAGGTCCGACTTCGAATCGCCCACTTTGAGTAAGGCGTCGGCGTCCGCGGCATTGGCGCCGTAGTGCTTACGCAGTTGGGCGAGGCTGGCGGTCAGGATGGGGAGTTCGTTGGCCTTGAGTGGGCGGCAGAGCAGGCGGGTCGCGGCGGCATTGAGGCGGGAGTTATCATCGCCTTCAACCTGCAGGGTGTGCTGGGCGAGCAGGCGAGAGGCCTCGACGTACTGCGGGTCGTTCATCGTCACGAGCGCTTGGAGCGGGGTGTTGGTGCGATCGCGGCGGACGCAGCTGGCCTCGCGTGAGGGGGCGTTGAAGATGTCGAGGCTGGCTGGAGCGGCCATGCGCTTCCAGAAGTTGTAAATCGTCCGGCGATACAGGTTCTCGCCGGTGTCCTGCTTGTAGGACATGTTGTGCATGCCCACCACTTCCCAGATGTTCTCTGGCTGGTAAGGGTAGGTGCCCGGTCCGCCCATGCGGGGCGAGAGCGTGCCGCTCGCGGCGAGGGCGTAATCGCGGATCATTTCGGCATCCATGCGGAAGCGAGGTCCACGGCTAAGGAGCGCATTGTCTCGATCCTTCTCGAGCTTTTCGGGCGTAATGACGGCGGCCTGACGGTAGGCGGCGGAGGTCAGGAGCTGCTTGTAAAAGCGCTTCATGTCCCAGCCATGGGCGCGGAAGTCGAGCGCGAGCCAGTCGAGCAACTCGGGGTGCGTGGGCGGGCTACCCATAATGCCGAAGTCTTCGGACGTTTTTACGAGGCCCGTGCCGAAGATTTCCTGCCACATGCGATTCACGGTCACGCGGGCGGTGAGGGTATTGGTGTCGCTCATGAGCCAGCGGGCGAGGCCGAGGCGATTGCGTGGAGCGTCGGCGGGGAGCTTGCCGAGGACAGCGGGGATTTCGGCTTCGACTTGAGCGCCGGGCTTATCGTAGGCCCCGCGCATCAGGATGTTGGCCATGGCCTTCGAATCCATTTTCTCTTTCTGGATGTGCGTGACTGGGCTGCGGGTCTTGATGGCGGTCAGTTCACCCTCGAGTTTGGCCAGGGAAACCGTGGAGAGCTTGAAGCCCTCGTGGCGAGAGTTGAGGTAGTACTCAAAGGCTAGGTCCTTCTGCTTCTGGTCGAGTTTGGCGGAGGCCAAGAGGAGCTGCATCGGCCCGACCTTCGAGATGGTCATGACATCAGTGACGCTCAGCATGCGGCCGTAGAGCAGGACGTCTTGGATATCGCCTTCAAAGAATTCACTTTGACTGCGCTGGCCGATACGCGTCGGGGTCGTGGACTGAGAGGCCGTCTTCAGTTTGTCGATGGTGCCTTTGGATTCGGCGAGGACGCCATCAACGTAGAATTTCACGCCGGCGGCCTTTCCGCTGCCATCGTAAGTCACGAAGACGTTCTGCCAGGTGCCTGCTTTGAGCGGGTTGCGGGTGGTGGTGACCTGGAGGGCGTCATCTGGCCACTTGCTGATGATGTAGACGGAGAGATTCTTGCCGGCTTGGAAGAAATCCCAGCCTTGCGCGAACTTCGGGTCGTCCATGCGGGCCACGATGGCGCCATTGCCTTCAACCTTCGTGGGGCGAATCCATGCGCCGACGCTGAAAGGCTTCTTGGTGTCGAAATTGCCAGCGTCGCCGATGACAAGGTTCGAACCTTTCTTGAAGGAGGGAGCCGGGCCGAGTTTGCCGTCGGCCTTCCAGGTGACTGGTTCGCCATTAACGGTGGTGCCCGCCGGCACACCTTTACCTTCGTTGAGTGCGAGGCGTGCGATGAGATCTTTGGCGGGGAAGTCAGCATTGAGGTCCTGCGGCTTAACCTTGGCGATCCACGTCGTGAATTCGGGGCGAGCCGCGGTGCGGCTTGCTTGGACTTTGGTTTTAGCTCCGGCGATTTCGTCCGGCAGGCCGACCCAGCGAGCACGATCAGCATCTGCGGGCATGACGAGTACTGGACCGTTGCCGTCCTTCACGTTGCCATCGAGGGCTCCTTGGGTGGTGTTGCGGAAGAACGCTGCCATCGAGTAATAATCCTTTTGCGTGAAAGGGTCGAATTTATGGTCGTGGCACTGGGCGCAATTGGTGGTCAAGCCGAGGAAAACCCAGCCCATGGTCTGCACGCGGTCGGCGGCGTAGTTCGCGAGATTTTCCTCGGCGATGGTGCCCCCTTCGTTGGTGGTAATGTTGCAACGCTGGAGGCCAGTGGCGATGAGTTGCTCGTCGGTCGGTTTGGGGAGGAGGTCGCCCGCGAGTTGCTCGACGGTGAACTGGTCGAAGGGCTGATTGCGGTTATAGGCTTTCACGACCCAGTCGCGGTAGGCCCACATTTCACGGTAGGCATCGAAGTGCAGTCCGTGGGTGTCGGAGTAGCGGGCGGCATCGAGCCAGTAGCGGGCGCGGTGTTCGCCGTAAACAGGTTGGGCCATCAATTCATCAATGAGCTGGCCAATTTGGGGGTCGATGAGGTGATCGCCATTCTTCGGCAGGTACTTGGCGAGAATCGCCGGCGAGGGAGGGAGGCCGGTGACATCGAGCGAGATGCGGCGGATGAGGGCGTGCGCATCAGCTTCAGGGGCGGGCTTCAGGCCGGCGGCGGCGAGTTTGCTTCCGATGAAACGGTCGATAGGATTTTTAGACCAGGCAGCATCGGCGGGTTGGGGAAGGGCAGGTTGGGTCGGGGCGATGAGTGACCAGTGCGGCTGCCACGGGGCGCCTTGTTCGATCCAGTGTTTGATTAAGGCGATCTGGTCGGGCTTGAGGGTCTTATGCTCCTTGGGCGGAGGCATGATCTCATCTTGATCGGTCGAAGAGATGCGGGCAAAGAGGCTGCTCTTGGCTGGGTTTCCCTTGATGATGGTCGCGGGTTCTTCTTTGCCGTCCTTGTTCATGCGCGCGGCGAAAAAGCCGGCTTCGGTGTCGAGGCGGAGGCCGGCTTTACGTGAGCCAGGGTCTGGGCCGTGGCAGTGGAAACAGTTGTCGGCGATAATCGGGCGGATATCGCGGTTGAATTGAACTTGATCGGATGCCGCGAAGGAGGCGGATACGAGGAAGGGCAGGAGCGCCAAGAGGGGCTTTCGCATGGGGAAGGGGTGGGCTGTAATTAAACGGTGCTTTCGGGGATGGGAAGCCGGATTAAGGCCTATCTGGGTTTAGATAGGCTGAACCCGTGGCTTGTTCCCGTCGGGTATTAATACCGAGACGTGTGCACTAGAATTAGCACAGAAATGGCAAGGCTGGTCGTATAAATACTACGGCCGGCCGTATTTAGCCCGCCCTTTACTTAGACTTCTTCTTTACGGCGGGTTTTGGTCCCGGAGCCGTGGGGTCCTCGGTGATGCTGCCGTGCCACTTGGGGGCGATGTTATGGCTGTCCCATTCCTCCCAAAGTTTGATGAGCTCGGCCTTCTTGTCGGGAAACTGGGCGGAGAGGTCATGGGCTTCGCTGATATCTTTCGAGAGGTCGTAAAGCCGCCAGCCGCTCTGGGTCTTCGTGTCAAAGTCGCGCGCGTCGGTGAGTTTCCAGTCGCCTTGGCGAATCGCCTTCTGCGGACCGAAGCGCCAGGAGAGGGTTGCATGTGGGGCCGACTTGTTTGCGCCCGACAGGTAAGGCAGCAGATTCACGCCTTCGACTCCGTCCGCTTGTTTTGCGCCGGCGAGCTCACAAGCGGTGGGGAGGAAGTCCAGGGTTGAGACGGGGCGGTCGTAGGTGGTGCCGGCTGGTAGTTTGCCGGGCCATGAGGCGAAGAACGGAACGCGGATACCGCCCTCCAGGGTCTGGCCTTTGTCGCCGCGGAGCGGAGTGTTTACGCCGGTGTTGTAGGCGAGGTAAGGTTTGCGTCCAGCACCGCCGTTATCACTGACGAACAGGACAAGGGTGTTCTTGTCGGCCCCGGTTGCCTTGAGGTGGGCGGTGAGGCGCCCAATGGCGTCATCGAGGCCGAGGAGGAGTCCGAGGTAGCCGCGGCGATTGGGATCGGTCACTCCGGCTGGGATGCGGGAGGCGATGGACGGTGAGATTTCCAGCGGCGTGTGGACGGCGTTATAAGCCAGGTAGAGCATCCAGGGCTTCTGCTTGTTGCGATCCATGAAGCTAATGGCTTCGTCGGTGAAGATGTCGGTGAGGAAGCCGTCCAGCTTTTGCAACTTGTCGCCGCGGTAGATCATGTTGTGCGAGTGACCAGAGCCGAATTCGGGGTCGGCGTCCGGGTGCTGGGCGTAGTTGTGTCCGCCGACGAGGAAGCCGAAGAACTCGTCGAAGCCGCGGGAGTTCGGGTGGTGCGGCTTGTCGAAGCCTTGGTGCCACTTGCCAATCAAGGAAGTCGCGTAGCCAACGTCGTGCAGTTCGTTCGCAATCGTCCGTTGATCGAGCGGTAGGCCGAGTTCGGCTTCCTTGCCGACGTGTGGGTTGAACTCATGGCCAAAGCGCGTTTGAGCTCGGCCGGTGAGCATGCCTGCGCGTGATGGGCTGCAATACGGACAGGTGACGTAGCCCGACGTGCAGCGCACGCCACTGGCTGCGAGCGCATCGATGTTGGGGGTGGGGATGATTTTGCCGCCATGCACGCCGATGTCGCCGTAACCAAGGTCATCGGCGAAGATGATCAGGATGTTGGGCTTGTCGGCCGCCAAGGCCGAGAGGCAGGTCAGCAGAAGGGCGAATAAGAGGGACTTAAGCATAGTTTTTCGAGCGAGGTTCAAGGGCGGGGCTGAGATAAAGAATAACGGCGGCGAACAAGAGAAACCCGCCGGTCAGGTATAGTCCGCTCGCTGGTGATTTTGTCGCCTCATTAAGTTTGCCGATGAGGGAGGGGCTGACGAAGCCGCCGAGATTGCCGCACGAATTGACCAGCGCGATGCCCGCGGCGGCCGCCGTGCCGCGCAGGAGCGCACCTGGCATCGACCACTGAACGGCCATCATGCCCATGACGCCCGCGGCGGCGAGGGAGATGCCCACGATCCCCAGTAGGCCGTTATGGGCGAAGCCACAGCAGGCGAAACCGATGGCAGACAGGACCGCCGCGGCGCTGGCATGCAGGCGCCGTTCGCCTTGCCGATCTGATCGGCCGCCTAGCCAAAGCATGAAGATGACGGCGATAGCCCAGGGGATAGCGCTGATAAGGCCGACCTGCAGGTCGCCACTCCAGCCGAGTCCTTTGATGATTGCGGGAATCCAGAATGATAACGCGTAGAGACCCATCATCGTGCAAAAATAGAGCAGACAGAGTTTCCAGACGAGCGGCTGAAGAAAGGCTTTAAGTGCTGAGTTGGCTGTTTCGGCTCCGACTGCCGGCATGGGGTTCTCACTTTGGAGATCCGTGGTCAGCGTCTGCTGCTCATCGTCGCTCAGCCAAGGCGCATCCGACGGGCGATCTGGCAGGCTACGGAAGACCCAGAGGGCCAGTAAGAGGCAGGGGATGCCTTCGAGGATGAAGAGCCACTGCCAGTTCTGGAGGCCCTCGCTGGGCGGATGCTGGAGGATGAAGCCAGAAAGCGGTCCACCGATGAGTCCCGCGACGGGAATGGCCGTGAGGAAGAGCGCAAAGACGCGGGCACGAATCGCGGAGGGGTACCACGTGGTGAGGTAGAGAATTACCCCGGGGAAGAAGCCGGCTTCGGAGGCGCCAAGTAGAAGGCGTTGCAGGTAGAATTGATTCTCGGTGTGCACGCACGCCCCTAGGGCTGAAATCATGCCCCAGAGTAGGATGATGAGGGCGATGGCTCGCCGTGCTCCGATGCGATTGAGCATTAAGTTGCTCGGCACCTGGAAGGCGAAATAACCGATGAAGAAAAGGCCGGCGCCGAGCCCGTAGGCCGTATCGGTCAACTTGAGCGCGGCACTGAGGTCATGCTTGGCGAAACTGACGTTTACTCGGTCGATGTAGTTGACCAAGTAGCACGAGAACAGAATCGGGAGGATGCGCAGGCTGACCCGGCGGTAGAGAGGGCTCATCGGCGGGGAGACGGAAGATTATTTTTTGGCTTCGGCGACGCTCACCGTGCCGTTGATCGTGAGGTTCTTCACGTCGGCTGTCTTGGAGCCGGCAATCCAGCTACGCTTCTTGGCGGTGGCAAAGTAAGGATGCTGGGCGGTAATGGGTGCCTGATCGTCGATTTTGAAAGCGAAGCTGTCGTCTTTCCATTCGACGCGCAGGTGATGCCATTCGCCTGCCTTGGCGGCGTATTTCTGCGTGGCGATGGTGTGGGAGGCCTTGGCGGTATCTTCCTGAATGACGACGGTGCCGCCGAGGACGACGACCCGGCCCACGTGTTTGTCGGCATCGCAGCCAACATAGAAAACGCCGGCGGCGTCTTGCTTGAAATCAAGTTCGATGACGGCGGCGGACAGGCCGACTTTATGCCAGAGCACAGGGACGTGTTTTTCTTCGGTGATTTCGACCATATGGAGCACGCCATTGTCGGGCGTCCATTTGCCCTTGGCCTGCGACCAGGTGGCATCGAGCGGTTCTTTGAAAGAGGGGGCCGCAAGCGAAGGCAGGGGCTTGTCGTTTAGGAGCGGCTTACTGTCGGCCCCATAAGCGACGGAGGTCAGGGCGAGGGCGAGGAGGGAGCGCATGGGTATGGAGTATAGAGTATGGAGTATCGAGTATAGGGGGAAGTGAGGGTCAGGGGGTGGGGGTGACGACGACGTCGTCGATCTCGATGCCTTTCTCGCCGCCGTTCTGCATCCAGAGCAGTTTGCGCTTGGTGGCGTCGAAGTTCTGGCGCTTCAGCGTGCGGGTCCACTTGCCGTCGACCGACATGTCCACCGTGTCGCCTTTGAAGACGAGCTTCACCGTGCGCCACTCGTTGTCTGACAGGTCGACCTTCTCGGCCGGGAGGAATTCGTTGGTCCGGTAGGCCTTGCTGACGGGATCGGCCTCACGGGTGTTCTGGCGCAGCGGGTGCTTAGGGTCGAGGGTATGGGCGTCGACTTCGAGCACCACGGAATCGCGATTGAGTTGAACGCGTAGCATGTGATCGGTGCCTCCGTAGCCGTCGTCGCCGTCTACGAACAGCCAGAGCATGCCGCCGTTCTCAAGGTGACGATAGCGGAACGACATTGTCAGGTCCTTGCCGGCGAGCGCTAGGTAGACCATCGGCGGATACTTGCCACCGCTCGATCCGTGCGTCCACATGACCCCTTCTCGGATGACCGTGTTTTTGTTGGGGATGGGCGTGATGAACTTCTTCGCTGCGAAGCCCGGGCCAAAGTCCTCGCGGATGGTGAATGTTTCAGGTGTCGCGCAGCCGATGAGGGCCAGGGCCAGGAGCACGACGAAGCGGTGCATGCTCAGGCGAGGATCTCCTTGATGACGCGCCGCTCTTCCACGCCGGTGAGGCGCTGGTCGAGGCCTTGGAACTTGTAGGTTAACCGGTGATGGTCGACGCCCATGAGGTGGAGGATGGTGGCGTTGAGCTCGCTGAGGTGGACTGGGTCCTTCACAACGTTGTAGCTGAAGTCGTCGGTCTCGCCGTAGGAGATGCCGGGCTTCACGCCTGCACCCGCCATCCACATCGTGAAGCAACGCGGGTGGTGGTCGCGGCCGTAGTTATCTTTGGTAAGGGTGCCCTGCGAGTAGACCGTACGGCCAAACTCGCCGCCCCAAACCACGAGCGTGTCCTCGAGCATCCCGCGCGATTGGAGGTCGAGGAGGAGGCCGGCGCAGGCCTGGTCAGTCTGCTGGCACTGGCGGGCGATATCCTTCGGCAGGTTGCCGTGCTGGTCCCAGCCGCGGTGGAGAATCTGGACGACGCGGACACCGCGTTCGACCATGCGTCGGGCGAGCAGGGCGCTGTGGGCGAACGAGCCGGCCTCCTTCACTTCAGGCCCGTAGAGTCCCAGGGTAGCGGGCGTCTCCTTGGTGAGATCGGTGAGGTCGGGCACGCTGGCCTGCATGCGGAAGGCCATCTCATACTGGGCGGTCCGCGTGAGTGTCTCGGGGTCGCCGAGCTCGCGGTGGCCGGCGGCGTTGAGCTTGGCCAGCGCGTCGAGCGTCACGCGTCGGTCGGCCGGTTTCACGCCGGGCGGATTCTGGACGAACAAGACTGGGTCGCCGCCTGCGCGCAGGGCCACGCCCGTGTGGCGCGTCGGCAGGAATCCGCTGCTCCACATGCGCGTGAAGAGCGCCTGGCCGCCGACGCTCTTGGGTGTGAGCACCACGAATGACGGGAGGTCGTCGCTCTCGCTACCGAGGCCGTAGCTGATCCAGGAGCCGATGCTTGGCTTGCCGGGAATCTCATTCCCGGTCATCGCAAACGTGCAGGCAGGGTCGTGGTTGATAGCGGTGGTGCTGACGGATTTCATGACCGCGAGCAGGTCGACGACCTTGGCGGTATGCGGCAAGAGTTCGCTGATCCAGCGACCGGACTTGCCGTGCTGGGTGAAGTTAAACTTGCTCGGTGCGATGGGGAAACGCGCCTGCCCCGAGGTCATGGTGGTGATACGCTGTCCATTACGGATGCTTTCCGGGAGATCCTTGTCGAAGTGAGCCTGCAGCTGGGGCTTGTGATCCCAGAGGTCGAGTTGGGAAGGCGCGCCGTTCATGTGCAGGTAGATGATGCGTTTGGCCTTCGGGGCGAAGTGCGGGTAGCCCGCAAGCGGCTTATGCACGGTGTTTGCGGCACGCGCCTCGCGGGAGAGTAGGCCCGCGAGGGCCACTCCGCCGACGCCGAGGCCGGCGGCACCGAGGAAACTGCGGCGACTCAGCAGCCGCATGTGGTCAAGGATAGGGTCGTTCATCGGTTGAGGGTTTCGTCGAGGTTGAGCAGGAGGCCGGCGGTGAGCGTCCAGGCCGCGAGTTCGGTCGCGGGTAGGGCAGGGTCGGGCTTCGAATCGCCGAAGGTGATCAGCTTGGCCGCATCCTCAGGCGCCGCGGCATAGCGAGCACGATGCGCCGTCAGGGCTTCCTGCGTCACCGCGGTCTCGGCGGCCTGCGGACGTCGGCCGACGGCCGTACGCCAGGCGAAGGCCAGACGGGCAGCGTCATCGGTGCCGCCTTCCTTGAGGATGCGTTGGGCGAAGGCGCGCGCGGCCTCGACGTGTTGGACGTCGTTCATCAGGGCGAGGGCCTGCAGCGGGGTGTTGCTGCGTTCACGGCGGATGCAACTGGCCTCGCGGGCCGGTGCGTCGAAGGTGCTCATCGAAGGCGGCGGTGCGGTGCGCTTCAAGAAGGTGTAGAGCGAGCGGCGGTAGAGCGCCTCTCCGTTGTCGCGGGTATAGCGGGCGGTGTTGCTACCGCTGAAGCCTACCGGTTCCCAAACGTTGTCGGGCTGGTAGGGGCGCACGCCCTTGCCGCCTAGGCGCGGGCTAAGGAGCCCGGAGACGAAGAGAGCTTGGTCGCGGATGACCTCGGCGTCGAGGCGTGCGCGCGGCCCGCGGACGAGCAGGCGGTTCTCGGGATCCTTGGTGAGGAGTTCCGGCGAGGCGGCGGCCGAGCGACGGTAGGCGGCGCTGGTGACGAGCAGACGGACGAGGCGCTTCATATCCCAGCCGGTCTCGCGGAATTCGACCGCAAGCCAGTCGAGGAGTTCTGGGTGGCTGGGCGAATCGCCCTGCGAGCCAAAGTCACCGCTGGTCTTGACCAAGCCGTAGCCGAAGAACTGCTGCCAGAAACGGTTGACCGTCACGCGGGCGGTCAGCGGATTAGCCGGCGAGATCAGCCAAGCCGCGAGGTCGCGGCGGTCGTAGGTCTCTTTCTTCGGCAGCGGATGGAAGGCCGCGGGCACGCCGCGGGAGACTGCTTCACCGGGCTTGTCGTATTGACCACGGATCATCACGTTGGCCTGCCGTGGCTTCGGTAGCTCGGCCATGACGAGTGTCGACGGAATCTGGTCGTTCAGGGCTTTCTTGCGCGACTCCTCTGCGAGCTTCACGGCCCTCAGGCCGTCGAGCTGTTCCTTGCCGCCCTGGAACTCGTTTTCCAACCACCAGTCGAGTAGCCGCTTGCGTTCGGCGTCGGTCCACAGCGCCGCCTTCTTGCCGCGTACGAGAGTCTGCAGGTCGCCCGGCAGCGCTTCGACGCGGGAACCCTGCATCTTCTCGGACCAGAATTGGAAGGACCACTGGAGGTCTTTGGCCTCCTCGACGCGATGGTTAATGGCGAGGCGATCCCAGAAGACCGTCCCGTCGAACTGCGTAAAGGCGAAGCCGTCGACCTTCATGCCGGGCTTGAGGCCGAGCTTGGCGATGTCGACCTTGAGCTGGGTCCATTTGCCGGCCTCGGGCAGTTTACCCATGTTCACTTTCTCGGGCGTTCGTACGTTGCCGAAGGGGATGGCGCCTTCTTCGCCCCAGACTGCGCGGTGGTTCCAGCCGCCCACGTGGAATTGGAGCATGATCGACTTGGGGACGTCCTTCGGTTCGAGGTAGGTCCAGACCGAGATGACGCCGTTGGCCGGGATCTCGAAGGCCGCTCCTTTGGTGAAGAAGTCCTGGGCGACGCCTTTCGCCGTGCGCTTGAGGGCGCGCTTGCCGCTGTACACCGGACCTTGGCTGGCTTCGACGAAGGTCGTCGGGTTGCCGGAGGACTCGACCTTGGCCTTCTCGGGGAAGGCGTCCTCGAACCAGATCGTCTCGCCGGTGCGGACGGGCGGAGGCGGGTTGAGGGAGGCGGGGTCGACGTATTTGAGGGAGGCGATGGCGTCGCGCACGGCCTTAATGTGCGCGGCAATCTTAACGTCGAAATCCTTGAGGCTCTTCTCCTGCTCCGGCGTCGAGAGTTGCAGTACCGGCGGGGTCAGCAGGATGTTGCCGTCCATAGCTGGATCCGCGGCGCTGTAGAAGAAGGAGTACAGCGAGTAGAACTCCTTGGTCGTGACCGGATCGAACTTGTGATCGTGGCAGACCGCGCAGCCGGCGGTAAGGCCCATCCAGATGCCCATGGTGGTCTCGGTGCGGTCGACGGCGTAACGGAAGAGCAGTTCGTCGTTGATGGAGCCGCCTTCGCTGGTGGTCACGTTGCAGCGGTTGAAGCCGCTGGCGATGCGCTGTTCGCGGGTGGCGTTGGGCTGGAGGTCGCCGGCGAGCTGCCACGTGGTGAATTGGTCGAAGGGCAGATTGTCGTTGAAGGCCTTCACGACCCAGTCGCGGTAGGGCCACATGCTGCGCTCGTTATCGAGGTGCAGGCCGTGGGTGTCGGCGTAGCGGGCGGCGTCGAGCCAGCCGCGGGCCATGTGTTCGCCGTAGCGGACGGAACCGAGCAGGCGGGTGACAACTCGCTCGTAGGCACCTGGGGCGGTATCCTTGAGGAAGGCATCGATTTCGGCGGGAGTGGGCGGAAGTCCGGTGAGGTCGAGGGTCACGCGACGGAGGAGTCGCTCGGGATCCGCTTCGGCGCCGGGGCTAAGGCCTTTCGAGGTCATCTCCACGGAGAGGAAAGCATCGATGGGCGAGAGATCTTTAGTGGCCGTCGGGATGGCCGGGCGGACTGGGACTTCGAAACTCCAATGCTTTCGGTAGGTCGCTCCCTGGGCGATCCAGCGTCGCAGGATGTCGGCCTGGACGGGCGTGATTTTTTTGTGCGATTCCGGCGGCGGCATGACCTCTTCCGGGTCTTTGCTGAGGATGTGCTTGATGAGTTCACTGGCCTCGGGGTCGCCCGGCTTCACGGCCTGGATGCCGTCCTTGAGCGCCGTGGCGCCCTCCGTGGTGTCGAGGCGGAGCTTTCCCTTGCGCTTCTTGGCGTCGAAGCCGTGGCAAGCGAAGCAATTGTCGGAAAGGATCGGGCGGATGTCTCGGTTGAAATCCAGTTTCGCATCGGCGGCCATGAGGCCGGTGGCGACGAGTAGAAGGCTGAGGGAAGTGGGGCGCATGGTCTACTTGGTAAGGGGGAGGGCGGTTTCGGCGGCGAGGAGGGATTCGGCGTAGCGTCGGCCGATCTCAAGGGTGCCGACGGCGGTGAAGTGGGTGTGCGAAGGGGGCAAGGTCTCGGCGCCAGCGGTATCGATGTAGCGGGCATGGGGCAGGGTGGCGGCGACTTCTTTCTGGGCGGCGATGACCTGGGGCATGAAGGTGTTCTTGCCGTTGCCGAAGCGGGTGTTCACGCCGAGCAACAAGATGAGGTTAGGTGCGTTCAGTTCGGTGCGCAGGCTTTTCAGCATCGCCGTGAGGCTCGCGACGTAGGCAGGTGCGTCCTTCGCATTGGCGTCGCTCTCGCCCTGGACCCAGACGAACGCACGCGGCCGCAGCGTGATGTCCTTGGA
This sequence comes from uncultured Opitutia bacterium, assembly GCA_903889525.1. Classification (GTDB taxonomy): domain Bacteria; phylum Verrucomicrobiota; class Verrucomicrobiia; order Opitutales; family UBA953; genus UBA953. Next base: position 5,094 of record CAISXT010000119.1, on the reverse strand, counting down.
TTTTGCGGAAGCGATGGCGGCTTTGGCTTCGTCGATCATCGCGCGGTAGCAGGCGTCGGCCTTGCCGGGTAGTCCGACGTTCCAGTCAGCGGCGACGGACGTCCCGCTGAAGGCGGTCTTGATGACCGCGAGCGGACGGGTCTCTTTCGTCGTCAGCGTACGGACCATGCCGATCTCAGGTCCGAAGCCGCCCTTCGACTTCTTGTTGAAGTTGCCGTATTGGCGGCCGAGCTTCTTCGCGGCGTCGCCTTCCATCGCCGGCGTGCGCGGTTGGAACTGCAGGGTCGTCCACTGGCGGGCGCTCGTGCCATCAAATTCATCGGGGGGCGGATCGCCCACTCGCCACCAGAACATCGTGGCGGCGTCCTTCGGGTCGGCCGGTAGCTCTTCCGCATAGGCATCGAAACCGACCGCGTTGGACTGCCCGGCGACCAAAATGAGGTCGCGGGTCTCGGCGTAAGCCAGTCCCTGCAGGAGCAGGGCCAGCCCTAGGGTAAGGGTGCGGAACATGGGGTACCTCATCCGTAAGCCCGTGGCCTCGGGAGTTCCACCTTTTCCCTTGGTGGGGACGCTTATTTACAGTCGTTTAGCAAGAAGATGACCAGCTCCGGGCAGGCGAAGAAAGACGGGCCGACCTTGTGGCCTTCGCCGGGGACGATCTTGACCGTGAACTTCCCGCCGAGGGCTTCGTAGCGCTGCTTGAGGAGGAGGGTGTTGTCCTGGTGCGGGACGACCACGTCGTTGTCGCCGTGCACGGCAAACATCGGGACCTTGGCGGCAGCGAGGCCGGCGAGGTTATTGGGCGGATTGAACTCATTGAGCCGGGTTGTGAGTTCGGATTCGGTCAGGCCAAAATCGGCGAGCGTCTGGGCCTTCGAATTCTTCAACGGCCAGCTGGCGAGATTGCAGACGGGGTAGATGCCGATCCAAGCCTTAACCTTATCGGGATTACGGAACGCCCAGGTGAGCGTCATCATGCCGCCGCGGCTTTGGCCGAGTAGGATGGGCTTAGGCGAATAGCCACGCTTCACCATCTCGTCGTAGAACTTCGTGAACTGCGCCGAGCTCTTGGGGGCGCCCCGGACTTCGCCGAGGTCGTAGCCCGCGATCGCGATGCCGGCCTGCTGACAGGCGTCGGCGTAGAGCTTGTGCTGGACGATGGAGACGCCGCCGTTGAGTGCCGGCGCATACCACAGCCAAGGTTTGTCCTTGGCAGGAGTCATCGCCGGATGGATGACGGCCTTGTGTCCGTCGAGCTCGAAGGTCTCAGCGGCTTGCAGGGAGGAACTGACTAACAGTACGATGGTACTGAGGAGGCGAAAGGGAGAAATCATTAGGGCAAAAGTTGATACGGGGGAATGGGGTCGTGGCGACGCAACGTGGGGATGTCCTTGATCAGGGGGATGCAGGCTGCTTACTCGAAGCTGATCTGTCCGATGACGCTGGGGTCGGTGACGGCGTTGCTGCTGAAGGACGACGACCATGTTGAGCGGTCAATGCGGTTCCGGGCGCCGGGATGATTGCGCCCGAAATTTGCACCCCAGGGAGTTCCAACGGTGGGCGGTTCGGCGCCCAGGGTTTTGAACGGGATGATGAAGAGGGTGTGTAGGAGCTTGGTTTTTTCGTCGACGCGAGTTTCGGCCCACCAGTCGCCATTCCAAGTCGGGTCACCTTTGCCGTGCCGTGGGTCCATCAAGTCAGTGATGAAGCCGGTGGCGGCGTCATATTTCGAATCGGCGTTCGCACCGACCGCCAAGTGATAGAAGATGTCTTTCGACTTCACTGGCTGTAAGTAGACTTCGATGGATTCTCGTTTCGTGACGGCGGAGTCGCGGGGCAGTTTCGTCAGGTCGACGGGCGAGTCGGCCTCGAGGGTGCTCTCGGTGCGCACGTAGAGCGCGGTGCCGTCGTAACTGAGTTGGAGGCGGGTGCTGCGGGGTAAGCCACCCAGGGGGAGGCAATGGGTGAGTTCCGTCGCGGCAATGTTCTGCCAGCGGGTGTCGTCTAATTTCATGGGCCCGGCTACCCGGGTGACCTTTAACTGTTTTGGGCCCGCCATCGGTGCTTGGCGCATCGCCTTGGTGTCCCAGTTGAAGCAGGTGTTGGCGTAGGGTTCTTGGTAGCCGTCTTGGCTCAGTCGAAGGTGATTCTGATTGTGACCGCCGATGGGGAAGAGGGTGCGCTCCCATCCAGGAATGGTCAGGTTACGGCCTTTGGCGTCATAGAGCGAAGCGATGAATGCGTTACGGGCATCGATGGCATCCAGCAGTCGATCGCGCGCACCTACGTCGGGCTGGATCTGAAACGCTTGGTAGAGATGCACGACCCGGGCGAGGTGGCGGATGTAATCGAACTCGCGGCGGACTAGGGCGAGGCGGAGTTTGGTCTTAACTGAGAGGGCGGTCTTCTCGGCTTGCGCTAGGTCGCTTTCCAGCGCCGCAAGGAGATTGGGGTGATAGATGAAAGCGATGAATTGAAAGGGGTCGGTGACGGTCTTGAAGGCTCGGCCATCGTAGCTCTGGCTGCGCCACAGGTCATCGCGGGTGCCAATGTGATCGGAATACAGCGAAATTCCTTGATAGAGTTGGTCGTAGAATGAGCGCATGGCCGCACCGGTCGCGTTCGGGCCGAAGGCGGCTTCCACGAATTCCGGCACGAGGGTCTTGGCGGCATTGTGCTCGGGGTCATCGAACATCCGGCCCATGGTGTAGAAGACCGGTCCTTCGAGCCCGTACAACTGGCCAGGCCCGTCGCGATAAATCGACTGGATACGATTGACGGCGAGTCGTCGGACTTGTGCCTCCACGTAGCCTGGCGTCCGCATGGGGGTGTAGCGCGTGCCGAGATTCGGACACCAATTATAAATATAGCCGGTGAAGCCGTGGGGTACTTCGATGCCGCGCCATACGGCGATGTCTTCTTCGTTGGTCCCCGTTAGCATGATGGTCGTGTTAGCGGGGAAGGCTTTAAAAGCCTTCGGAGGGGGTGCCGTTTGGATATACGACATGATCGTCACTTTTCGGTCGGGGTGCGCGTGCTGGAGCCGCTCGGCGACATTGCGATGGAAGATCCAGATTTTTTCGGACCAGTCCTTGCCGGTGCCTAGAAATTTCTCGCACTCCTCACATTGGCATGCGCGGAATCCGTCCGGTTGCCCGAGGCCAACGGTAGCGTAGCCTCGTTTGATCTCGGCCACGGCATCCTGGTAAATGAGCTCCTGAACATCGGGATTTGAGAGGCAGTATTGGGCTCGACCTGGTTCATTCGTGAGGCGCACTTTATTGACGAGTGCGAAGTATTCGGGGTGGGTGGTCGCATATTTCTCCACGGGCACGGCGCGTTCCCAGGTGTGCCCACCAAAGGTTTCGTCGACGGGCGGGAAGCGATTATTCGCAAGATCATAGAAGCCGCCGCACTCGGGGAAGCCCGTGTTGGAGCGGATGACTGGCACCTTGGTCTGGTTTAGGTCGGCGGGGATGACGAAAGTCTTGCGTGGTAAATATTCAATGCCTGGGCAGGTGCGAAGGTCGATCTTGGCGGCCGCTTGGACGCCGTTGAACGGGTCGAGGTCGGGGTAAAGAAAGCGCACGCCCATGAATTCACGGACGAAATCCACGGTGGCCTTGGCGGTGCCCATGCGATCCCATCCGGGGCGGCCCTTGCTGGCGGCGACGGCAGCCGGGGCATCATTCCCGGCGATAATAATATTCTCACCGACCGCACGGTGCACGTAACTCCAGTCGCGGAGAGAGGCGGCGACGAAGTCGTGCTGCCGGGCGAACTGGGTGTTGCCGAGAAAGAGGGCCGGCTTGGCGGCTTCCCTTTTGCTTTCTTCGACGACCTTGATTTCGCATCCATTAGCGGCGAAGGCGGTCTGCATGAGACGGGCCGTTTGCTGAAGGGCTTCCTTGATGCGGGGAGAGGGTGCCTCGTCGGGCAAGACGATTTGATAGGGGCTCTGGCCCTTTTGCATCAACGTCAGGTCGGCCGCGGAGAGGGCTGTTAGGGTGGCCAGGAGCAGGCAGGCCAAGCCGATGGGGGTACGGCGGTACATGGGGTAGCCCACTAGGTAACCCGCTCAGACAGTCAGTTCCACCCCTTTCGGTTGTTTACCCCTCGAGGTAGGGTGTGGGCGGCCCCAGCGGGTCAGTATTTGGGGAAAATGGCCGGAGTGGGGAAGCGCTCATCCATGCGGGCGGACCCGCCGTTGATGTATTCTTCGCGTGGCACATGGACATCGGGCCAGTCCGCGGGACGCAGTCGCACGACGCGCGTGGGCCGGAGGCCTTCGGTGATGAGGTCCGTCTCAAAGCGAATCTGGATACCGCTGCTGCCGATCGGTGCTTCTCCATGCACTTTCGTGACATCAAGGATGACGCCACGTGCGGACATTTGGGAGGGGCCGGCGGTACCGCCCTCGGTATGCTTTAAGGTTTGCTCGACGCCATTCATCATCGCCGGGATGCCCTTTTTAAAATCGGCGTAGAGAGCTGGAGGCATGCCCCCGAATAGGGTCACGGTCACGGTGGCCCGGCCAAACTTGCCATACTCCACGGCGTCAATCCAAGCGGGCATCCAGCGACTACGGATAAAGGCCTCGTACGCCTTGGTCTGGCGCTGGGTGGCGCGTTGCATGGCGGCATCATCAATCCAGATATCAGCGATGTGGAAGCGGTTGAAGACGCTGCCAGCGGTGGGTTTCCACGTGAGGCCTAATTGGACGACCTGGGGGCTAAGGCTTTTTTTACCTTCGGCGGGCCACGTGCCCTCGGCGATTAGGTCCTCGATCCCGAGGCATTCGCGCCCCCGCCAGACGCGGGTGGAGGCATCGAAGGTCATGGTTTCGTCGGTGGTCTGACCCGGGCTGCCTTGGGTTGGTTCGCGTGTGGCGACCATGAGGCCAGCGTGGTTCTGGAGCACCACTTCCCCGAGTTTCCAGGCCTTGCCTGTGCGGAGGTCGTAGCTGGGCTCGTCTTCGAGCAGGAGAATATGGTTTTCGGCCGGTGCGGTACCGCGATCGCGAAAGCCTGCCGTATTTTCCTTATTATTGATCGGCAGCACGGGGACCGCGGAGTTTTTAGGATCGGGCGGAAG
>CAISXT010000118.1 GCA_903889525.1 uncultured Opitutia bacterium | reverse complement strand
GGCCCCGATGATGCCGCCGATGCCGATCATCACCAGGTTGGTGGCGGAGAGGGAACGTTTGAGCGTCCCTTCGCCTGTGGCGGCGGCTTCGGTCTGGAGGGCTGCGATGCTTTTGCGGGCGAACAGGCTCATGGTCAGTTTCTTAGGGAGTGGGTAGGGGAGTGCAATGCTGGGAAGCAGCCCCAGACACCGGTGGCGGCGGTTGGCGGTTAGCGGTTGGATGAGTCTGAACCTGAATCCCGACCTGATTATCCGTCCCTTTGGTAGGTGTTTGGTGGTCTAACCGCCAACCCCTTATGCCCGTTATCCCCCTATTCTTCTCGCCCTTTCCATTTCCCCTACTCACTTTGCGCTAATGCCGTTTGCATCCTTAGGCCTCGACGCCTCCATCCTTAAAGCTGTGGCCGACCAGGGCTACACCGAACCGACGCCGATTCAAAAGGCTTCGATTCCGGTCATTATCGAGGGCACGGATGTCATCGGCGTGGCTCAGACCGGTACCGGAAAGACCGCCGCTTTCACGCTCCCGCTGCTCACTCGCCTCATCCGCACGAAGAATAGCACCCACCAAGGTCGCGTCCGCTGCCTGATCCTGGCCCCGACCCGCGAGCTGGTCGTCCAGATTGCCGAGAACGTCGCTGCCTATTCCCGTTATGCCGGCGTGACCGTCGCCACCTGCTACGGCGGTGTCTCCGAGCGCCCGCAGATTGCGGCCCTCCGTCGTGGTTGTGACTTCCTCATCGCCACCCCTGGCCGTTTGCTCGACCTCGGTGGTCAAGGCCATGGCGACTTCTCCGCCGTTGAGTACCTCGTGCTCGACGAAGCTGACCGTATGCTCGACATGGGCTTCTTGCCCGCGATCAACACCATTGTCCGCGCGCTGCCTCCCGAACGTCAGACCCTGATGTTCTCCGCCACCCTCTCCCGCGAGATCGAAACCCTCACCAAGCAGTATCAGCGTTCGCCGAAGCTCATTGAAGTCGGCCGCCGTACTTCTCCGGCTGAGACCGTCACCCAGCTCCTCTATGAATGCCCAGGTGCACTCAAGCAGGTTATGCTGCACCACCTTCTCAAGGACGAAGCCCTTAAGTGCGTGCTCGTCTTTGCGCGGACCAAACATGGTGCCGATCGCGTCTGCCGTAAACTCCAGACGGAGAAGATCAGCTGCGCCGCCATTCACGCCAATCGTTCGCAGAGCCAGCGTCAGCGCGCCCTGCAGGCCTTTAAGAACGGTGAGATCCGCGTGCTCGTCGCAACGGACATCGCCTCGCGCGGTATCGACGTCGACGGTATCTCGCACGTCTTCAATTTCGACTTCCCTGACCAGCTCGAAGATTACGTCCACCGTATCGGCCGTACTGGCCGCGCGCTCGCAACTGGTACCGCGATCACCTTCGTCACCCGCGAGGACCTCGGCGAACTCCGCCGCCTCGAGCGCATCGTCGGTAAGCACCTCCATTGCGGTAAACTGCAGGGCTTCGACTACACCCAGCAGGCCCCGCCCCGCACCCCGGAAGATTTCCAGCGCCACCAGGATCCCCGCGCCGGCTCGCACAACAGCGAACGCGAAGGCCGCCCGCAGGGTGGTCGTCACGGCGGCTTCCGTGCTTCGCAGGGTAACTACCGTCCCTTCGGTCGCCCAGGTACCCGCCGGACCGGTGGCCCTAAGTAAGCCAAGTTACGAGGACACGAGGACCAGAGGGCCTGAGGGCTCGGGGTCTTGCAATCAGCCCGGCGACGCCGGGCTTTTTTGTGCCTAGCATCCCTAGGTAGGGTCGGGACCGCTTCACGACATAGGGGTGCTGCGAGGACAGCACGTGGTGCTGTCCCTACCTCAAGACCTCGTTTGCCATTTCTCGAGTTATTCTTCCCTTGCGGGCGTGCCCTCCACTGTCCGTCTCATCCTCGGCGATCAGCTGAGCCCGGAGCATTCCTGGTTCGGGAAGAAGGATGCGTCGGTGACTTATGTGTTCATGGAAGTCCGCTCGGAGACGGATTACGTGGTCCATCACGCCCAGAAGGTCATCGCGGTCTTCGCAGGGATGCGTCGCATGGCGGAGGTTCTGACCAAGCAAGGCCATCAGGTCCGGTACTTCCGGTTGAGCGATAAGGATAACCGACAGGGCTTCGCCGATAACCTTCGCACGGTCTTCGCCGAGACCAAGGCTGCGCGCTTTGAATACCAAGAGCCGGATGAGTGGCGGCTCGACCAAGACCTGCGTGCCTTTGCCGCTGGTTGCGGTCTAGTCACGTCCTGCGTGAGCTCTGAGCACTTCCTCGACGGCCGCGGCGGCGTCGCGGCGCATTTCCAGAAGGACGCCAAGCGCTGGCTGATGGAGTCGTATTATCGCAAGATGCGCATCCGCACGCGCCTGCTGATGGACGAGGATGGCACGCCCGCGGGTGGCGAATGGAACTACGACAAGGAGAACCGGAAGCCATGGAAGGGCACACCGCCCCCGCCGAAGTCATGGGACGTCTCGCATGACCACTCCGCGATCTGGGCAGAAATCCAGGCCGTTGGGGTTAAGACGATGGGTAAGCCCTGCGAAAAGGAGTTCCCTTGGTCGGTCGATCGCACGGAGGCCTTGGCTCAGTTGGAAGCTTTCATCGAGCGAGGCTTGCCGGACTTCGGAGACTACGAGGATGCGATGCACACGTCCTCCGACCGGCTGTTCCATTCACGGCTATCCTTCGCTCTGAACGTGAAGCTGCTTGCGCCGATGGAAGTTGCCCAAGCCGCGACCGCCGCGCATACCCGTGACCCGAAACGCTATCCACTGGCGGCGACGGAGGGTTTTGTGCGGCAGATCATCGGCTGGCGTGAATACATCCGTGGAATCTATTGGGCCAAGATGCCGGGTTATGCCGACGCTAATGGGCTCGGCCACACGCTGTCGCTTCCGTCCTGGTTCTGGACTGGCAAGGTGAAGATGAACTGCCTGCGGCACTCCGTCGGGCAATCACTCGAGACCGCCTACGCGCATCACATTCAGCGCCTGATGGTCATCGGCTCATTCTGCCTGACCGCGGGTGTGGATCCCGCCGAAGTCGAGCGTTGGTATCTTGGTGTTTATATCGACGCCTTCCAGTGGGTCGAATTACCGAACGTCATCGGTATGAGTCAGCACGCGGATGGCGGCTTTCTGGCAACTAAGCCTTATTGCTGTGCCGCGAGCTACGTCTCCAAGATGTCGAATTATTGCGGCGGCTGTCCCTATGACCCTAAGGACCGTACCGGCCCGTTAGCTTGTCCGCTCAATGCCCTCTACTGGGATTTCTGGTTGCGTCACCAAGATCGCTTTCTGAACAACCCGCGCATTGGGATGGCTGTCCGCCAGGCCGCGAATATGTCGCCCGCCGAGCAAGCGGCCGTAAGGAAGAAGGCCGCGGAGCTGCGCGAGGGCATCGAAGAATTGTAAAAGGTAGGGGCGCCACTGTGTGGCGTCCGTTCGCGTCGTGACGTGCGAATCAGTGCCACTTAACTATTCTCAGCGACTCCGGCCGACGGACGCGACGCAGTCGCGCCCCTACCTCGAGACCCTTTACCGTTTCACTGGTACAATGTATTCTAGGTAGCCGACCATCATCTCGTCGTAAGTCTGCTGGCCCCATTTGACGGTCTTGGAGGGGTCGGGATTGGCACGGTTGCCCGTACTGTTATCAAAGACGGCGGTGAGGCGTAAGGTGCTGCCCTTGGGGAATACTTTGGGTTCCTTGAAGTCGTAGCGCAGCTGCCAGTTGAAGTCATAGCGGGGGATATCAAGCAGAGTCTCTACGTGGGTGTCGGGGTAGATGAGCTCATATTTGAAGGCCTTGCCGCGCACATGCATGTGGGCGAGCAGGTTGGTCACCGTGAGGTCGGCCGGTACCCGTTGGAGCTTGGTCTCGATATGATTCGCCTCGTTGGGTGGAATCGAGAGGAGCGGATGAGCGACGCCCACGGTTTTAATCTCAAGTCGCGGGGCTTCCTTGGCAAAGGTGAGACCCATGCGCATGCGGTCCTGAACGGCCTTGCCGCTCGGGGTGTAATGAATCTGGAAGCTGATACGTGCTCCGGCGGGGAGTTTACGAGCGACCCCTTCGGCGTAGACGCGGGCACTATTACCTGGCACATAAATGGCCCAGTAGTTCTCGGCTCCGCCGCCAACAAGTTTTTCGCCAGGCGCATGGACCATCACGATGACGTGGTGCACGACCTCGCGCGCGGTGGGGATGATCTCGTAGGCCTTGATCCATTTGTCTTCCGTGAAGGTAGTCGTGACGATGTCGGTCTGGTACGGCATGACTCCCGTGGCCTTGATGGCGTAAGTTTTGCTGAGGGAGATAACGGTATCGGGTTTTCCGATACTCCATTCACCGTCGAACGTCAGTTTGGCCGGGGCGTCGGCTGGATTACCCAGCGGACGTCCCGGGGAATCAATCCACGCGAGCAAGTCAGCCTTATCCTTGGTCGAGAGCGAGCAATCGTTCGCCCAAGGGCTGGGGCCGCCCTCTTTAGGCGGCGCGGCGAACCACGGTGGCATGGTGCCTTCGCTTAAGACCCGCTTGATGGTCTTCGTATGGTCGCGCACGGAGGCGAGTTCATCCAAGGCAAAGGGCGCCAGGCCGGCGGCATGGTGGCAGCGCACGCAGTTCTGTTGAAGGATGCGGGCGACGTCGCGGTGGTAGGTGATCGGCGTCGCTGGGCCTAAGTGCGGCTGGATGTCGAGTTCGCAGCCGGGTGCGGTGGTAGCACCAATGAGCACTGGCTGATTCTTGAGCACGGCGTCGAGGGCATCGGCGAGGTAGCGGTGCTCCGGCTGCTCACGATTGTAGCCGACACCATATTGGTCATCGAGGGCACCGCGGTAGCGAAGCGTAAGTTTATGATCGATCAGGAAAACTTCGGCGGTCGTGCGCGCCCCGAGGGCTCGCACGATGGTGCCGTCTTTGTCGTGCACGTAGGCGCACTTCAAGCCGCTCTCCGTGAGTTGGGCTTTGATGTCCGCAGGGTTTTCCGCGGACATAGCGTTGACGACGAGGAGCGTCTGCCCCTTGGCGGCGAGGCTCTTTTCGAGTTGTACCAGTGTCGGCAGGTAGCGCTTACTGATCGGACAAGTTGTGCTCGACATGGCGATGACCAGTCCCTGGGTCTGGCGGATTTCGGAAAGGTGGTGCGTGGCCCCGCTGACCTCCGTGAAGGTGAAATCAGGTATCATCCGTCCCACGCCCAGGTCCCCAGGTTTATCGAGTAGCGGGCCGGCGGTGCGCGTGATGGGGGCGCTAACGGCACCACTCATCGCGATGAGCAGGGTGAGTAATGACGTCAGCTTTCGCACCGGTTACTTCGCCGACTTCTTCTTGCCCTTGCCTGCGTTGGTCGGAGCCGGGTCCACGCCGATGAGCGGGAAGTGGGGGTCAGGTACGCGGGCCGCCGTCATCTTGGCTTCGAGCTCTTTCACCACCTCGGGGAATTTATCCGCAAGGTCGATGGCCTCATTCGGGTCGGCATCGAGGTCGTAGAGTTCAAGATGAATCGGGGTCTTGGCTTGGAGGGCCTTGGCCATGTCGGTGCGGATGGCTTTCCATTTGCCGTCCCAGATGGCTTGCTGAGAGCCATAACCTGGGAATTCGCGATAGAGCGGGGCGGCGCGCGGGGTGTCGGTGCCGCGGAGTGCGCGCACGAGGCTTTCGCTGCTCATATTGGCAGAGGGTTCCATGCGAACACCCGCCAGCTCGGCGAAAGTCAGCAGCCAGTCTTCGAAGCCGGAGATGCGGTTCGAGCGGCTGCCAGCCTTGATGCCTGCGGGCCAGCGGACGACGGTAGGTTCACGGACGCCGCCTTCATGGAGCGACCCCTTGAGCCCTTTGAGGCCACCCGCGGAATTGAAATAGCCTGTGTCGACGCCGCCGGCGTCATGGGTCGCACCATTGTCGCCACTGAAGACGATAATCGTGTTGTCGGCGAGGCCCGCTTTCTCGAGCGAAGCGAGGATGCGGCCGACTTCCTTATCGAGACGTGTGATCATCGCTGCATAGGTGGCCCGCGGGGTGCGATTCGGCACGTAGCCACTTTTGTTCGGGAGGTAGGGCGCTGCTTCGGTAATCACGCCGTCGTACACTTTGAGGTCATCGGCGGGGATTTGGAGTGAGACGTGCGGTAGGGGCGAAGCGTAGTAGAGGAAGAAGGGTTTATTCTTTGGCTGCTGGGCAATGAAAGCTTCCGCGCCGGCGATGGTGCGATCGCTGGAAAAATCTTTACCGATAAAGGCCGCATAGGCCGCAGGGTCTTTGGGGTCGGCACCTTCGGGGAACTTGGCGTGGCCGGGCACGCCCTTCGGGCCGTTGTCGAGCGGGATTAACTTTCCATCATCTTGGATGAAAGCCGGATAGTGGCTATGGGCGACGCGCTGACTCGTCAGGCCGAGGAAATGGTCGAAGCCTTGCTTCAGCGGATTGCCCGTCGAATTGAAACCGCCCATGCCCCATTTCCCAAAAGCGGCCGTGGTGTAGCCCGCTTGCTTGAGGGTGGCGGGCAGGGTGGTGATGCCCGCGGGTAATGGGGTCTGTTCGCCTTCGCCGACATCCATGTTGTCGCGCACCGGGGCGTGGCCGGGATTCATGCCGGTCATGAGCACGGTGCGTGAAGGAGCGCAGACGGCGTTGCCACAATAGTGACGCGTGAGAATCATGCCCTCGCGAGCGAGGCGATCGACGTTGGGCGTGCGGATGATTTTTTGTCCGTTGTAGCCGACTTCACCGTAGCCGAGGTCATCGGCTAAGATGAAAACAATGTTTGGTCGGGACTCCGCAAGGAGCCCAGCACTGCACAGCATCAGGAGCATCCAGGGGTATCGGCTCATATTGATTTACTAGGGTTAAGCGTGGGATAAGTCCAGAAACCAAGGGGCTGGCTTTGTCGGATTGACAACCCCGCCTCGCTGGGGCTTAACCCACTCTTTCCTCTCTCGGGCTGTAGCGTAGTCTGGTAGCGCGCTTGCATGGGGTGCAAGAGGTCGTGAGTTCGAATCTCACCAGCCCGACCAGAGGAAAAGTCGCCGAAAGGCCCACCAAGGGCCCGCGGCACCTCGTTTAGCGGGCCAGCTCGGTGACTTCGCTGTCGGCGAGGCCGCTACGGTAGGCGACGGCTTTCAGCTGGATGCCCGGCTGGACGCTAATAATCCCGTTATAAATATAACCCGTGGTGCGCGTCGGGGTGGTGCCATCGAGCGTGTACCGGAAGAACGCACCCGGGGTAGCGGAGGTTAGGGCGATCCGCTTGCCGTCATGGCTGATGGCGGGCTGGGCGCAAGGCTGGGTGCCGGCCTCGTAGAGTCCGCAGTCCGGGTAGTTGCGGACGACTTCCCAGGCGAGGCTTTGGATGACCCGGGCTTGGGCGGCATTCAGGCTCGTGCCAATGGGGAGCATCTTGCCTTCGGGTGATTCGCGATGCAGGGCGGCATACCAAGTGCAGGCGACGAGGTAGCAGCCAGCTGGGTTTACATGCACACTGTCTTCGAAGAAGAGGCTATAGAAATTCGCTTCACCCGGAGCGACGTCAGGGAACTTGCCTTCATCAATCAATGATCGGGCGAGACCGAGCGCGTGCGCGGTGGGGATGATGCGCACGGGTTTGCCTTCGTGGTAGCCGGCGAGGATGCGGTGCTGGACTTCTTCATTGTAGAGCAACATGGCAGCCATGGATTCCTGCCAGGTGAGTGCCGGAAAAGTTTTCTTCATCTGGAAGGTCGGGACGAGACCCTTGTCGGTCGGGCGGCCACGGTTCATCTCAACCCATTCGACGTAGAGCCACGGTTGGACGTCCGGAGATTTCTCGCGGATGAGTTTGATGAAGCGCGTGGCATGATCCGTCTCCTGGTCGACGTTGAAATCGCGCGGCTGCATGGTGAAGGTGTCGAGCGGGTGCTCGGCCTTGGCGTAGGTTTCGTCCCAGCGTTTCTTGTCGGGGCCTTGGGATTCATTCCACAGCTTCACGGTGAGAGACCCGCCGATGAGGTAAGCGGGGAACCTGTCTTCGCCGCCAGCGGTGCGGATGAAACTGGCGTAGCGGCTGGCATTACCCGTCAGGCTGTTGCCGACGTGGAAGGAGTGGGAGGGCGCCTGGTTGGGCTTGCCGACCCAGAGGGTGGTGGTGCTGGGCGGGCTTGCGGCGAGGCCGTCTTTAAAGGCTACGGCTACCAGGGTGGTGTTCTTCTCAAGGGTGAGTGGACCCGTGTAGGCGACGCCGCTGTTCGGTCCCGGAGCCGTGCCATCTAAAGTGTAGCGAATCGTCGCCCCCGGGGTGCGGCTCGAAAGTTTAACTTCGATGGGCTTCTCGAAATTACCGCCGCCGGGATTGAAGTCTGGCTGCCAAGTGGAAGCCAAGTTGCCGAGGTCGAGGCCGACGGCTTGTCCGTCGGCGAGTTCGGCGTTGAAACTCGTTTCTGGTTTGCCGTCGAGGGCGGCCTTCCAGCGTCCACCTGAGCCGAAGCCTTGGCCGCGGATTTTATTTTCACCGGCGTAGAATTCGAGCTCGGCGATATTGGCATGCGAGCCAGCTGGGGCTTCGTACCGGACCCAGCGATACGGTTGGGTGTTCGTAAACTTAATTTCTAGCCACTCACCTTTAGCGGGCTTCGTCTTGATTTCAGCCAGCGTCACGAACCCTTCGGAGGCGGAGACATTGGAGCCGCTGATCTTACCGCCGATCGTGACCTCTTCGCGTCCGGCGGCGGTGAGCAGGCGAGCCCGGTCAACGATGGTGGGCCAGGTCAGCTTAGGTGCAGCTTTGGTGGGCGCAGGGGCTTGCGCTCGGATGGCATGAGGGACTGAGGTCGCGATGACTACGACCAGCAGGGAGGCGAGGAGGGGGCGCATAAAGATTCCGACGCGAAGCCGGACGGCCATTCTCCTCGCACGTTCAGCATAATCAATGCGACAGACGCGTTGCCCCCACGCTTATCTCAGCCCTGCCGTCATTGGCGGCTGATAACGACGGAGCTTAGTGGGATTGCGTCAGCCGGCTCCGCCGCGCTGAATTATTTCGCCAAGCGTAGGGAACTGGGGGCGTCTTTCGGCGGCTCACCCAGCGTGAAATCGGCGGGTTGTCCTTTGCGTTGACGGGCGAGCCAGTTGAGCGCGGCGACCGGTTCGGAGTCATGCCCTCCTTCAAAGATGGTGATGCGAGCGGCACCGGCGATGCGGCGGAAGAGCACGGCCTTATGGCGTTCTGGGTCGGTCTGTTTTTCGGCCGCCAAGGAGTCGGGGATTTTCTGCTCCCGCGTGATGAAGTCGATATCGGCTTCGGTGAGTTGCTGCTGAGGTTGGCCGTTGGCCGCGGCCAGAACATTGAAAGCATGCAGCGATTGGCTGACGGGCACGGAACCCGTGTGGCCATCGTGGATACCGGTATTAATATCGAGCGGTAGGCTTTTAGCAGCGGCGAGATGGAAGAGGGGCGAGCGATAGCGGTATTCCGCTGCCGTGGCCGGGCCGGGCTTTCCGCCGCAACACTGCTCGATCATCTTGGCGTAGTTATTTTTACGTGCCGTACTCTCGGCGTGCCAAGCGGTGAGATCCGAGATTGGTACCCAGGCACTGACGCCGGCCCAGAGTTGCGGTGCACGTTCGGCCATGACGAGGGACATGTGTCCGCCACCCGAGCCGCCGACGAGGTAGATGCGCGAGGCATCGATGCGAGCGTGGGTTTGGGCATAATCGACGGCGTCGATAATATCCTGCGACGCCAGATCGGAAGCGCAGGCCTCGGGGTGATTATTGATGCCACGGAAGGCGGGCGCGATCATGACCCAGCCGCGCTGCTTGGCTAAGCCGATGAGGAGGGGGCCTTGCTCGATGCTGCCGCTCCAAGTGTGGAGGAAGACGAGGAGGGGCACGGCCTCTCCGGGGAGATTCTTGGCCGCGGATTCCGGCTGATAGTAAACCACTTTCTGCATCGAGCCATCCCGGGTGCTCTTCACGTCCACCGAAGCCTTGATGGCGGCGGCTTTCATTTCAGCGTTTCGATCCGCCGCGGGATGCGCGAGGTCCTCCGTGGGTCCGATAGCGGCCAAGGTGGCTACGCTGAGAGTACCGAGAATGACGGCGCCGCTCATTTCTTCGACTCGCCGACGAGTTTGGCTAGGAGGAAGGCCAGTGAGGAGCGGTGCTGGACGTCGGGTGCGCCAGGGTAGACGAGTTCGCAGGGGACCTTCAGCTCGTCGCAGTGTTCCTTGAGCTTAACGCCGAAGTTGGCCGTATGGGTCGCATCTTTTTCAACCTGGCCAAGATTAGGCTTCGTATTGAAGAAAAGGCCGACGGGTGGGTCGTCCGAGCTCACCAGTTCGTAAGGAGAATATTCCTTAATCCAGGGCATGATTTTTTCACGGGCATCCACGAAGGCCTGGAAGGAGGAGGTTTTCTTTTTGCCATCACCGACGATGCCGAAGGCGTGGGCACCGTAGCTGCTGTTCGGCGTCCAGTCGCGCATCTGCTGGGGGTCGAGCGAGGTTTGGGGTGCGTCGACGGCGGCACAGAGGAGGCGGGTAGATTCGCGGGCGATCGGGTCGGCGCTCTTGGGATCTGCAAGGTCATCGTGGAAGGCGAGCCAAAGGCTCGTGCAGGCCCCGGCGGAGCCGCCGGTGGCGCCGATGCGGGCCTTATCGATATTCCATTCCTTGGCTTTGTTGCGCACGAATTGCAGGGCGCGGGCACAATCGAGCATCGGGCCTTTGACGGGCGGCACAACGCCGTCCGCGGTGGCTTCCTTGATGAAGCGGTATTCGATGGAGACTACCGAGACGCCGGCCTTGAGGGCGGCGGTGAGCATGCCGTTGGCCCCAGTGCGGTCACCTGCGTTCCAGCCTCCACCGTGGATATAGAAAATAAGTGGGGTCGGCTTATTCGATTCGGCCTTCCAGAAATGCATCACTTGTTTGGGGTGAACGCCGTAGGCGACATCGGCCTCGGTGGGGGCGACGATGTAGGTCGCCTTTTTTGCCACCGGAGCAGCTTTCGCGGCCTCAGGTTTAGCGACGGTCGGGGTGTCGGCGGCGAACAGCGGGGCGACGCCGACCGAAAGGGCGAGAAGGGAGGTGAGCAGGGGTGTGCGCATAAGAGGCAGGATGGGATGATTACGAGGAGAGGGAAGGGGGAAGTGCCAATCCAGTCACATTGTTATTAGATATCTAGGACATTATGTCCTGATACCCGGGCCGGAGTCGGCCGGCTAATCGGCCTTACTTGGCGGCTGGCGGCACCTTGCAGGTCTGCCAGGCGAGCAATTTCCACTCGCCCTTTTCGAGGCGCCAGGCGCCCAGGTAGCAAATCTTCGTTTCGGTGGTGGCCTCATTAATGATGGCTTTCACGTCGAAGAAGCCGGTCATCAGGGCAATGCCCGGAGCGGGGAAGGTGAAGTCGCGCTTCACGTAGTCGAGGCGCAGGTACTTGGCCTTACCGCTGACAATCAGATCGACGAACGAGGCCTTGGTGTCCACGAGCGCATTGGAATGGGCGTAGTGGAGGTCATCGGAGAGAAAGGTGGCGAGCTTGGCTCCATCGCGGGCTTTCATGGCGGCGACGCGGGCATCATCGGCGGCGCTGATGCGGGCGAGTTCTGGATGGTCCGCAGCTGAGCAGGTGAGGGCGGCGAGCAGGGCGATGAGGAGGGTGCGCATGGATTTAAAAGAGAGGCGTGCGGAGGGGAGGCGAGTGGAATCAGCGGAGGAGTGTCGCGTGAGCCGGGATTTTCAGGCCTTCGTGGGTGATTTCACTTTCACCGGTATTCACGAAAAGAAGGTGCGGGCGCTGGCCGTGTCCAAGATGGTCGGTGGCCGCTAGATCAAAGATTTGGAGGGCCGGGTTATGGGAGGGTGTCAGTAGGGAGGTGAAACTGCCGATGTTGGCACCGCCGTAAATTGCCAAATCTGTCGTCGGACCCCAGCTATAGAAAACTGGATCACCCGTGAGCCAAGGGCCGGTGCCGGGGTGATTTTCAACGCGGAGCTTAGTCAGGCTGACAGGTTTAGCTTCCATCGTGAATTCAAGTCGGAGTGGAGTCTGGGTGGCACGAAGCAGCCCGCCCAGGGTGGTCTGTCCGGCTTTGAGGCGATAGTTCCCCAGATAGATTTGCTGGTCAGCGCTGTTCAATACACGCACGCGAAGGCTTTGGCCCTCCGCAGGTTTGATTTCCGCCCGCCATTGGAAGTCGCCGGCCCCGGAGGGCAGTTCGGCGCGCCAGTGGCCGGCGGAGATTTCGCTGACAGCGGTGTTCAGGCGCTTTTTCTCACGCAGGCCTTCGTAGGGAATGGCCGCCAAGCGTGTGCCGCGATGCTCTGGGCCCGATTGTTGGGTGGCAGATACTTCATCGGGGAAGAAGTTACGGGCGCTGCGGGTGACTTGGCTGAGCCAGCGGCCGATTTCCGGTGCGAAGCTTGGGTCTTCGGCGGCCAGCGGCGCGATCATCGAGGCTGCGATAAAAGTGTTCATCGCGAAAGCGTAGGCGTCGCCGTCTCGCGTCGAGCCGCAGAGTCCTGTGGCCGCGAGGCCATTGAAGTCATGGTCGATGCGGCCCCACCAGCGTCGGGTGCTATTCGATTCGTCGTTCTTGCTCAGGCACCAGTCCAGTAATTTACGAACATCATAGTGCGTGCCTTGTTCACGGTTCATGCGGGCGGCGAGGGCGGGGGCGCAGTATAGGCTAAACTCGTAGAGCGGATTTCCGTCGGTAAGGGTGCGCCGCTCAAGCGCATCCATGGCCCAGCGGGCCGCCTCTAGGTGCGCAGGCTGCTGATGCCGAAGCCAGGCAGCGTAGCACACGTAGGCCATAGCGGCGGCGGCATCGGGCTCGGTCCATCGTCCGTTGATCACCGGGCCCTTTTTCGGCCCGTGGGTGATGTAGCTCGTTTGATTGAATTCCGCCCGAGGGCCTCCGAGTTCGCGGATGATTTCCGCATAGCGGTCGGCCATGCGGGTGTGGTTGGCGTCCATCTCGGTCGACTCTGGATGCCGCATGGCGAGCTGGGTGAGTAGGACGGCGGGAAGCAGTTCATACCAATAACTGGTGGTCGCTTTGCCGCCGATACCGTTGCTGGGGATGCCTTCAGGTGAGCACCAGCGGAGGGCGGAATTCAAAAGCGATTTGACGCGGGCGTCGCCGCTGAGGTCTGCCGACAGGAGGAAGCCCAGGACGCAGATGCCTTCTCCGCTGGGTACGCCCCCCGCATAGGATGGGAGCTTGAAAGCGTTGGGCTCGAGGCTCGCGGCCAAGGGGAGGTGGGTCCCGGGTGTGCGTGAAAAGATGAGCTCATTAAAGGCCACCTCGCGCGACTTCCAGAACTCATACGGCTGAGTCTCGGCGTGGGCGAAGATCCCTGCAGTTAGCCACAGGATCAAGGACGGGACTTTCATCCGTTAATTCCGGACGGCGGTGACAATGCTACGATCGCAGGCGGTATCTTGATGACGGATGTCGGTGAAGCCGGCTTCGATCAATAAGGCGCGCATCTCGCCGGTCCCGTAGCAACGGCCTTCGGTGACACTCATCAGCAGGGCAGAGTAGGCGGCGACGGGGGCGGGCCCGGTCTTGGCGTCATTCAGGTGGGCATCGTGGACGATAAGTAGGCCGCCCTTGGGAAGGGCCTTGGCGGAGGCGGCGAGGAGCGTGCGGACCTTATCCGTATCCCAATCGTGCAGCACGTTGGAGAAGAGGTGGACGTCGTAGCCAGTGGGCAGGGTGTCCTTGAACATGTCGCCAGCGGCGACGTCGACCCGGTCTTGAAAACCTCGTTTGGCGATCATCTTGCGGGCGATGCCATCGACAGGTGCGCGTTCGAAGACCGTTGCGGTCAGGGTGGGATGATTGGCCACGAGGGCACAGGCGTAGATGCCGGAGCCTCCCGCAATATCCAAGAGGCGCGTGCGGTTTCCGATGGGGGAGGCTTTCGCCATGGCGGGGCCGAGTGTGAATCCGCGGCAATCCATGGCAGCGGTGAAGGTCGTCGCGAATTCATCGGTGAGCATCGCTTCCGTCCACGGCTTCTCGTCTTTGTAACTACCCCAGTTGGCTGGCTTGTCTGTGCGCAGGATGATGATGAAATCTTTCACCACCGGGCGATCTTTCAAGGAGGCGTAGTAAGGCCCCAGGAAGGTGGGTGAGGTGCTGACGAGGTGTTCCTGGCCGAGGGCAGTGACGGAGTAGATGCTGTCTTTCAGCGCGAGGAAGCCATTCGCGGTGAAGAGCGTCAGCATCACGTCGGTGGGCCGACGGTGCGTCGCGAAATCATGGCAGACGGTCGCAAGGTCGGAGGGCTTGAGGGCGAGCTTGGTGAAGAGGTCGAACTCCGTGATGGCCGCCGCGATGAGGTCGACCGCGTAAAGGCCATCGCGGAAGCGGTAGATGCCGAGTGGGTCCGTGGCGGGAGTGCGGGTGAGGTCGAGGGTCGGGGGCATCTTATTTGAGGGTCTGGATATAAAGAATGAGGGATTCGATCTGCGCGTCGGAAAGCACGCCGGCGAAGCTGGGCATGGCGAATTCCGACTTAAGGAAAGAGGCGTGCTTCTTGGCGTTCGGCTCAAGGATGGATTCGCGGATGTAGGCCGCGTCGGCGATGAGCGAGCCCTTTTGGCCCTTGTCGGACACGTAGTCGCGCTTAGAGCCGAAGAGGCCTTTCCAGGTCGGGCCGACGTTGACCATCGCGGTTTCGCTGACGGAGTGACAGGCGGCACAGCCGAACATCGTGGCGAGACGCTTGCCTTCGTCGGCCGATACGGCTTCGGCCTTCTTTGCCGCGGCGGTGCGCGGCGTTAGGTCGACCTCGATTCGGCCGAACCCTTCGGCGACTGGGTCGAACTTCACGAACTCATACGGCGTCGTATAGGCGTTCTGGCGCATCTCGGCGCCGGCTGCGGAAGCGATGCCCCAGCCAATGCGCAACTGTTCGACGGACTTCAATCCGGGTACTCCGATGAAGACGCTCTTACCGTCCACGCTGAGATAAGCACTGCTGGCCGTGAGCCAGTCGTTCCCCGTCTTGCCGTCAGCCTTGTATTGGGCTGAGCCGTAAGTGTAGGCGCGTTTATAGTGCCAGGTTGCGAAGGAATAGTTGTCCGGGTTTGTCGCCTTGGCTAGATCGAGGGCGACGTCGAACCGTAGGAGGATACCACGGTCCGTCGGGATGATCTCGCGGGGCGTCAGCGAAGGGGCGCCGGTATGGCGGACGCGTTCGATACCGGTGAGGGTCGTGAGTGTGTTGCCCCAGCCGGCGACTTGGAAGCCGGCGATGTAGAGCTGTCCATCGGCGGGATTGACGGAGCCGTTGAGGGGCGGCGTAGCGAAATCGCTAGCGATGCTGACGACGCTGGCCTGCGGGCGGGAGCCGCGATGGTTCCAGAGGACGCGGAGCAGATCCGGCTTATTGAAGCAGATCTGCACCATCTCGTCGTTGAGCGGGCCCATCTTGGCGTCGAAGAGCCAGACCTGGGAAAGGGCGGAGGCGTTGACCGCATGGGGAATCCAGGTGAGCGGCTCGGCGATGGGCGCAGGGTATTTCTCCCTGGGCAGCTTATCGCTCAGGAAACCGTAAAACTGGTCGTCTTTAACGATATGAATCGGCGTGCTGGGGATGTATTGTCCCTGCTGGTCGCTGGCGGTGACGAGACCCGTGCGCGGATTGACGGAGAGATTGGGTTGGCGGAAGCCATGGCCGAGTAGGGTGGCCGTCTGTCCGTCGGCGGAGATACGGAGGATGCTGCCGTTATGCTTACCGATGGTTGTCGCTTCCTGTCCGCCCTTGCCGATGACGAATTCGCCTTTCGGGGCGAGGCGGATGGTGCTGGGGAATTCGCGCATGTCCGCCGTCTGAGCGAAGGCGTTAGAGAAGAGTTCGTGGACGTCGGCTTCACCGTCTCCATTAGTGTCGCGGAGGCGCCAGATGCCGTTGCGATCGAAGACGTAAATTTCTTCGTCGCGGATCGCACACGTCATCGGCTCGTGCAGGCCAGAAGCGAAGCGGTGCCAGTGCACAGGTCCTTGATCTTGCGGGAGGCCGGTGGCGGTCCACACGTCGCCGTCGATGGTGATCACGACGGCGGTGCCATCTTTCTTAAACTGAATATCACCGCAACGCACGGCCCGCTTCCAAGGATTGGGGATGGGCAGGTCGACGTGATCGATGACGTATGTTTCCTTGGCATCCGAGCGGTGGACGGTCGTTGCCACCGTCTGTGGCCAGCGCGACTTCGAGGCGCCGGTAGGCATCGGCTTGGGCGCGACGGCAGGAGCGATGCGTTCGTCGCAGAGGGCAACACAGAAGGTGACTTCAGCTTGATGGGCGGGGACTTTAACCACCCAGAGGTCGTCATGGTTGGCGAGCTGCGCATTGTCTTGCCCCGTGGGCGAGGTGACGCTGACCCCTGTTTCGATTTCTTGGGCTGGGCCGTTCAGGCGGTTGCCCACCACGAGCCAAAGGTCCCGCTTAGACGGCGAGAGGGAAATATGTCGTTCGACGACCGTATGTTCGCCGCGATTGGAGGCGGTCCACCATTCGCGGACTTTGGCATCTTGCACGGTGTACTCGAGGACGACTTGGTCGCCAGCGAGGTGCAGGGCCGTGAAACGTCCCATCTCGGCGGGCAAGGGGCCGCGGCCGACTTCCTCGGGGCTAGGGGCGGGCGAGCGCGGATCTGTGAGGCTGATTTTTTCGCCCCCTTGCCATCCGGGTAGCAGTGCACAGCCGAGCCAAAGTTTACCATCCGGTTGGGGGGCGGGAAATTGTCCTCCGGGAGTCTTGCGGCTCGGGTCTAGGTACGAACCTGGAGCGAGGGCTTTATCAGTGACGCCTTTACCTTTCCAGACGGCGGAGATGCGGAGAAGATCTGTGTCGAAGCAGGCCCAGCAGTCTTGCGGGAGTTTCAGGATGATGCCGCGCGGGGTGAGGTTATTTTGGCCGAGGCCTTCCCGGCGGGCGTCGAGGACGGACGAGAAGTAAGGATAATCAGCTTCAACCCATGTGCCCCACGGCTGGGCGACGGTCGGGCGGGCAGCTTTTGGCGTGGCCTTGGGTTTATCCGCGGCGGCCACGGTCAAGGACGCAGCCAGCAGGGAAAAGATCAGGGAACGCACGCTCATCGGCAGGGCAGTTTGATAGGGTGGCCTTCGTCAAAAGGCAACCCGGGGGAGCCGGGTTTCGAGCCTTTATCAGCCTAACGCGATTGGAGCCATTCCAGGAACGAATGCTCCTTGGTGATGAGGATGCGGAGCAAGTCGCTCCGGTCATCCGTCCAAGCACCGATACGTTCCGAGACCTCAATCGGGTCGCCAGCGACCTTACTGATCAGCGGGTGGCTGAGTAGGGTCCTATTCCGGGTGAGCAGAATCCAGTCTGAGGCGTAGATGCCGTCATCATCGGCGGCCGGCTCACTGTCATTGATGATTGCCGAGTTATATTTGGAGGCCTGAGCGGCTCGCGCCACGATGGGACGTAGGTCCAGATAGCGGTTAGAGACGTGCACGGCGATGACGCCGTCGCTTCGGAGGTGGCGATTGTAAATCTGGAAAGCTTCCAGCGTGAGCAGGTGGACCGGAATGGCGTCGCTACTGAAGGCGTCGAGGATAATCACGTCGTAGTTCTGATCCTTTTCGCCTTCCATCTTGAGCCGGGCATCACCCATCACGAGTTCCGTCTTTGCCTTGGAATCTTTCAGGTAAGTGAAGGTCTTGGTGGCGAGCCGAGCCACATCATCATTAATCTCGTAGAAGCGGAATGTGTCTCCGGCATCGCCCCAGGCGGCCAGCGTTCCCGCACCGAGTCCGACAGCCCCAACGCGGCGGCCATGGTCAGGATGGTAGGCGCGTAGCAATCGGCCGATGCCGCTCGTCTCGCTGTAGTAGGTCGTCGCCATACGTCGGCGGATTTCGCCACTATACTGCAAGCCGTGAATGGTGGCACCATGCTGGAGCGTGAGATGGCGTTGCTCGGGATTATCCGCGTTGGCAATATTGACTTTAAGCACGCCGTAAAATCCGCGGGTCACGATGGAAGAGCCCTTGCGGGAGGTATCCGCAATATCCCAGAGCTTGGCACCAAAGGCCAACAGGATCGGGAGCAAGACGGCCCAACCCCAGCGCCCCATTCCGCGTTGGAGCAGGGATGATGCCTCTTGGCGGAGGACGATCAAAGCCAGTGCCGCCATGAGGTACAGGGCGAGATGTAGTTCAAAATAATCCGGGAAGATGAGCGGGGCGGCGAGGGCGACGAAGAGACCGCCCAAGGCGCCACCGGCGGAGATCGAGAGGTAATACCCGGTGAGCTTTTTGGCGCTCGGCCGCAGGCGATAGACTTCGCCGTGGCAAACCATGCACGCCACGAAGAGCAGGCCGAGGTAGAGCGTAGCCTCCATGGTAATCTCCGGGTGCGATTCCGCTTGGATGAGTTGCCAGAGTACCCCACCCAGTAATCCGGCGAGGAGCGGCATCCAGAGCCAGCGCTGATACCAGCGAGGGCTGTCGAAGCTGATGATGAAAGATAGAAGGTAGAGTCCGAGGGGTAGCACCCAGAGGAATGGCACCACGGCGATGTCTTGGCAGAGCTTATTGGTAATCGCGAGGAGGAGCATCACGCCGCAGGCCGGGAGCGCGAGCCATAGGAAAACTTGGGCGAAAGGGGTGGCGACTTCTGGTTCAGCGATATCGGCGGCTGCTTTTTTTTCGGCGGATTGGGCGCGCTGCCAGACGATCAGGCCACACCAACCAGCAAGTCCGGCATACACCGCGAGGCCACCGGACCAGTAGCCGGCCTGAAGTTGCCGGGAGAGGTTGGGTTCGACGACGAAGGGATAAGCAATGAGTGCGAGGAGCGAGCCAACGTTGGAGAGCGCGTAGAGGCGATAGGGCGAGACGCCCGGGTGCGCTTCGCTGAACCAGGCTTGCAGGAGCGGGCCTGTGGCCGAGAGCACGAGGTAGGGCAGGCCAAGGCAGCCGAGCAGCAGAAATAAAATATGACCAGCGGGCTGCGAACCATCCGTGGGTTTCCACTGATCGCTGGGTGTGATCGGCAGGAGCGCCACGGCGATGGCGAGAAGGCATAGGTGGAGGATGACCTGCTGGCGCGGCTTAAGTCGGCTGATGCTGAAGTGCGCATAAGCGTAGCCGCCCAGGAGGAGTACCTGGAAGAAGAGCATGCAGGTCGTCCAGACGGCGGGGCCACCGCCGAACCAAGGCAGGATGAAGCGAGCAATCAGCGGCTGCACGAGGAAGAGCAGGCAGGCTCCCCAGAAAATAGTCAGGCTGAAGGCGAACATCGGTTAGGGTAAGGCGGGGGTATGCTTACTGAAACCCCGCAAGGTCCGTAAGGTTTTTGGGGTGACCATAAAATGCCCGGACGCGAGCCCGAGGCAACCCCTGTTCACGCCCGCGGCCGAATCTTCAGCACCAACGTTTCATAGCCCAGCGCCCGGTCATAGGAGGCTTCCTTTTCCACGCGCTCCACGGCGGAGATGATTTCCAAAGTATCCACGTGTTCGACGCACTTCTGGAGTAGGGTGCGGAGAATCAGGCGAGCGTGGGCCGCACCGAGGCAGAGGTGTTCGCCGAAGCCGAAGGAGAGGTGAGGGTTCGGTTTGCGATCAATCTTGAATTCATCGGCCTGCGCAAAAACAGATTCATCCCGATTCGCCGAAGCCCAGCCGAGGGAGACGCGTCCGCCCGCGGGGACGTGCTCGCCGTGCACGGAGGTCGCGACTGGGCAAACGCGTCCAATGTGGGTCAGCGGCATGAAGTAACGGAAGAACTCTTCGCTCGCATGCGTGATGCGTTTCGGGTCTTCGCGTAGGTAAGTGAGGGCTTCTGGATTAGCCGCGAGGTGTCCGAGTGCACAAGCCACCGTGTGGATGATCGTGTCGCGGCCGCCGGCGAAGGCGATGTTCGCGTAACCGAGCTTCTCCTGATGGGTGAGCGGACGGCCTTGGAAGGTGGCCGCGTGGAGTGCGGAGAAGAAGTCAGCGCCGGGTTGGGCGGCGGTGGCGGCGAACTTACCTTCGATGTATTCGTCGAGGCCGGAGCTCTTGCTGAGGCCGTCGGCCTTGCGAAAAACGTGTGTGCCCCAGCCGATCCAGAGTTCCGCTTCGCTCTCGGGGACATTCAGCAGGTAGGTAAGGGCGCGGGATTGGAGCGGCAGGGCGAAATCGTGGACGATTTCGATTTCTGGGCGATTAAAGGCGTCGCGCAGCATCTCCTCCGTCAAGGCTTCAACTTGGGCGACCATTACGGCGGACTTGGGTCGCTGGAAGAATGGTTCGGCGATGGCTCGGTAATCGGCGTGTGCAGGGGGGTCGATCTCCAGTGGGAGTTGTCGGACGGAACGCACGGATTCCTCGGAGGGAATCGGCACGCGGCAAGGGGCGTCAGAGCTATAGGTCGACCAATCTTTCGCTGCTTGGCGAACATCCGCATGCCGCAGGATCATCGGAATCTGTTCGCCTTGAAATTCGTAGCGCGCGATTGGGCCAGCCTCCCGCTTCGCCTTGAAGGGGTCGGTGGGCTTGTGGCCGAAGGGACATTTTCCGCCGAACATGGATTTACTTCTGGCCGAGTTGCAGTTCGAGCCAAGGGGTAATGCGTTCGGCCCAGCGGGCGGCATGTTCCCGGAGGCCGGGACCGCTGAAGTGGACGCCCTTTCCGTTGCTCTGACGCCACTCGGATTTCAGGGCATCGCTATCCGGGCCGGCGAGCGCAATGCCGGACTTCCAGAGCGCTGCCTGGGCGTCGCGGATGTCGGCCGAGGCTTCGTCACCCGGTACGTGATAGCTGACCTGCGCCACGAACCACGGAATCGGCCAGCCGGCCACCTGATTGGAATCCTGAATGATGCGGGTGAGGTATGCTTGATAGAGATTTCCGGGGAGGGTGCGGGTCTGGTCCTTCTGATTGGCATCACTCTCGCCTTGATGCCACAGCACGGCGCGGAAGCCGTGTGGCCCGAACTGTTTTTCGCGAGCGAGGAGGTTGGCGTATGCCACCCCTTTAGATTCCCAAGTGCCATCCGGGCGTTTCGTCACCCGGCCGATGATCGTCGGCGGCTGCGGGAAGGGCACTCCGGTGGGGAGCCATTCGCGGACGCTCGTGGCCCCGATGCCAATCGGAATGAAGCCGATGGGAACGCCGAACTTCGCGGCTAAGGCATCGCCGAGCGGGGGCATAAAACTGCCACCGTTGCCGCCGGCGCCGCGCTGCGGGTCGTGGGCGAGGCGCCAGGTCGCGCCGTCAAAAGAGGCGACTTGGCCAGATTTCACCGACTGTTTTTCCTCACCGTAATTTGCAGAGTTGGATTGTCCGGCGACGAGGAAGACTTCACCTACGCCGACGTGTTCAATGGTCTGGTTGGCGACGGCTTTCCCGTCCTTCATGAGGCGAGCTTCGAGGCGATACCAGCCGCCGGCGACGGCTGGGAGGGAGGTGGTGAATGACTCGTTTTCGCCGTCAACTTTCTGCCATTCGCCTTTGCCTTGTTGGTCGGCGAGACGGATTTCCAATCGAGACCCAGCGGCATCTTTCTGAGTGCCCGCGACGGCAAGGCGCCCTTCGGTACGATTACTCCGTTGGGTGACCTGATAATCAAGCGGTGCGGTCAGCTTGATTTCCGCTGCGCCCAAGAGGCCGAGCGGACTTAGCGCGAGGAGCGCCCAGATTCTCATTTAGCCTCAGCCTTGGTGGCCTTTTTCGTGGGTGGGCGAAGCTCTTCGGCGGTCCAAGAGTTAGGGTGGTCCGCAAACTGTTTGCGGACGCCTTGGACGAACTTGGCGTCGACCGGTGAGCCGTTGTGCTCCCAGTCGCGTCGGATGTAGGTAAGCACGCTGGCGATGTCCTCGTCGCTCAATTGACCGAGCGGAGGCATCGTCAGGTCCCAGGTGCGATTGCCAACCTTGATGGGGCCGCCCAGGCCATTGAGCACGATGCGCGCGGTCACGTCAGGTTTTCCAAGGACCCAATCGCTGTCCACGAGCGGAGGGGCGAGTCCGTCCAGTCCGTAGCCATGGGGCTGGTGACAAGCGGCGCAGAGGTTGGTGAAGGTGACCTTACCCTTTTCGAAGAGCGCTTGTTGGGCCTTCGTGAGGGCGACGACCTTGGGCGGGGCGGGGGCGCCGGGTTTGCCGACCCAAGCGAGGCGCGCCGCGACGCTTTCGAGATTCTTGCCAGCGTTGGCGTCGGTGACGGCCTTCTTGAGCTTGGCGAGCGCGGCGGGTTCGGCGTTGAGCCAGATCGTCTTGAGCGGCACGGCCTTCTTCGTCTTCGGGTCACGGATGGATTGGTCGAGCCCGCGGAGGATGGCGGCGCGGAGATTGGTGCGATCGCCGAGGCTGGCGGCGATTTCGAGCATGCCTTCGAAAGGACCGGCCTTGCCGGCCTGAGAGATCAGGGTGGCGAAACCATCGAGGACCGGACCGGTCTGCTTGAGGTTGGCGGCGGAGCCCAGCGCGGCGACGGCCTTGGCGAGGGTGACTTCGCGGCCGCGGGCTCCGGTGAGCGCGCCTTCGCGGACGAGCGCGTTATCGCCGTGGGCGGCGAGCAGTTCGGCGAGCGCCTTGTCGGCGTCGGGCAGGTTCGCGCCGGAAAGACGGATCGCCAGGTGGGCAATCACCAGGACTTCCTGCTCGCCCTTGAGCGCGCAGAGTTCGGCCAGCATCTCGGCTGGGGCGATGCGGATGGCGGCGGCACGGACCTGAGCGT
This sequence comes from uncultured Opitutia bacterium, assembly GCA_903889525.1. Lineage (GTDB taxonomy): Bacteria > Verrucomicrobiota > Verrucomicrobiia > Opitutales > UBA953 > UBA953. The sequence continues at coordinate 2,848 of CAISXT010000118.1, read as the reverse complement.
CGGTATCCTTAAGGGCGAGACGGACGTCTTCAGCGCGGGCGGCGGCGAGGCCATCGAGCGACCAGAGGGCGTGCAGGCGGGCCGTGGCGGGGGCCTTGACGTCGGCGAGTTGGGCACGGAGCGGGTCGGCGGCTTTGATATCTGCGGATTCGACCAGGAGGCGTTGGGCGGTGTCGCGTACCCAGCCGTTGGTGTGGGTTAGGAGATTAACGCGGGCCGCGGTGTCGGCCGGGATTTTTGTCTTCGTCGGTACGTTCTTATCGGTGCGGACGATGCGCCAGATTCGTCCCTGATTGAAAGGGGTCTCGAGTTTGCGGGCCTTGATGTTGGCAATCAGGTAGTGCGTCAGGAAGGCCGGGTGCTGAAGCATGCCGCGATACATATCGACGACATAGAGAGCGCCGTCGGGGCCATTGGCCATCATCACCGGGCGGAAACGTTCATCGGTGGAGGTGAGGAATTCCGTGCCGGCGTGGGCGTCAGTCGCCGTGATGATGCCGTCTTTCTCGGTTAGCTTCAGTCGCTTGACCAGATTGGAGGAAGGCTCTGGCACGAAGGCATCGCCCCGGTATTCTGGGGGAAAAGCATCGCCACGATAGATGACGGCTCCGCAAGTGGAGGTGGCTTTGGCGAGGGTGCCATCTTCGCGCAGGGTCTTCGCGTCGTAGCCGCGGTTCACTCCCGGTGTCGGGTGTGAGGGGTAGACGGATTGATCCTTCATCACCTGGAAGTTAACCGAAGAAGCGGTGCGGAGGAGTGGGTTGCGGACGAACGCGGCAGCCGGGAGGAGGTCGGCGCGCAGGAGATCAGAGTTGTTGTTGAAGAAGAGGCGTCCGGCATCGTCTTGGCAGAGGCCCCATTGGCCGCGGCCCAAGCCGGAACCGCGCTGCCAGGTATCCTTGTTGAAGCGGAAGCTGACGCCGTAGCCCGCCGCGTAGATGCGGTTATCCATGGCCCAGGTGGGCGTATTCGCCATGTGCTCGGGCTGGCCACCGAAGGTGCCGAAGTCGGCTGTGACCACCGTTTTGACGTCAGCGATGCCGGTACCCTTGGTGTCTTTGCAGAAAAAGAGATTCGGCGGTTCGGCGACGAGGGCGCCGCCGTTGACGGCCATCACGCCGCGAGGCATCACGAGTTTATCGAGGAAGGGGGTGACCACATCCATACGGCCGTCGCCATCGGTATCGGTCAGTAACGAGACTCGACTGAGCGGCTGATCTTCGGTGGTACCGTTGAGGTCGCGCATGTAGCCCCGCATCTCGACGACGAACATGCGGCCTTGATCATCGAAGCTGATCGCAATCGGGGTCTCGATCATCGGTTCGCTGGCGACGAGTTCGATGCGGAAGCCGGCGGGTAGGCGGAAGGTCTTCAGTTCGTCTTCGGCGGAAAGCGGTGCGGGGGCGGGAAGGTTGAACTTCAACTCAACGTCGGTTGGGCCAGCGTTACCTTTATTGACGGCGTAAACTAGGGGTACGCCGACGGCCAAGGCCAAGGCGAGAAGCGGGGTCTTCATGCTAGCAAGGAAGACAGCCCGAAAAGCACGGGGTTGCAAGGCGAACCCCTGATTTTAAGCCCCTTGCGGGGCATGGGCTTACTTCTTGGCGACCGGTACAGGCCAATCGTCGGTCCGGAACGGGCTGGCGGGGAGGCCGACACCATTGGCGAGGCTGTATTCCGGCCAATCCTTCCAAGCGTAGCGCACCGCGGCGGGTTGGGTAACTTCCGGGCTGCTGACGACCACGGTCTCGCCGACAATCTTGGCCTCGGCCGCTTTCCACTGTTTGTCCGCTCCGGCGATTTGGAAGCCGGTGAGGGTGCCTCCAGTAATGGATTTCAGTCCGCCGTTGGCGTGCTTAAAGGAAACCGTGACCACGTTACCGCTGATCGCAGAGCCGGCGGGCAGGGGGCCGCTGATGGCGGGGACGTTCTTGCCGTAGACCGTGCCGAGGGCCCAGAAAGAGAGGCGCTTGCCGACATCTTGCTTGTTCTTCGGGTGGATGTCCTTGGCGTCGCCGAGGTCGATCGTGATTGCCATGCCCGTCTTCGGGAGTTCGAGCGTCTTCATCATCGACTCGCGCACACGCGGCCAGCCTTCGCCTGGTGCGGTGTAATTCGGGAGCTGGACCCAAGCGAAAGGAACTTCGTCATTCCAGAGCGTGCGCCAGCTGGTGACTAGCTGGGAGAGTTGCTTGTGGTAAATGCCGGGGTTGCCCGCGTTGCCTTCGCCTTGATACCAGAGCATGCCGCGGAGCGTATAGGGGGCGAGGTTTGCGACCTTGCCATTGAAGAGGCCGGCGGGTCCGCCCATAAACTTACGCCAGGCAATCGGGTCGACGGGCTTGCGCGGTAGGTCCTTCTTGTCGGCCTTGGCCTTTTCCATCGCGACTTTCCATGTGGCCAGCTGTTTTTCATACAGGGCTGTGGCTTTGGTGGCGTCGAAGCCCTGGTAGGCTTTTAATTGGGCGTCGTAGACCACCTTCGTTTCGGGGGCGGACATCTGCGTCTCGGCGGAGACCCAGGATTCGATGGGCGTGCCGCCGACGGAGGTGTTCACGAGGCCGACGGGGACGCCGACTTCCTGATGAATCTCGCGGCCGAAGAAATAGAGAATTGCGGAGAAGCTTCCGACGGTGGTGGGACTGCATGCAGACCATTTACCTTTGCCTTCCGCCTGCGGTTGTTCGGCGTGGGTCGAGGATTCCTGATAATGACGGATGAGCGGATAGTTGGCGGCGGCTTTCTCGACCTCGAAGTTATTGGAAGACTGCACGGTCATCGCCATGTTCGACTGCCCGGAGCCGAGCCAGACTTCGCCGACGAGGACGTCCTTCACTTCGACCTTATG
>CAISXT010000117.1 GCA_903889525.1 uncultured Opitutia bacterium | reverse complement strand
GCCAAAATCACGCCCCTGCCGGACGGCCACGCCCCCGATACTGCCGGCTTTACCGGAGCCAGCCTTGCCGCCTTTGTTGGCACTCAGGAAATCGTTCAGGGAGGTCTTACCGGGCGCGGCACTCGCCCCGGCTTTAGGATTTGCCTTACTCGTGGTCTTCGCGGCGGCGGAATTGGCCGCGGCCTGCTCAGCCTTCTCGGCCTTCTCGCGTTCGCGCTCAATTTTTTCGAGATCGAGTTTCTTAATGCGCACCAGAGGTACGCTGGTCTTGGAGCCCGCCTCATACCCCTTGGCGACACCCGGCGCCTTATCAATCTGACCTGGTCGCTTGCCCGGGGTACCTAATTCGACAGTTAAAAACGGGTCATGGGCCTCAACCGAGGGGCCAGTCTGGCGGGAAGCAAACCAGGAGAAGCCTACGATGGCGCAAATAATACCGGCGTGCACCGCAAGTGAACCGAGGAAACCTTTGCCTTCGCCTGCCATGGTTTCAGCGAATCTCCGTGTCGAGGCCGACTTTGGTCAGCCCCTTTGCTTTCGCCGTGGACATCACGTCGATCACTTTCTGGTAAGTCAAAGTAGAGTCGGCCCTAATACGCACCACGGGCTGATCCGCTTCCGGGAGATTCGCGATGCGGGCAAACTCGACCTCGAGCTGGGCCAGCGTCACGGCGAGGTTGCCCATGGTATAGGTTCCGTCTCGGGCGATACTGACGAAGCGATATTGCACCTTGGTGTCGGGGCTCTTCCCCGCCCCCTTCTCCGCTCGGGGCAGGTTCACGGCCGTCGTCTGCTCGAGCACCGGCGTGGCAATCATAAAAATAATCAGCAGCACGAAGCAGAGGTCGAGCATCGGCGTGACATTCAACTCGCTGATCACGTGCAGTCGATTAGGCCTGGAAAATGAGCGGGCCATGGTGTCTTACTGGGCGTCTTCCCAACCGGGTAAAGAAACCGGCGGAAGCACGGCGGCCTCCGCGGGAGCCGCAGTTACCAGTGGCGCAATCGTAGCGGCGGGAGCGGATGCGGCGCGCAAGAGGCGTTCGCGTTCCTGCGCGGCTTCGAAGTTACGGCGAGCCTCGCCTTCGAGTTCGAGCTCCACGCGGTCGGCCAGCGAGCTCGCATAGTTTTCGAGCTCGGTCGTCATGATCTTTACCTGCGTGAGAAGATAATTGTAGCCGAAGGTGGCGGGGATCGCGACCAACAGTCCGAGCGTCGTGGTGACCAGTGCGCCGCAGACCCCGGGGGCGAGCTGCGCGATGCTGGCCTTCTCAGTCAACGCACCGAAAGTGACCATCACCCCCCAGACCGTACCGAGCAGTCCGAGAAACGGACCGCCGGAAACCAGCGAGCTAAGAATAACCATCTTCTCCTCATACTTCACCATCGTGCGGGCGATGCCACGCTGGATGGCATTCTCAACGTGCCCCATGCAGAGCGCGACGTCGGATGGCTTTACCATGCGACCCTTATGGCGCTGCACGGCGGAGACGGCTTCCGCGACGAGGAATTCGTACGGACCGAGATTCGACCCGCGCGGAAAGTTGAGGGCGACCACCGAAGGTTCGTCACGCAGGCGGCGCTCAAACGCATGATTGCGACGGCGCAGTTCATTGACGTCGGTCCACTTCTGAATCATCGCACCCCAACCGATGAAGGAACAGATGAGCAGCACACCGGCGACCGCGAGTCCGGCGGTGTCCATCTGCTTGAAGTACCAAAGCGCACCCTTTTCGGTGTCGGCCAGTATCAGCATGAGAACAGGAGAAAGCATCGGTTTCCTAGGCAATCCGCCTGCGGGTCGGCTTCAACCTGAAAAGGTTCTCGGTCGCACTTGAATCCCGGACGGTTCGCGTGCATGTTCGGAGCGATGATTCTCCGCCCAGCATCATGCCAAGGCTGCACCCAAGCCGCCAAGGTCTTCCTTACCCTCGTCTCGGGTGGCAAGGCTGAGACCTATGCTTGCTGTGAAGGATGCCCCACATTGGAAGCCGGCCCGAATGAAGGCTGTTTCCTCCCCTCCCTCGCCTTGGGGCTTAAATTATCCATTCCAGTGCCCCTCGGCCGGGGCAAGTGCCCGACGTGCGGCTTCCGCTGGGCCGATTTTGAGCGCGTCCACCGGATGGGGTGCCCCGCGTGCTACGAAGCCCATGCCCAGCAGGCCATGGCCACCATCGCCCGTATCCAGCCCGGACTGGCCCACCAGGGCCGCCGACCCTTTGACGCCGAGGCTGACGGCGTCGTTCGCCTGACCAAGGCCAAGGCCGCCCTCAAGGCTGCCCTCAAGGAAGAAGACTACGAAGCGGCCGCTGTCTTGCGCGACCAGATCGCCGACCTTGAAACTGGCCGGCTAGAAGGCCAGAAGTAAGGCGGATGAAGCCCGTCGCCCTCTTGACCAACGATGACGGCATCAATGCCGCCTTCCTCCATGCGCTCGCGGCCGCCTGCGGGGCCGAAGGCTTCGACGTCGTCGTCGTCGCCCCCTCGGGCGAACGCAGCTGGATCGGTCGCGCCTTTAGCCGCCACCGCGAAGTCACCCTCACCGAATACCCCGGCCTTGGCACCCAGGCCTGGTCCATCGACGGCACCCCTTCGGACTGCGTCAACATCGCCCTCGGTCACCTGCTGCCTGCCAAGCCCGACGTGGTCATCTCCGGGCTCAACATCGGCTTTAACGCCACGATGCCGCTCTGCTTGAGCTCAGGCACCCTAGCGGGAGCCACCGAAGGTACAGCCTGGGGTCTGCCATCCGTGGCTTGTTCGATGGACCTCGACCAATCGATTTTTGAACGCGTCCACCGGACCTCTGCCGTCTGCCCACCTGAGTTACGACCGCACCTGGAGGCCGCCTGCCGGCACGCCGCCCGCTTCGCCAAGGGGCTTGTCGGCCAAGCCGTTCAGGGGCTGCAAGTCCACAGCCTTAACTATCCGTCCACCATCGTAGAGGGTGCCGCCATGGAACGGTCCGTGCCGGCACTCGTCCGGCATGGCTCCCTATTCCGCCGCTCCGCGACTGGCTTTAATTTCGCTTGGAACGACGGGGTTAACTTCAGTACCGACCAACAAACAGACCTCGCCGTTTTAGAGCGAGGCCTGATCAGTCATACCGTCTTCGACTTCAGCCGCACCGCAGCGCCCTGAGGTGCTCAGTGGGCGTGGTCGTCTTCCTCTTCACCGCGGCCTTCGCCCGAGAGCATGACCGGCAGGAGCAAGACGAGCCCTGCATAGAAAACTGGCGCCCAAGCCCTACGGAAATCGTGGGCAGCTAGGAAGGGGTAGAAGGCCACATATGCTGCGAGGAGCACGCAGCCGAGGTGGTTGCTGAAAAGCCAGAGGCCGAGCAGATGGGCATCGTTCGCGCGGCGCTGGACATAGACACCCAAGAAGCCTGCGAAGAACAAAGCGGAAAGAATCAGCAGGAAGACGGCGAACGGAGCCCAACCGGAGACCGCATGGTGGTGAATCTCATCACCCTGCTTCTTCACCTCTTCCTCGGCGGCTTTCTCGGCCTGCTCGATAGCGAGTTTGGCATCAAAAGCCTTACCCTTCGCGGCCGTCTTGGCCTTGGCCAGGGCCTTCTCGATCAGACCGGCCTTCACTTCGGCTTCCTTCTGGTGGGCCTCCGACTCCGGGAGCGTATGGCTCATGTAATTGTACGAGGCCGCCGATAATCCGTAGAAGATAGCGGCCAAAATGACTGCATTAATAGCCAGGCCGAGGCGGCCGAGGGGCTTGGTAAGGTCCAGCGAGAAGCTCATGGTGCGAAGTCGCAACCTAGGACAGCCGACCTTTCCTTCAATTCCAAACTTGGAAACCCGCCTCCACCCCGCCTGATTACAAGCCGACATGGCCCATTCCCTCCCAGAAACCGTACTGTTCGACCTCGATGGCACGCTCGTCGATAACTTCGAGGCCATACACCGCTGCTACGACGACGTGATGAGCATGATGGGACTCCCGGGCGTCACCTTGGAACAGATTCGCCGGGCAGTCGGCGGCTCAGTCAACGTCACGGTCGTCAAACTCGCCGGGGAAGCCAATGCCCCCACCGCCACCCGACTCTTTCGCGAGCACTTCCCTTCCGTGATGTACCATGGCCTCCGCGTCTACCCGGGGTGCAAAGAGATCCTCGTCAACCTGCGCGCCCAAGGCGTCAAGGTCGCCGTCTACACGAACAAGGATGACGCCAACTCAAAGAAGATCATGGAGTACCTCGAACTCGATGGCCTGCTCGACGGCATCTATGGCACGAACGTCCACCCCTGGCGCAAACCCCAGCCGGAGTTCACCCACTTCGTCCTATCCTCGATGAAGGCCGACCCGGCGCGCACGGTCATGGTCGGCGATTCGCCGTTCGACATCGCCACTGCCCGCAACGGCAAACTCTCCGCCATCCATTGTGTGACCACTGGCAGCCATACCGCCGAGGAGCTGGCACCGTACGCGCCCGACACCGTCCACGCGGGTCTTACCGAACTGGGCCGTGAGCTCTTCGGTCTAGGCTGATTTTCGTTTCGCCCCCGCCCCGCGGGGATGATTGGCTTCCCTTATGTCGCCGCCCCGGGAACAACCGCGCGGACCCGAAACCACTCTTTCGGGCGTGGTCGAGCGCATCCTGTGGCTCGATGAGGAAACCCATTTCACCATCGCAGAACTCGCCCCGGAAGCGGGCGACAAAGTCATCATCCTCGGCAATATGACCGGACTGCAGTGCGGCGAGACCGTCGATGTCAGCGGCCACTGGGAACAGCACCACTCCCACGGCCCGCAATTACGCGTCCGCACTTTCAGTTCGCGCCTACCCTCCTCGGTGCACGGTATCCGCAAATACCTAGGGAGCGGACTCATTAAAGGTATCGGCAAAACCTACGCTGATAAAATCGTCGCCAAGTTCGGCGTCCGCACCTTCGACATCATCTCCAACCAATCGGGCCGCCTGCGCGAAGTCGAAGGTATCGGCCCAGGGCGCGCGAAGTCCATCAAGGCCGCCTGGGAAGATCAGAAAGCCCTGCGCGAGGTGATGGTCTTTCTGCAAACCTACGGCGTGACCAATGCGCTCTGCATCCGCATCGTCAAAGCCTACGGCCAAGACGCCAAGAAGGTCCTGACGAGTGAGCCCTATCGCGTCTGTCGTGAAGTCGAAGGCGTCGGCTTCAAGACCGCCGATAAGATTGCCCGCAACCTCGGCTTGCCCACAGCTGGACCGCAGCGCGTCGACGCCGGCATCCTGCACACCCTGGAAGAACTCGAAGGCGAAGGCCACAGCGCCTTCCCCGACGAAGGCGTCCTCGAGAAAGCCACCGAGCTGCTCGAGGTGGACCGAGCCATCGTCCACGACCGCCTGCGCCGCCTGCAGGACGAGAATGCCCTCGGGGTGCTCGACACGCGCGGCGTGCGCCTGCTGCAACTTCGTCCGCAAGAAAATGCGGAGAAATCCATCGCGGCCTCCATCCGGCGGCTCATCGCCATGCCTTCAGGCTTACCCACCATCGTCGCTGATAAAGCCGTGGAATGGGCGCAATCCCGGGCGGGTTTCGCTTTCTCCGAAGCCCAATCCGCCGGCGTGCTCATGGCGTTACAAAACAAGGTCTCCGTCCTGACCGGTGGCCCGGGCACCGGCAAAACGACTATCCTCAAGGCACTCTGCGATATCCTTTCCGCTAAACGAACCCGCATGGCACTGGGTGCCCCGACGGGTCGCGCGGCGAAGCGCATGACGGAGGCGACGCGCGCGCCGGCCTCGACCATTCACCGTCTATTGAAATTTGATCCTGCCGCCGGCGGTTTCACCGCCAATGCCGAGAACCCCTTGGCGGTGGATTTCGTGATCATCGATGAATCGAGCATGCTCGATACCAAGCTGGCGGCCGCCCTGCTGCGGGCCGTCCCCGGCACCGCCCACCTACTCCTCGTTGGCGATGTCAATCAGCTCCCGTCCGTCGGCGCCGGCAACGTCCTCGGCGACCTCATCGAGTCAGGCGCGGCCGCAGTCACGCGTCTCGATACGGTGTTTCGCCAAGGCGCCCGCAGCGGCATCGTCACCGTCGCCCATGGTATTCTTCACGCCGACACCAGTCCACCGACCCCAGTTGAGGATCCGACCAAACTAGATTTCACCCAAGATATCCATTTCGTCCGCGTCGACGACCCGGAAGCCTGCGTGGCGATGGTCACCAAACTCTGCTGCGACATCCTGCCCAAGGCGCTACGCTTCGATCCATTGCGCGATATCCAGGTCCTCGCCCCGATGCATAAAGGGACCGGCGGCATCCAAGCCTTTAATCAAGCGCTCCAAGTTCGCCTCCGCGGGCCCGACGCGCGGCCCGGACGCATTCAGACTGGCGACAAGGTTATCCAGACGCGCAACAACTACGATAAACTCGTGTTCAACGGCGACTTCGGCGTGGTGCTCGGCCAGAACGAAGAAGGCACCCTGCTCATTGATTTCGATGGCACCCGGATCGAGTTGGAGCGCGGCGAACAAGGCGATTTGCACCTCGCCTACGCCGTCAGCATTCACAAATCCCAGGGCTCGGAATTTCCAGCGGTCGTTATCCCCCTGCTCCGTCAGCACAGTATCATGCTTGCACGCAACCTTGTCTATACCGCCGTAACACGTGGCCGCAAACAAGTCATCCTCGTCGGCGACCCGACTGCCTACGCGATGGCCGTGCGCAACGCTTCGGATTCACGACGCATCACCGGCCTGCTCCCGCGCTTACGGAGCGACGACTGATTAGAGTCGCACGCGCATCGTCCCACGCGTGACGCCGAGCTGATTGAGGACCTTGAGGTCGTTCCAAAGCACCGTCGCATCGAGGTCGCCCTTGAGCAGAGCTTGATATTTTTCGAGGGTCCGCGTGACAGTACTCGCATCCTCGTCGACGAATTCCACCCGGAAACGCCGGACCCCTAAGGCGAGGAGTTGAGTGACGTATTCTGCCCCGGTCTGCGCACGCGAATTAAAGAGCGTGTTACGGCAACCCGCATCGGCCTTGAGAATATGCTCGGCGCCGACTCGGTCGCGCAGCTTGACGCGGTGCGTCTCGCAAGGGCGGCCGCAGTCGCGGTAATCCTTACCCTTCGAAAGGAAGGCACAAAAGACGCAGTGCTCCATATGGAACATCGGCATGTGCTGGTGAATGGTCACCTCGAACCACTCTGGCGGCGCCGAACCGAAAAGCGCCGCGATCTGATCGGAGTTAAGATCGTAGGAGGCCGTGAGCCCTTCCAAGCGCTGGTGCTGCATCAGCCACTCAGCCGTGAGACCATTGGCGACATTGAGGGAGAAATCCCCGCGGAGGCGCTGGCCGGCGAAGGCCCGGAAGTCCTCATGATTGCGCACCAGATAACCATCGGCCTGACAGGAAAGAACGATTTCACTGATGCGTTCCTCGCCCTGCTTATGAATGCGTGGGCCCATCGCCCAGAACTCGAGTTTGCGGCCCGACTGCTGTTCAAATTCGCGGACGCGGGCCACGGCGGCGCGGAATTTCTTCGGGTCTTCGAATTCGGCGTAAATCACGCGGGCGCCCCAGGCGAGCGCCGGCTCGAGCTGTTCGGGTTCACGGATTACCGTGATAATCTCGGGGGCACAATCGCGGCCAGATGGGGCCGGGGCCACGACCTTGGTCGATGCTTCATCATAAGGCAGTAAAGCCCAGCCCGGCGGCATGCTACGCAGTTCGGTGAGTCGATCGGAGAGTTCGCGCCGGAGACGATTCAGCTCGCTCATCGGCACAATTAAGGGACCGTCGAAATCCGCCGTGAGGTCGCCGATTTCATAACCAGTGTCACCGAGGCGCCCAAGCTGCTCGCGCAGCAATTGTACTTCCAGCGGACGCTTCTCAGCAAGGGCACAGGGCATCGTGGAATCGGCGGCCACGACATGCCCTTCGCCGTCATTGAATTCGACCCGGAGCGGCTGAGCCTGACGACCGATGACCCGGACATTAACCGCCCGGCGATAGTTAGGCTTCTCCCGATCCCAAGAATCGTGCAGCCGCTTGTCTAACTCTTGGTCCTTCGTCTTCCAAAGAATCGCGCCAGGGGCGACCAGCGACCAATCGACATCTTCGCGACCGAAGCGGATGAAAGTCAGCCCCGCCCGGGCAGGCTCGAGTCCGTGGACAAAGCCGCCCTGCTCGCGTTCGGCTGGCTTGCCTTGGTCAAAGACCACGCCATCGCCCGGCTTGAGCGGCCCTTCGAGGCGCATCGTCACCCCATTCGTGCCGACATCGATGACCTTGCCCAGAAAAGCTCCACGCTTCTTACCGAAGCGGGCGTGCACAAGCTGCTGGTTATCAATCCCGCGAAGCCAGCCCGGATAGAGGCCACGGGAGAAAGTCATCTGCATCGCATAGTCCTCTTCCTGGCGGACCTTATAGGCGGCGGCGTCGGCATCGGCACCCTTGGTCAAAGCGTCCCAGGCAACATCCACGGCGCGGCGATAGGCCTTGGTGATGGCGGCCACATATTCAGGCGACTTGAGTCGCCCTTCGATCTTGAGCGAACGGATTCCCGCCCGGATTAGGTCGGGCACAACCTCGATGCCGGCGAGATCCTGTGGCGAGAGCAGGTAGGCGCGGTCACCCAAATTCTGAACCACGCCATCCACCACGAGTTCATAGGGCAGACGACAAGCCTGCGCGCATTCCCCACGATTAGCCGAGCGGCCGCCCAAGGATTCACTCGTTAAACACTGACCCGAATAAGCAACGCAGAGAGCGCCGTGCACAAAAACTTCCAGATCGAGGGGCGAGCCCTTCGTGGACTGTTCGGCCTGGAGCTTCTGCATCTCGGGCAGGGAAACTTCGCGTCCCAACACCGCCAGCGAGGCGCCAAGGTCACGGGCGTAATCAAGGCCAGCGGCACTCGTCACCGTCATCTGCGTCGACGCGTGAATGGGGAAGTCTGGGGAAATCCGGCGAATGAGGCGGCAGATACCCGGATCCTGGACAATCGCAGCATCGACGCCAGCCGCCACAATCGAGCGGAGGGTGCGGGCCGCCTCGGCGAGTTCGTCCGGGAAAATCAAAGTGTTGAAGGTGACGTACCCCTTCACCCCACGGGCGTGGAGGTAGGACATGAGTTTAGGTAAATCGGCCTCCTCGAAGTTCGTGGCCCGCACCCGGGCATTGAAGCGGCCCACCCCAAAGAAGATTGCATCGGCCCCGTTCTCCACGGCCGCCCGGGCGCAATCCCACTCCCCCGCAGGGGCGAGTACCTCGGGTTTACGGAGAGTCGGATGAAGGGCGGTGGCTGACACGACGATAGCAAGGCACAGACGCCCCTTCCCTGCAAAGAACAATCAGTCTGGGCGACCCAGGGGCCGCTTCCAGGATTGCCCCGAGGGACCGGCCGACCCATGCTGGAAACCTATGGCTGATAAGCTCGAAGAAATCTTTCGCATGCAACAGGCGCTCAACCAGCGCATCGGCGTGGAAACCGCCGGCATGTCCGAAGAGGAAAAGATTAAATGGGTCCTCAACTACCTCCGCGCCATGCAGCAGGAGATGGCCGAGCTGACCGATTCCGTCCCCTGGAAGTGGTGGGCCAAGTACCAGAAGTTCGACGAGCAAAACGCCCGCGTCGAGGTCATCGACCTCTTCCACTTCCTCATCTCCATCGCCCAAGTGCTGGGGATGTCCTCCGAAGACGTCTATCAGGCCTACCTCAAAAAGAACGCCGTGAACCACCAGCGCCAGGATTCGGGCTACGTGAAGAAAGACGAAAACGACTCCCGCCATATCTAAACCGCCATGCGTCGCCCTTCCCGCCGTTCTGGCTTCACCCTCGTCGAGCTCCTGACGGTGATCGCCGTCATCATGATTCTCTCGATGGCCACCTTCAGCATGTTCCGGGCCGCTTCTAACTCCAACCGCAAAGCCCGCAGTAAAGGCGATATCCAGGCCATCGCCATGGCGTGCGAGAACTACAAGAAGAACTACGGCGATTACCCCTGCCGCGCCTTCACGGGCACCGAGGATACCTATCGCAAAGACCTCTTCGACCAGCTGGCTGGCCGTCGCCTCATCAAGTCCTTCGCCCTCGTCAACGGTACCGCCATCGAATTGATTGCCTACGATGACGGCCGCCTTCCCGGAAGTAGCCGCAAGATGAAAAGCTTCGTCACCTTAGGCGAAATCAAGACCAACGACGACAGTAGCTTTGGCAAAGAAGACTGGAAAGCTGGCTCACCCGCCACCTTTGAGTTCCGCGATGCGTGGGGAAATCCCTATGATTATCGCTACCGCGTCCTGAACGCCCCAGGCCTACCCACGCAGAATACTTCCACTGGCGCCTACATTGTACCTTTCGCCGACTGGAAATCACCGAACTTCCTCGTCGTCTCCTGCGGGGCCAATTTCGTGGATAAAGGTGATGGCATCATGCCCGACCCGAACGAGTACTGGGATGACATCACCCTAACTGGCGGCGCGAAAATGATTAAGAATGGCCTGATCGTGCCGGACAAATACTTTGACGACCTTTCCGCCACCGGGCCCTTCCGCGCCGATAACGTCGTCAATTGGCAGAATTAAGCCCCGCGCATCTCGCGCGGCTTAATCAGGCGGGCGAGCCCCGCGCAGATGAGCCAGGCCAGGGCGGCCGTCGCCAGCGTGTGCGAAAGGAAATGTTCTCCGCGGGCTACTTGGTACAGCCCCATGCCGAAGCCAAAGACCAACCCTAAGCCCAAACCCCAGTATCGGCGGGCGACCGGGAGATACCAGTAGAGACACAGTAAGGCGAAGCCCCCGCTCGCATGGCCCGCGGGAAATGCATGGCTGGGGTAGCCAGCGGGCTTGGCCTGAAATAACAGCAGATGCTCCCACCCCCCGCCGTACATCTTCAGGTCGATGGGTGTGGCCATATGGGTGACGGCACGCAGCTGGGTGCAAACGACCGACACCAACGCGAGGCAGGCCAACGCATACAGAGGCTGACGACTATCGATGCCTAGGCGCAGGCAATTACCTGCCACGATCAAGGAAGCTACCGCGTAAAGGATGATCACGACCTTCGGGCCGTCATACGCCAGGATGCGTCCCAGGCGATGATCATGCGGAATCAACCAGGCGTGGCCGTCCCAGAACAAAGACTGAAACCAGAGATCCACCCGCTCCCCGCCCGTACCAGGAAAGCCAAAAAAGCATACCACGGCAACGACCGCGGCCAACGGCCAGAAGAGCGAGGGCTGCTTAGCGGACTGGATTGGCGAGGCCGCCATGATTGAAGAGCTCATCGGCTCCTTGATAGTGGAGAATCGCCTCATCCGTCGCGGCGGCGTCAGGGGTGACCAACGGGGTCAACGCCCCGGTCGCGAGGTCCGCACGATATTGGGCCGTCTGGCGCACCGGTTTGAGGACGGTCAGCAGGCCATCTTCATGCAGCACGGCGACCTTCTGATAGTTACTGATGAAGGCACGCGGACGATAGCCTGGGCGAAGCACATCGGCACCGATGAAGCGGGACAGGTAGGAGACGTTAAGTAGGCCAAGGACGGTCGGGGCTGTATCGATCTGGCTCATCATCGGATTGACCACGCGGGCCGGAATATTCCCCGGCGACCAGATGAACAGCGGAATCTCATACTTGCGAATCTCGAGCTCACGCTTGCCGGCGACGGAAGCGCAATGATCGGCGACAATCACGAAGACCGTATCTTTAAACCAAGGCTTCGTCTGGGCCTCTTTCAGAAAAGCCCCGATGGCAAAATCGGTGTAGGCCACGCCGCCATCACGACCGATGAGCTTATCATCGATGCGACCGGATGGCCAAGTATACGGACGATGATTCGAAGTGGTCATCACGAAGTGATGAAAGGGCTTACCCGCGGTGAAGGACTTATCTGCGGCCTCGAGCGACCACCGGAAAGCATCCTCGTCGCAGGCCCCCCAGGCGTTGCCAAAAGTCGGCTTCTTCCCGTCCTGCTCCTGCCGGGGCAAATCGATTAGCTTGTAGCCGTTGGCTCCGAAGAAATAGTTCATGTTATCGAAGAAGCCATCCCCGCCATAAATGAAAGCCGTGTCGTAGCCTTGTGCCTTCAGCACGGAGCCAAGGGTGGTCAAGTTCTCACAACCCGCTCGACGAAGGACAGACTGACCAGGAATCGGGGGAATCGAAAGCGTCAATCCTTCCATGCCGCGCACCGTCCGGGTGCCACTCGCGTAGCAGTGACGGAACCAGAGGGATTCGCGGGCGATGCGATCAAGGTTCGGCGAGAGATTCTTGCCCTTATATTCGGGCGCACCGTAACACCCCAAGAACTCGGCACTAAGACTCTCGACCGTGATTTGGATGACGTTGAATCGGCGGGATGGCACCGGGGCGGTGATCCGCCGGGTGACATCATTCTGGTCGGCCGTCACCGCCTCGCCACCCTGAGTCAGCAAGACTTTGCGGAGCTGGGCCACCGCATCCGGACGCGAAGGGTAGAATCTTTTCCACTCGAGCTGATTTGCCCAGAAGGCCGCCAGGAAGGCATACTCCCCATTCTTCGCTAGCTCGGTATCGTAACTATTAATCCAGCCAGGTTGCGGGTCACCCATGTGCCGAAGGCCCGCTACGATGCGCTCATCCGCACCAGCGTGTACCTGATCCGCTAGCCTCAGGTCCCGCTGACCCAAAAAGAACGCATAAGTGAGAGCCATCACTAGTGGGGCAAACAACCAAGCCAACGCTCGCCAGCGAGGCGAAAGATCAGTCGCCGCACCCTCCTCCCAGCGGCGCACCAAACCCAAGCCACGCCAGAGCAAGAAGAGCCCCACCGCCAGCGCGAGCACGATGGTCATGATCAACGGGAGGTTGTAGGACTCCTTGATATTCTTCACGACCTCTTGGGTGTAGACCAAGTAGTCGACCGCGATGAAGTTGAAGCGGACGCCAAACTCCTCCCAGAAGAGGATTTCGGCTATTTTCCAAAATGAGAAAAGGAAGGCGCCGAAGATCCAAGCAGGCACTAACGCCCATCGTCGCCAGAATGGAGTGGAAACCGGGATTCCGTTTCCAATTTTTACCACCCGACCCAAAGCCGGGAAAAACTCGAAGAGGAAAGCCAAGCTTAGTCCAAAAAGGGCCAAGACAAGGTAAACAGTGACTCCCAATTTACATAAGATGGAGACCAGGACGGGGCCCAAAACAAAGCACCATGATCTATAGGTTATGCCGCCAAGCAAAGTTATGCCTGCAATCGGCAAGGTGAGAAACCAAGCCATCAGCAGATCGAAGCAAAAACCGACAAGCAAAGCACCTAAAGTGGAAAGCCCCCAAGACACCCCCGAAGCCGAAGCCACCAGCAGCCCCAGGCGGAGTAAGGAACCCAGCATCACGTAACTTGTGGCGAGCAGCAACGTGCCTCCCTGCCGCGAACCTAGGATCCTTGAAAACAGATTCTTCACGGAAGCCATTACCCGAAAAAGCCCGCCGGAGGGCGAGTTAATTTATCCCCGGAACAAGGCCTTGGAAGTCACTTCGCCGGCACTTCATCGACACCGGAGCCACCCCAAGGATGGCAGCGGCAGATCCGCCGAAAGCCCAGCCAGCCACCGCGGAACAAACCAAACCGCGTCAAGGCGGTGGCCGCATAGCACGAACAGGTGGGATGGAAACGACAGCCCGTCCCGGGAATCGCATGCAGGGGGCGCGAAAGGAATCGTTGGTAGAAATGAATCAGCCAAAGCGCTGGGCGGGCGAACCAGGATGGCCGCGGCTCACTCATGACTGGGCGGCGGCCGCAACCACCTTGGCGGCGGACAGGGCGAACACCTTGCGCAATTCGGCCAAGGAGCGGCGGAGCATACCGGACCGGATAACCAGCACGACCTCCCAACCCGCCGGGAACGCCGAGGCATCGGTGCGGAAAAGCTCCCGGGCCAGACGCTTGGCCCGATTCCGATCGACGGCTAAAGGGAGCGATTTCTTGGCAGCGATGACCGCAAACCGCGAGGGACCTTTCACCTCGCTCGGGCGGAAATTCAAAAGAAAAGGCCCGCAATCAAGTCGCGAGCCTTCTTGGCGGAGGCGGTTGAAATCGGCCGAGGCGCGAATTCGACGCTCCCGCGGGAGACGCATGGGAATTAGGAATTTCCGAGGCGCTTACGACCAACGCTACGGCGATTGGCCAGCACCTTACGGCCACCGGGGGTCTTGGAACGGGCGCGGAAACCGCACTTGCGGGCGCGGCTGATCTTGGACGGACGGTAGGTGGGATGCATGGCTTTAAAGGGAACAGCCAAGAGAGCCCCGCCGAGGGTGTCAAGCCCCACGCTTCCCGGCTTGGCAGGACCCGTTAACGCAGGGAGAATAAGGAATGAGCCCCGAAAAAGGCAAACTTAGGCCCACCCCCGCCCGGGCCTACCAAAACCAGGAGTTCATGCTCAGCCCTCAGGCCCGCACCCTTCGGGTGATGTCCGAGATGATGGAGCCCCACTTACGCTTCAAGAAATACGG
>CAISXT010000116.1 GCA_903889525.1 uncultured Opitutia bacterium | reverse complement strand
GCACCATGACGGCCGTGGCCTTGCTCTTCGCCATTTACATGGTGAAACCTTCGCCGCTTTGCGTCTTGGACGAGCTCGATGCACCCTTGGACGACACCAACGTGTCCCGCTTCACGGATATCATCCGCGAGTTCACCCGTTATTCGCAGTTCGTGGTGATTACCCACAATAAGCGGACGGTATCAGCGGCGGACGCGATCTTTGGGGCGACGATGCAGGAGAAGGGCGTGACCCGCCTCTTCTCGATGCGCTTCAATAAAGATCGCGATGAGGCCGAGCCTACCCAGCCGGGTGGAGGTTTCACGATGGCCCGCTGAGGTCGGCTTGCATTGGCCTAGCGGACATCTATAGTCCGCTTATGAATCGCTTGTTCCTCCTTCTGGCGCTCATCCCATCAGTATTGGTGGCGGCAGTCGACTTTGAGACTGATCTCCGGCCGATTAATCGCACCGCCCCTGGGGCCAGCTATGCGGACATGCTTGCCCGCATCATGCCTGCCGTGGTGAGCATCCGTACCGCGGAGGTCATCCCCAAGGCTGTCCTTGATCGATATCGTGGCCGCATTGACCCCGAAAAGGTGCTCACGGATTCCAAAACAGGGGAGACCCTTATGCCCATGGGGCTCGGCTCCGGTACCATCATTCACTCCGACGGCTATGTGATTACAAACCGACATGTTGTGATGAAGGAGGATCGCCGCACCGTCGCGGCCACTGTCATTGTCCAACTTTCTGACCGGCGTGAGTTTCGCGCCAAGGTCCTCGGGGTGGATGCGACGACAGATATCGCCGTTTTAAAAATCGACGGGCGCAACCTGCCTGCGGCCAAATTCGCGGACAGCGATAAAGCCCGGGTGGGCGATGTCGTCTTTGCCATCGGGAATCCGCTGGACGCGGGGATGACGGTGACTTCGGGCATCGTTTCGGCCATGGGTCGTTCCGGCAAGCAGGGGATGGGGCTCCTTTTCGAGGATTTCATCCAAACCGATGCGGCGATCAACCCGGGTAATAGTGGCGGGCCTTTGATCGACTTTGAAGGACGCGTCTTGGGCATGAACACCGCAATTAAGTCCGAGAATGGCGGCAGCGTGGGCATTGGGTATTCTATCCCCGCCAACCTGATTATCAGCGTCGCCACCGATTTAGCCAATACGGGCAAGGTGGTGCGGGGCCTCTTGGGCGTCCAAGGGGAGGACTTGCCTCTCACCGAAGCCAATAAACTCTCGCTTGGTAAGGCCGGGGCGGTTCGCGTTACCTTGGTGCAGGCCGATTTACCGGCGGCGAAAGCCGGCCTAAAAGTAGGCGACATCATCGTGGCTTTAAACGGGAAGCCTTTTGAGAATTGGAATGAACTGCGCCTCGCCATCTCGCGGCATAAGCCTGGCGAGGTCATTCTCCTGAACTATATCCGCGAGGGCAGGGGATCGGTGACCCGCGTGACTGTGGCCACGCGTCCCGCCGGCGGCTGAGTCCAGATGAAGGCTCTGAACACATTTCGTAATCTTGCTGGTGGGCGTGTACCTCCTCTGACGAGGACGGCGCTCCTGAGTGGCCTCACCGTGTTCATCGTCACGCTCCTGGTTTTTCGTCCGTCCGCAGGCGGCCATCCGCCCGCCCGCAAGATTACGGCGGGGGTTAGACTGGTTAAGCAGGGGGATGCGCTGACGGAAAATGTTATCCTGCTAGACCCCTCGGCGGTCTATTTCCCTGGTCGGTCGAGCAATCTTGGAGCCGGGCAGGCCGAGTTAGGCCAGCCGGAGGACTCCCCCTTTCCTAAGACGGCTCCCGTACTCCAGTTCGATCCCAGCAAAGCTTTGGGCCGGGATTCCACATTACAGGTCCCCCGTCAATGGGTCCCCTCCGCCTCAAAGGCGATTCCGTTGGACCAGGCTGAGCCGTTTACGACCTTCGGTAGCCAGCAGATTAAGGCAGGCACCGTGGCGCCGCGGGTCGGTTTCTTCAGTGTTTTATCAATAAGTGGGTCAGGAAATCCATATATATATGGTAATATAACCCATAATGACATTAAAACACATAATAAAATTGGTGATTTAGATAAAAACGCCCCATTCTCATCTATTTACGAGTTAATACTGGGGGTAGACTCACTCGGAAAGGCCTCTTTGGGCGCCATGTTGCGCTCGTCGGGTAATCCGGAGCTGGATCGGGCAATTTTAGCTTGGGCTGGCCGGGTGGATTGGGTGCGCCGTTTACCCCCCGGAAGCTATCGCTTGACGGTGGGGCCCTAATGCGCCCGGACAGGCTGTAAAACCCTTGCAAAAATCCGCTTGACGGTGGGGTTTTGGGTGGTCATTCAAACCCTTCCCTTCGCGTCTAAGTACGTTGACGGTTCGCCCCTGTAGCTCAGTTGGCAGAGCGCGTCCTTGGTAAGGACGAGGTCGCTGGTTCAATTCCAGTCGGGGGCTCCACCACTTTCCACACACCAACCTAAACCACCTCCTCACCACCAAAACCATGGCCAAAGAGAAGTTCAATCGCACTAAGCCTCACGTCAACGTCGGTACCATCGGTCACATTGACCATGGTAAATCGACCACGACCGCTGCCATCGTGGCAGTCCAAGCCCGTCGAGGCCTGGCCGAGAATAAGTCCTACGCGGAAATCACTAAGGGTGGTACCGTGCGTGACGCCACCAAGACCGTAACCATCGCTGCCTCGCACGTCGAGTACGAGTCCATCAACCGCCACTACGCCCACGTCGATTGCCCAGGCCACGCTGACTTCATTAAGAACATGATCACCGGTGCCGCCCAGATGGATGGCGCCATCCTCGTGGTCTCCGCTGCTGACGGCGTCATGCCGCAGACCAAGGAGCACATCCTCCTCGCCCGCCAGGTCGGCGTGCCGAAGATCGTTGTCTGGCTCAATAAGGTCGACCTTTCCGAGCCTGACCTGATTGACCTCGTCGAGATGGAAGTCCGCGACCTTCTCAATAAGTATAATTACGAAGGAGACGCCGTCAAAATCGTCCGTGGCTCTGCCACCGCCGCTCTCGATGGCACCCCGGAAGGCGAACAGTCCATCCAAGACCTCCTTGCTGCTCTGGACGCCGAAATCCCTGAGCCTAAGCGCGAAATTGATAAGCCCTTCATGATGTCCGTTGAAGATGTCTTCTCCATCACGGGTCGCGGCACTGTCGCTACCGGCCGTATCGAGCGTGGCGTTATCAAGGTGGGCGAAGAAATCGAAATCGTCGGTCTCCGCGACACCCTTAAGACCACCGTTACTGGCGTCGAAATGTTCCGTAAGGAACTCGATCAGGGCCAGGCGGGCGACAACGTCGGCCTCCTCGTTCGTGGTATCGAAAAGAGCCAGATCGAGCGTGGTCAGGTTCTCGCTAAGCCGGGCAGCATCAAGCCGCACACCGTGGCCAAGGCCCAGATTTACGTCCTGAAGCAGGATGAAGGCGGCCGTCACACTTCGTTCGCGAACAACTACCGTCCTCAGTTCTTCTTTGGAACTTGCGATGCCACTGGCACCGTCATGCTTCCTGAAGGCGTGGAAATGGTGATGCCCGGCGATAACGTCACGATCACGATTGAGCTCCAGAAGCCTGTCGCGATGGAAAAGGGCCAGCGCTTCGCCCTCCGCGAAGGTGGCAAGACCATCGGCGCCGGCCAGATCCTCGAAATCACCAAGTGATTTCCTGACCAAAAACGACCTACCATGGTGCCGAGGCCCCCTAAAAAGGGCCCCGGCATTCGTCTCTTTAACCACCAGTACAGGACGGTAGCTCAATTGGCAGAGTAGCGGTCTCCAAAACCGTTGGTTGTGGGTTCGACTCCCTCCCGTCCTGCCACTCTCCAAACCAAACAACGTCACCATGTTCCTCAGATCCCTCGGATTTATCCGCACCTTCTGGAACGAGACCATCACCGAGGTCTTCGTCAAGGCCTCGTGGCCTACTGGCAAGGAGCTCGTGGACTCTACTTTGGTTGTTATCACCGCCGTCGCCCTTCTGGGTGCCGTGGTGTTCTTCTGTGACTTTTCTCTCTCCAACTTCGTACGGTACGCGACTGACCTCGTGCGCTGATTGCCCCCATGTCCTCCCCCTCTGATTTCCGCTGGTACACCATCCAGACCCTCTCCAACAACGAGAGCAAGGTGAAGCGCTTACTCGACAAGGCGATCCGGGACGACGAGATGGGTGACTTTGTCGCCGAGATTCTCATGCCGGTGAAAACCGTGAAGGATTTCCGGAACGGCAAGAAGCGCGAGAGCGAGATGAAGCTCTACCCTTCGTATCTCTTCGTGCGCGCTCGCCTGTTTGATGACGAAGGCCTGCTCCTTGAAGCTCCTTGGAGTTTCCTCAAGCGCACCGATGGCGTCATCGGCCTCATCGGGGGACAGAACCCGGTCGCCCTCAAGACCGAAGAGATCAACACGATTCTCCAACAGGTCGCCGACGCTGCGGACAAGGTCGTACCGAAGGTCACTTTCAATATCGGTGAACGCGTCAAAATCACCGACGGCCCCTTCGCCAACCTCGCCGGCAATATCGACAAGATCGATGCGGACCGCGGCAAGCTCGAGGTTTCGGTCGATATCTTCGGTCGCTCTACCCCGGTCGAACTCGAATTCTGGCAGGTCGAACGCGATGACCGCGACTGATCTCATTTTCAACCCAACCATCTAAACAACCACCATGGCAAAGAAAGTCGTCGGCGAAATCAGGCTCCAGCTCCCCGCGGGCGCCGCTAATCCTGCTCCTCCTGTCGGCCCCGCACTGGGTGCCAAGGGCGTCAATATCATGGCGTTCTGTAAGGAGTTCAATGCGCGGACCAAGGATCAGGCCGGCCTGATCCTGCCCGTCATCATCTCCGTCTACCAAGACAAGTCTTTCACGTTCATCCTCAAGTCCCCTCCCGCCTCGGTGCTCCTGAAGAAGGCCGCCAAAATCGAGAGCGGCTCCAAGGTCCCGAATCGAGACAAGGTCGGCAAGGTCACCAAGAAGCAGCTTCTTGAAATCGTCGAGCTGAAGAAGAAGGACCTCAACGCCGTCAATCCGGAGAACGCTGCTCGCATGATCGCCGGCACCGCCCGCTCGATGGGCATCGAAGTCATCGGCTAATTTTAACCCAACCCTAAACCAAACTAACCACTGCATCCCGCAGGAGACCAAAAGTCGCTATGAGCAAACAACCCAGCAAGCGTTACCGCGCTGCCCTCCAGGTCACCGATCTGAAGGCTAAATACGACGTGGCCCAGGCCACGGAAATCATCAAGAAGATGCCCGGAGCTAAGTTCGACGAAACCGTCGAAATCTCGGCCTTCCTCGGTGTCGACCCGAAGCAATCGGACCAGATGGTCCGCGGCACAGTTTCCCTTCCAAACGGCTCAGGTAAAAAGATCAAGGTTCTCGCCTTTACCGAAAACGCCGCTGAAGCCCTCGCGGCTGGCGCCGATTACGCCGGCCTCGCCGACCTGATCGCCAAGGTCAACGGCGGCTTCCTCGACTTCGACGTCGCCATCTCCACGGTCACCGCGATGAAGGACGTCCGTCAGGTCGCCCGTGTCCTCGGTCCGAAAGGCCTGATGCCCAACCCGAAGTCCGGCACCGTTTCCGACGACATCCCAAAGACCATCAAGGAAGTCAAGGCAGGCCGCGTTGAGTTCAAGATGGATAAGACGGGCAACATCGTGATCGTGATTGGCAAGAAGTCTTTCACGGCCCTCCAGCTCACGGAGAACGCCCAGGCTGCTCTCTTCGCTCTCGTCAAAGCTCAGCCAGCAGGCTTCGCCGGTGGCCGTTTTATCAAGTCCATCACCATGAGCGCCAGCATGAGCCCCGGCGTGGGTGTTGACCTTAAGCCCTATTCGGCCGCTGTTGCGACCGCCTAACCCCCGCCACCACGAGAACCTACGAACATGCGCGCTGAAAAACAATTCCTCGTCGACGAAGTAGCCGCCCAGCTGGCTGCTTCCAACTATCTCCTGCTCGCGAACTTCACGGGCGTAACGGTCGAGAACTCCACCTCCGTGCGCGATCAGCTTCGCGTTCACGGCGCTGAGTATCACGTCGTTAAGAACAGTATTCTCAACATCGCAGCCAAGCAGGCGAACCTGCCTGACCTGACCCCGCACCTGATTGGCCACACGGCCCTCGTTACCGGTGGCAAGAATCCAACGGGTGTGGCCAAGGTGCTCGTCTCCTTCTTCAAGGATTTCTCGAAGCTCGAAGTGAAGGCTGGCGTCCTCGATGCCAAGCTCCTCTCGAAGTCCGAAGTCGAAGCGCTCTCCAAGTTGCCTTCGCTCGATGGCATCCGCGCCCAGCTCCTCTCGCTCCTCTCCACCCCTGCCTCGCAGATCGTCCGCCTCCTGGACGCCAAGCGCCAGAAGGACGAGACGGCCGCCTAACCCCTTTCCTTGCGGAGGCGTCGCCATGTGGCGGCGTCCGAGCGAGGGGAATCCAAACCAAAAACAACCCAACATCCAAAGAACCCCGGTTAGGGGCCTCGCGCCCTCAAATGTCCTTCATCAGACGCTAACCATTCAAGGAAAACAGATACCATGAGCAACATCACCAAAGACCAAGTCATCGAGTGGCTCAGCGCCCAGTCCGTCCTGGACATCGCTAACCTCGTCAAAGACCTCGAGACCAAGTGGGGCGTTTCCGCCGCCGCTCCTGTCGCCGTCGCCGTCGCTGGCGCCGCCGCTGCCGCTCCTGCCGAAGAGAAGACGACGTTTGACGTCATCCTCAAGGCCAAGGGCGCTACCCCGATCAATGTCATTAAGGAAGTCCGTGCCATCACTGGCCTAGGCCTCAAGGAAGCCAAGGACCTCGTCGACACCGCCCCCAAGCCGGTCAAAGAAGGCGTGTCCAAGGACGAAGCCAAGGATATCGAGACCAAGCTCAAGGCCGCCGGGGCCGAGGTCGAAGTCAAGTAATCCTCCGACGATCATCTTTCAGAGCGGGGAGGGGAGCACCCTTCCGGGACGCCAGCTCCTCCCCGCTTTTTCTTTCCCAACGGCCGCCTAGTCCGACCCAACCAGGCAAACCAGTCAGCACCACCGAACCATCCCGACACTCCGAGCCCACCTTCACCAGCCATGCCTCAAGAGCGCAAAAACTTCGGTAAACTACGCGAAGTAATCCCTCCGCCCAACCTGATCGAGAACCAGATCTTCTCGTTCAACGATTTCCTGCAATTGGACGAGACCGCGTCCGCCCGCAAGAACGTCGGGCTCGACGCCGTGTTCCGCGAGGCCTTCCCGGTGGAGAGCAACAACGGCAACTTCCGTCTCGAGTATCTCGAGTACGGCTTGGTCCTGCCTAAGCAGACCGAACTTGAATGCATCCGCGAAGGCACGACTTACGCGATCTCCGTGATGCTGAAGCTCCGCCTTCGCGAAAAGGGTGCCTTTAAGGACGAAGAAATCCTCATGGGCGAAATCCCCATGATCACCGATCGGGGCTCTTTCATCGTCAATGGCGCCGAGCGCGTCGTCGTCTCCCAGCTGCACCGCAGCCCTGGTATCTGCTTCGAAGAGTCCGCTCACACGAGCGGCAAGATGCTGCATGCTTTTCGGATTATCCCCGACCGCGGCACCTGGATCGAAGTTCAGTTCGACCAGAATGACTTGCTCTGGGTCTACCTCGATCGCCGCCGCCGTCGCCGTAAGTTCCTCGTCACGACCTTGCTGCGCGCCTTCGGTTATAAGGACGACAAGGACATCCTTGCCCTTTTCTACGAGCACCGCGAATTGACCGCCAAGGCCGCCCTTGAGCTGGATCCGGAAGAGCTCTCCCACCTCGTCTACGCCGATCCGATTGTCGACGTCGAGACCGGCAAGGTCGTCGCCAAGCAGTACGATAAACTCTCCCGGGAGACGCTGAAGGAAATCCACAAACAACTCCCGAAGCAGAAGTTCGGCGTTTTCGATACCGCCTTCGATAATGGTTCGATCATTCTTTCCCTGCGTAAAGATATCGGTGCTGTCCGGAACGAAGAAGAAGCGCTTAAGGAAATCTTCCGCAAGCTTCGCCCCGGCGAACCCGTCAACGTCAAGGGCGCCCGCGCCCACATGCAGCGCCTGTTCCAGGATCCGCTGCGTTACGACCTCGGTCGCGTCGGTCGCTATAAGCTGAATCAGAAGCTCAGCCTCAACGTCTCACTTGATACTCGCACAATCACGCCTGAGGACATCGTTGAGGCGACCAAGTTGCTTTGTAAACTTAGCGCAGGCGATGGTGCCATCGATGACATCGATCACCTTGGCTCCCGCCGCGTCCGCAACGTCGGTGAATTACTCGCGAATCAGTGTCGTGCTGGCCTGAAGAACGTCGTTAAGACGGTCAAGGCTCGTATCAACGAGTACGACCAGAGCGTCGACTCCATCACCCCGCAGAAGCTGGTCAACCCGAAGCCTTTCGGTAACGCGATTCGCGAATTCTTCGCACGAAGCCAGCTGTCTCAGCTGATGGACCAGATCAATCCTCTGGCTGAGCTGACGCATAAGCGTCGTCTCTCCGCCCTCGGGCCCGGCGGCCTCAACCGTGACCGTGCGGGCTTTGAAGTCCGCGACGTTCATCCTTCCCACTACGGGCGCATTTGCCCAATCGAGACCCCGGAAGGTCCGAACATCGGTCTCATCAATTCGTTGTCCACTTACGCCCGCATTAACGAGTTCGGCTTCATCGAAGCCCCGTACCGCAAGGTGGTGCGCGGCAAGGTCTCCAGCCAGGTCGAGTTCATGACGGCGGACCAGGAAGAGAAATTTAAGGTCGCTCAGGCTAACTCAGAACTCGATGACGCCAGCCGCCTGAAGGGCAAGGTCACCGTCCGATTCCGCGACGACATCCTCGAGGTCGACCCCGAAGACGTCGACTACATGGACGTCTCTCCGCAACAGGTTGTTTCTGTTGCCGCCGCCCTCATTCCTTTCCTGGAGCATGACGATGCTAATCGCGCGCTGATGGGTTCTAACATGCAGCGTCAGGGCGTGCCGCTCGTCGTCACCGAAGCCCCATACGTGGGAACCGGCCTCGAACGTCGCGTCGCCATCGACTCTAAGACGGTGATCGTCTCCGAGGGTCCAGGCATCGTCGCCGCTGCAGATTCGCGCCGCATCGTCGTCACCAAGGACGGTGAAGTAGTCGCGGCTCAACTTGAGAATAAGAAGTTCAAGAGCGAGCCTTCGAAGGGCATCTACGTCTACGACCTCCGCAAGTTCCTCAAGACCAACTCGTCCACGTGCTTCAACCAGCGCCCCCTCGTCCGCCGCGGAGACAAGGTGAAACTAGGTGACATCATCGCTGACGGCGCCGCTACCGATAAGGGCGAGCTCGCCCTTGGACGCAATGTCCTAGTCGGCTTCATGCCGTGGAACGGCTACAACTTCGAAGACGCGATCCTGCTCTCCGAGCGGATGCTGACGGACGATGTTTTCACCTCGGTTCACATTGAGGAGTTCGAAGTCACCGCTCGCGACACCAAACTTGGGCCAGAACAAATCACGCGTGACATTCCGAACCTCGGTGAGGAAGCCCTGCGCAACCTCAACCGCGACGGGGTTATCCGCATCGGTGCCGAAGTTAAGCCGGACGACATTCTCGTCGGGAAAATTACCCCGAAGAGCGAAGGCGACTTGGCTCCTGAAGAGAAGCTCCTCCGCGCCATCTTCGGTGAGAAGGCTCGCGACGTTAAGGATACTTCCCTCCGCGTACCCTCCGGTATCTCTGGCATCATCATGGATGTAAAGGTTTCCTCTCGTACCGATAAGGACGACGGCCGCCTCTCGCCTAACGATCAGCGCCGGGCTCTTAAGAAGGTTAACGAAGAGTACCGCACCGCTGATTCCCGCCTCCGCGAAGAGATGACGGAGTCCCTCTCGAATATCCTGCTCGGCGAGAAGATTCCGCTCGACGTTAAGAACTCCGAGACCGGCGAGGCTATCATCCCGGCCAACCGCAAGATTACCAAGACCCTGCTGCGCCGCCTGGCGTCGGTCTCTCGATCCATCGAGATGAACGATTCCCCCGTGAAGCAGAAGATCCGCCAGATTGTCGACGGCTATCATCGCCGCTTTGACGAACTTGAGCAGGAACGCGCCCGTAAGGTCGAAGCCATTGAACAGGGCATCGATGAAGGCGGCGCGATCAAAAATGTTAAGGTCTACATCGCGACCAAGCGGAAAATCCAGGTCGGCGACAAGATGGCCGGTCGCCACGGCAATAAGGGCGTCGTCGCCCGCATTGTGCCAGTAGAAGACATGCCTTACCTCGCCGACGGTACCCCCGTCGACATCTGCCTTAATCCGCTCGGCGTTCCTTCTCGCATGAACGTCGGTCAGGTTCTCGAAACGCACCTCGGTTGGGCTTGCTCCAAGCTCGGCCTGAAGATGGCCACCCCCATCTTCGACGGCATTCCCGAGAAGCAGATTCGCGAATATCTCAAGCAAGCCGAACTGCCAGAAACCGGCAAGGCGATGCTCATCAACGGCCATACTGGCGAAGCTTTCGACCAGGACGTCGTGGTCGGCTACATCTACATGATGAAGCTGAATCACCTTGTCGCGGACAAGATTCACGCTCGTGCGACCGGTCCCTACAGCTTGATTACGCAGCAGCCCCTGGGCGGTAAAGCCCAGTACGGTGGCCAGCGCTTCGGCGAAATGGAAGTGTGGGCCCTCGAGGCTTACGGTGCCGCCTACACGCTACAGGAACTCCTCACGGTTAAGTCCGACGACGTTGCCGGACGTACCAAAATCTACGAGCAGCTCGTCAAGGGTGATAACACCCTCGTCAGCGGCACTCCCCAGTCATTCAACGTTCTCATGAAGGAAATGCAGGGCTTGTGCTTGGATGTCCGACTTGGCACTGGCACCGGCACTCCGGACCGCAACTGAACGACCACCGACTAAACTCCCGATCTTTAACAAACATGATTCACCCGGAGCACACCCCCGAGTTCACCGCCAACGAAACGAAGGAACAGTCCTTCGACTTCGTCTCCATCTCGATCGCCTCTCCCGAGGAGATCGTCCAGTGGACGGGCGAACAGTTCCTCGACGAACTCGACGAACACGGCAACCGAAAGGTTAAAGGCCTCAAGGAAGTTAAGAGCCCTGAGACCATCAACTACCGCTCGTTCAAGCCGGAGCCGAACGGTCTTTTCTGCCAGCGCATCTTCGGACCTGTCCGTGATTACGAGTGCTACTGCGGTAAGTACAAAAAGGTTAAATATAAGGACGTCGTCTGCGACAAGTGTGGCGTTGAAGTCACCGTCTCCCGCGTCCGCCGTGAACGCATGGGCTACATCCGCCTCGCGATTCCCGTCTCCCACATTTGGTTCCTGAAGAGCATGCCCAGCCGTCTGTCGCTGATGCTCGACATGACCACCCGCCAGCTCGAACAGGTCATCTACTACCAGAAGTATCTGGTCGTCGACCCGGGCGCCACGGGCATGGAAGAAAAGGAACTCCTCGACGAGGAATCCTACCGCCGTGCCGTCGAACAGCACGGCCCCGACGCTTTCAAGGCCCGCATGGGCGCCGAAGCTCTCCAGCAGCTGCTCAAGAAGATGGATCTCGCCGCCACGGTGGAGAATCTCCGCGACCAGCTCCGCTCCACCCGCTCCAAGCAGATTAAGAAGAAGATCGCTCGCCGCATGAAGATTATCCAGGGATTCCTGGCTTCCGGCAAGCGCCCCGAGCACATGATTCTGACGGTGCTCCCCGTCATCCCGCCGGACCTCCGTCCGTTGGTTCCCCTCGAAGGCGGCCGCTTCGCGACCTCTGACCTTAACGATCTCTATCGTCGCGTCATCAATCGTAATAATCGCCTGAAGCAGCTCATTCAAATGAAGACGCCGGACGTCATCATCCATAATGAAATGCGCATGCTCCAGGAAGCTGTCGATGCGCTGCTCGACAACGGTCGCCACGGTAAGCCGGTCAAGGACCGCGACCGTCAGCTAAAATCTATTTCGGACATGCTGAAGGGTAAGCACGGCCGCTTCCGCCAGAATCTTCTCGGTAAGCGCGTCGACTACTCGGGCCGTTCCGTCATCGTCATCGGGCCCGAGCTCAAACTCAACCAGTGCGGTCTTCCCAAGAAGATGGCGTTGGTTCTTTTCGAACCTTTCATCATCCGTCGACTCAAGGAACTCGGCTTCGCCCACACCGTTCGCGGCGCCCGTAAGCACATCGAGCAGAAGAAGCCCGAAGTTTGGGACATCCTTGAAGAAGTCACGAAGGGTCACCCGGTTTTCCTGAACCGCGCCCCGACGCTGCACCGTCTTTCGATCCAGGCCTTTGAGCCGATCCTCATCGAGGGCGATGCCATCCGTCTCCACCCGCTCGTCTGTACGGCGTACAATGCGGACTTCGACGGTGACCAAATGGCCGTCCACGTCCCGCTGTCCTTGGAAGCCATCATGGAGTGCAAGCTTCTGATGATGTCCACGAACAACATCTTCTCTCCGTCGAGCGGTAAGCCGATTCTCACGCCGTCCCAGGACATCGTGCTCGGTTCTTACTACCTGACGCTGGAGCCGGCCGACAAGCCGGCCGATAAGACGCACCTGCCGGTCCTTGGCTCCGTTTCGGAAGCCGCATTTGCAGAAGCTGAAGGTTCGTTGCACCTCCATGACTGGGTGCGCTACGCGAATCCGGATTGCGGCCGTAAGACCGTGCATGGCGATGAAAAGAGCCGTACGATTGTCACCACGGTCGGCCGTATCATCTTTAACACCATCTGGCCGGACGAACTCGGTTTCTTCAATGAAACCGTGAAGAAGGGGCAGCTCGGCGACCTCATTCTCAAGACCTACAAGTACTGCGGCCGCGAGGCCTCGATTCCGGTCCTTGATGCACTGAAGGAGACCGGTTTCCGCGTTGCCACTAAGGCCGGCATTTCGATCGGCGTTAGCGACATGATCTATCCGAAGGAGAAGGAAGGTCTCGTACGCGATGCCACCGCCAAAGTCCGCGAATTCCAGCGCCAGAACGAAGCTGGTACGATCACGTCTGAAGAGCGACGCAACAAGGTCGTCGATACTTGGTCCGGTGCGACCGATGCCATTGCTGCCTCGGTGTACAGCACGCTTTCTGCTGCCGCGAAGGTCGCAGGTGTTCGCAAGGGAGACCCGCGTCACGCCCACCGTATGCTCATCAACCCGGTATGGGTTTTGATGGATTCCGGTGCTCGTGGTAACAAGGCCCAGGTGAAGCAGCTTTGCGGTGCTCGCGGCCTGATGGCTAAGCCGTCTGGCGAAATCATCGAACGCCCGATTCTCTCGTCCTTCCGTGAAGGCCTCTCCGTCTTGGAGTACTTCATCTCGACGCACGGTGCTCGTAAGGGCCTGTCCGATACCGCGCTGAAGACCGCTGACGCTGGTTATATGACCCGTAAACTTTGCGACGTGGCCATGGATGTCATCGTCACCGACAATCGCGATGTGGCTCCGGGCTCCGAAGTCATCACCATCTCCGACGCAGCCCTCGGTCGTCACCTCGCTGCCGAGGTGGCCAATCCTTCCGGTGCCGCCAAGCTTCTCGCCAAGGCCGATGCCCCTCTGACTGAGGAGCTGATTGCTAAGTTGCGTGATGCAGGTGTGGATCGCGTGCACGTCCATCTGCCTAACGGCGTATGGAAGTCCCCGATTTACGACGGCGACGAACTCCTGGTCTCCCTTTCCGACCGTATCGTGGGACGTTGTCCTTCCGACGACGTCTTCAATCCGCTCAACCCTTCCGAAATCATCGTGAAGGCTGGCCATCTCATCGACGAACTCGCTGCCAAACGCATCGAGACCGTCGGTATCGATCGCGTCAAGGTGCTCTCTCCGCTCACGCACATGAACGTGAACGCGATTCCGCCGACTTCCTACGGACTCGATCCTTCGACCGGCCGTATGGTCGAGCGCGGAACCGCCGTCGGCATCATCGCTGCTCAATCCATCGGTGAGCCAGGCACCCAGCTCACGATGCGTACCTTCCACATTGGTGGCGTAGCTCAGATCAAGACCCCTGAAATTAAAGCTAAGAGCAAGGGGGTCGCCTCCTTTGTCGACCTTACCACGGTGCCGATTCACGGGAAGTTTATCGCAGTCAACGGTAACGGTTCCATCCGGATCCTTAATGAACTCGGCCAGCCCGTCGAAGAATACCGCATCGTCGCTGGCTCGTTGGTCGGCGTCGAAGATGGTAAGCCTGTCGACAAGGGCGCACTCATCGCGGCCTGGGATCCGAATTCGACTCCGATTATCGCTAACTCCGATGGTAAGGTGCGTCTCGTGGATATGATCTCCGGGGTGACCTTCACGGAAGAGCGCGACGCTTCGAACAACACGTACTACAAGTCCGTGATTGAGCACTCCGACGAACAGAATCCGCAGATTCAGGTCATCAATGCCTCTGGTAAGGAAGTTGGGTCCTTCTCGATTCCCGCCGGCGCCCGCGTCGAAGTGAATGAAGGAGACAGCGTCAGCCGCGGCTCCATTCTCGCCAAGATTCCTCGTCAGGCTGCCAAGACCCAGGATATCACCGCCGGCCTGCCTCGCATTTCCGAGCTCTTCGAGGCCCGTCCTCCCAAGGACGCCGCCGAGATTGCGAAGATTGATGGTATGGTCCGTTTCGAACCTTCTGTCCGTGGCAAGAAGCGCCTCGTCATCTCCGACTCCATCGGTCGCGAAGAGGAGCACCTCATCCCACACGGAAAGCACATCATCGTTGCCGCTGGCGAAAAGGTGAAGCAAGGCCAGGCCCTCACGGATGGTGCCGTCGATCCGCACGATATTCTCGACATCCTTGGCCAGTCCAAGGTCCAGGATTACCTCATCACCGAGATTCAGAAAGTCTACCGCACGCAGGGTGTTGTCATTAACGACAAGCACATTGAGATCATCGTGGCCCGCATGCTCCGCAAGGTACGCATCACCGAGCCCGGCGATTCCGATTACCTCTGGGGCGAACAGGTTGACCGTACTCTGCTTGGCCATGCCAACCGCTCGATTAACGAGCGCGGTGGTCAGATTGCCGAATCAGAGCCGATCCTCCTCGGTATCACCAAGGCCTCGTTGGAAACGGAATCCTTCATCTCGGCCGCCTCCTTCCAAGAGACGACCCGAGTCCTGACTGATGCCGCTACCATGGCTAAGCGCGATAATCTGACGGGCTTTAAGGAGAACGTGATCATGGGGCACCTCGTCCCCGCTGGCACCGGCCTCCCGGCCTACCGCCGCATCCGCGTCTTCCAGACTCCTACCCCGGCCTAAGGGGAGGTTAAATCGACCAACAGACCCCGCCACCAGGCGGGGTCTTTGTTTTGGGTAGTTTTACCTTGTTTGGGGGTTGATGGGGGGTGGGATTTTGCCTATCCCATACCTAAACCCTTAGACACCCATGTCTCGTTTCCTCGTAGCGGCATCCTTCCTCACGTTCGCCTCGGTTGCCCAGGCTGCCAACTGGCTCCCCTCGTCTCCGCTCATTCAAATCGGTGACGACATCGATATTTTCTTCGACTCCACCGCCGCGCTGGAGGTGACCGACAATTTATTTTCAGGATCCGCGAAGAAGGCCGCCACGGATTGGACCGTAACCCCAGGGCTTTCGCTCGAGTACGGCAAGGATTCGGCCTTCTCGGTCAATCTCTCCGCCAAGCGCACTTACATTTACTTTAATCAGTCCGAATTTTCTAACCTCCAGGATTCCCGAGACGCCTTGACGGCGGCAATTCGTTTCGCCGACGGCGGCCCGCTGTCACTTTCTCTGGACTCTTCCTATCGCGTCACCGCGCGTAACGACGATCTCATCCAGCAGGGTGTCAGCGGCGCGACGCTTGGCGCCACGCTTGTTCGTCAGGCCAGCTACAGCCATGCGTTCAAGGCTAATTACAAACTGACGGAAAAGATGCGGGCCGGTCTCGGCTATGCGAATAGCTATAACCAATACATTAATCCGACCGCGCAGGTCGATGCGGCGTCTGGCGTGACGATTTATAACACGAATTCGCTTTCGGTACTTAACACGAAGTCCATGCCGTTTGACCTGGATTACCAGGCCTTTGAGAAGCTCAGCTTCGGCGTGGCACTCGTCCATGACGTGACGGATTACTCCGCTGCTCCGTATTTCCATTCCGCTAACGTTGCGCGCCCAGCCCTCACCCATCAGCAGATGCAAAAGGATTTTGCCGGTCTCACGATGAAAGGACAGCTGACCGAATCCGGCAAGCTTAACGGCGTCATCAAGGCAGGTTATAGCCGTTATAATTATGACGGAGGTGCTTATACGAACGACCCGTCTTACTCGGTTAGCCTTTCACACGCCCTGACGGAGCGGATTTCCCAGTCGCTGACCCTCAGCCGAGATATCACGGCTTCCTCGACCAATGGGCAATCCTTGACGCAGAGTTACATCTACGGGTTGTCCTTCAGCGCCGCCGAAGATCTGAGCTTCAATCTCTCGGCGACCAAGTCCGACGCACTCTCCGATGCGGTCAAGGTTAACACGATGGTCTACAACCTCGGGGCAGATTATAAATATACTGCCCACATCAGCTTCCAGGCCGGGTATAATTTCACTGATTCGAAGACCCCGTCCGCCCCGGCTTCTTCCTATAACTCGAATACCTTCACCCTTTCTGCTGCCTTCCGGTACTAAGCCGAAGGCGGGAAAGGGAGGAAAGGGGAGGTCCTGTTGACTACGCACCCCCTCGGGCCCACGCTCACTTCATGTTCTCTGCTCTGAAATGCCTCTTCGGCACCTGTGCTGTAGCTTTCCTGCTGTCCGCGTGCGTGACAACCAACTCAGGTGAAGGTGCTGCCGTTGAGAGCGAAAATATCATTATATTAGGCGCCCCTGCTCCTGTCGCGCCATCGCGAGCCTCACCGGTTGCCGCCGCAGCCCCGGCGCTGGCTCAGGCCCCGGCTTCCGCCGCTGCTGCCGCCCCGGCTGCCACCCCTCCCATTGCTCCTGCCAAAACAGTGGATCGCCGAAATAGTTACCGACTCCGGCCGCGCGACTTCGTCCGCGTCCTGGTCATTAATGAGCCGGATACGCAGATTGAACGACGGATCAATCCCGACGGTACGGTCGATATCCCCTATCTTAAGCAGATTATTCCAGTTGCCGGCCTGACCCTCACCGAGGCACAGGATGAAATCGCCAAGCAGTTCCGGGTTTTTTTCAAGGAGCCGCAGGTGGTCATGAGTATCGTGAGCTACGCTGAGCGTCGCGTCTATGTGTCGGGCTACGTTGGAAAGCCCGGTCCGGTGTCCATCCCCCCGGAGGAAACGCTCACCCTCGGACGGGCTTTATCCATGGCCGGTGGGATTCTGCCTCGCGGCCGACGTTCCGATGTCGCGGTTAAGCGCATCCGCGACGGTGCTACCCAGGTGATCACGAAGGACATGCGGCGCATCGATTCCGGCGACGAGCCAGACTTCATTCTCGACGACGAAGACCAGATTTACGTCGAAGACAGCCGCATCTGATTTTCCATGGCCACTCCTTCGCCCGGCCCTCAAGGCCAATCCAATGAACGTCCGCCTGAAGGGAATCGCGGGTACGGTAACTATGGCAGTTATGGGGGAGGCTATAATAGCTACGGCGCAGGCAACTACGGCGGTCAGGGCTACGGTAATTACGGTGGCTACGGTCGCTATGGGGCCGCCGAGGGCGGTACCTTCCGGACTTATCTCACCATGCTGCGCGAGCGGTATTGGTGGATTCTCCTTTCAGCTCTCGTCTTCACGACTCTTAGTTTGTTGTTCGCCTACAATGTGATGCCCGAATATCGGGCGACGGGCCGCCTGCGAGTTTTTCGTCTCGCGCCCAATCTCGCCGGCGGCACCTCGGCGGCCGAAGATAATTTCAAAATCATCTCCAATGACGACTTCTTTACCGCGGTCGAAACGATGCGGAGCGCCAGTATCATCGAAGGAGTCTCGAAACGCCTGACCACGGCCGAGCGCAAACTCGTGCTTGAACCGTATCAGGGAGGTAATGTCTTCAGCGGCCCACTGACTGAACAGGAAGTCTTTGCGAAGCAGCGGGCGATCAATCCGCAGCGCCAGACCCTCGTTATCAATATCGACTTCACGCACCCGAATCGCGACCTTTCGCGCCAGGTGGCCCGCTTGTTTTGTGAAGCCATTACGAAGTACAGCGAAGATGAGCGACTCACCATCACCAACCCCTTGGTGGAGAAGGCCCGTATTGAGATCGAAACCCTCGATGACAAGGTCCGAAAACTCTACGAGCAAAAGAACGAACTGATTAAGAATCAGAAATTACTCTCCATCGCGAAAGACACTAACACCCTCACCACCGAACGCTCCGTCCTGGTGAAAGACCGCGAGGAGACCCGCAAGCAAGTGGACGAATTGGAGATCATCGCGGCTTTGATTACAGAGTACCAGAAGGCGGCCCGGGACCTCGGCGATATTCCTCAGATTCGGGCGGACACCACGGTGGCCAATGCTTTAGCTTCGCTCAGTCAGTTGAAGATCAGTATCGGGACGATGGAAAAGCGCTATACCGAGAAGAACCAGAAACTTATCGATGAACGTGCGAAGCTCGCCGAGACGCAGAAGGAGCACCGCGAGGCGGTCGTGCAAGCTGTTAAGCGGGTCTTGGCCTCGTTGGATAACGCCCGCTCCCGTTACGAAGCGATCGTCAAGAATCTGGAAACCAAGGAAGGGGAGATTTCCAAACTCCAGGCGGCTAATATCGAGCTCGAGCGAGTGGACAAGGAAGTCCGCGCAAGTGAAGAATTCCTCGCTCGTATGAAACTGAGCTATGAGGAAGCCAAGCTGCGTTCCTCAACTTCAGGCACCAGCACTTCGATTCGAATCCTGGATCAGCCCTCGGTCTCGGATAAGCCCATTAATAAGAACTACTATTTCAATGCGATGCTCGGTCTCGGCGTCGGAGTGGTTTTCGGCGCCCTTTTGATTGTCATCATGGGCACCCTCGATGACCGAATTAAGTCGGCCAAGCATGTCGAAGGTGGCCTGGGGCTGCCACTGCTGGGCACCGTCCCCCGCGTCACGGAAGTCTCTGGGCCCGACCGAGCGCTCTTGGCACGCCAAGGCAAGGACCCCGTCGCGGTGGAGGCCATCCGGGCCATCTATTCTTCGATGAAGGTCAATCCGGCTGCGGCCACGAGTAAGGTCTTCCTCGTCACCTCTACCCGTCCCAGCGAAGGCAAGACCTTCGTGGCAACGAATCTCGCCCTGATCTTTGCGCAACATGCGGAAAGGGTGCTGGTCATCGACGCCGACCTTCGTTTGCCCAACGTCGGCCCCTCTCTAGGCTTCACCGTCGATGGCGGCTTGAGCCGATGGTTTAACGGGGAGTCGACCCTTGAGGAGGCCATCGTCAGGGACGTGGCGTCTGGCCTTGATGTTCTTCCCGTCGGGATGAGCTGTAAGAATCCCACCCAGGTGATCAATAACCCGAAATTCCTCGCCATGCTCGACGAGCTTCGCGGGCGCTACGATCGCATCTTCATCGACTCCCCGCCACTCGGAGCGGTTTCGGACGCGTTGCACCTGCTCCCGAAGATAGACGGGCTCATTTACGTTGTTCGCTATAATGCGGTGAATCTCCGCCACGCGGTGGCTTGCATCGCCCGATTGAAGGAGGCCGAAGCCCCCTTGCTTGGGGTGGTGCTTAATAGTATGTCGCAGCGGATGGCCTCAGTGTACACGGACTACTACGATTCTGCTTACAAGAAATACTATGTTTCATCTGGCGGCAGCCCTGAAGAGGGCGGGCCAGCTAAGCCTTAATATTTTGATCATGCGCCCACTCACTTTCCTCCTCTTGGCCTTAGCCCTCGCCGGTTGTCAGCACGCCCCGGTTACCGGACGCTCGCAGCTCATCTTTGTCGATGAATCCGAAGTTGCTTCGATGTCGGCCTCCGAGTTCTCGAAGATGAAGAAATTGCCGAGCGACAAGCGCCTCGCCAAAATCAAGGAAATCGGACTTAAAATAGTCGCCGCCGCCCGCCGGGATGATCGGGCCGGCGTCCTGCCCCCCGGTTCGAAGTGGGAGTTCGCCGTCATTGATGACAAGACGCCAAACGCCTTTGCGATGCCAGGCGGCAAGATCGGTTTTAATTCTGGAATGTTTCAATACGCCCCGACGGATGACGATATCGCGGTGATCCTTGGGCATGAGGTTGCCCACGTCATCTGCCGACATGGCTCCGAGCGCGTCTCTCAGTCGATGAGCGTAGCGATCGCCGCTGCGGTCGCCGATGAGGCCACGAAAAACTCCTCCACCAAGACGCGTTCCAGTTGGATGGCTGCGGTCGGCGTCGGTGCCCAGTATGGCATCTTACTTCCTTTCAGCCGCAGCCATGAATCGGAAGCCGATCATCTTGGTCTACTTTTCATGGCCCGGGCTGGCTATAAGCCGGAGGCCGCTCCGGCTTTCTGGGACCGCTTCTCGAAGGTTGGCGGCGTTAAGCCGCCCGAGTTCCTCTCGACCCATCCGGCTGATGCCACCCGGGTGAAGCAGCTGCAATCCTGGTTACCCGAAGCGCGGGCCCAGATGCCGCAGCAGCCTTAAGTCGATTACTGCTTACGCAGGATGAGCGGGCAGGTCAGATAGACGCCCTTCGGGTCGTTGAGGGCGCGGATGGACTTTAGGGTATCCGCGTGGGCCTTGAGGAATTGCAGTACCGGATCACGGTCCGCGGAGGCTTTGGCGAACATCGGATTCTCGTCGTGGGCATCCGAAAGGATTTTTTGCAGTAAGGATTCGCGACCAGAATTAAGTGCCGGAATTTGCACCCACTCCGCTTGGGTGAGCGTGGCGCGGGTAGCGGCTTCCTTGATGGCATCCCGCAAGCCGCCAAACTTATCGACGAGCTTGATGCCCAGGGCGTCGCGCCCGCTCCAAACCCTTCCTTGGGCGATTTCATGGACATCGTCGCGTTTTAATTTACGCCCCTCGGCTACGACCTGCAGGAAGTCCTCATAGACGCCATCAACCATCTTCTGGACGATGGCGAGTTCCTCTGGGGTGGCCGCCCGGTGGCTGGCGAGCAAGTCGGCATAGCGGCCGGTTTTGACGCCATCGGTCCCAAGGCTGACTTTCTTGGCCAGCTCCTCATAGTTGAAATGTAATCCGAAGACCCCGATTGAGCCGGTGATCGTCGAAGGGTCAGCCATGATATAGGAGCCCTTTGCGGCGATATAGTAGCCGCCACTGGCGGCGACGTCGCCCATGGAGATAACGACAGGGAGGCCTTTTTCACGCAGCAGGCTTACTTCCCGGGCGACCACGTCGCTGGCAAAGGCTGAGCCCCCAGGACTATTCACGCGCAGCACGACGGCCTTGTAGCGTTCATCTCCCCGCACCATGCGCAGATCCCGGGCAAGGCGGTCTCCGCCGATATCCTCCGGGGAGCCCCATCCGTCCACAATTTCGCCCTCGGCATAGACAATCGCGATTTTCCCAGAACCTTTTGGGAAGTTTACCTTCCCGGCGTAGCGCCCCAGGGAGACTTGGCGGAAAGAGGTGCCCGATTCATCGTCCGCGGCGCCGGCCTTGCGGACTGCCTTGACGAGTTCATCTCGCTGCAGGATACCGTCGACTAATTTGAGTTTGAGCGCGGTCGCGGCATTGAATTCGCCGGCAGAATTAGCCGCCGCCCGCAGGGTGGCTTCGCTCAGTTTACGGGAGGCGGAGATGTCTTTGACGATGCGACTCCAGATGCTCGACATCAGGAGTTCGGATTGTTCGCGGGCGGGCTCGCTCATGGTCGCTCCGAGGTAGGGTTCCACCGCGGACTTATATTTCCCGACTTTGGTGACCTGCACGCCGACTCCTGCCAGTTTGAGGGTGTCTCCGTAGTACATGTGGTAGGAGGCCAGACCTTTGAATTCCAAATCTCCGGCCGGATGCATGTAAATTTTGTCGGCGGCGGTCGCCATGAAGTACTGTCCCTGGGAGCTATTCTCGATCCAAGCGATGACAGGCTTTCCAGAAGTCTTAAACCCAGCGATCGCCTTGCGCAGCTCGGCTTTTTGCACCGCCCCGGCGATGAGTTCGCCGGAGAGCAGGATGCCCGAGATGTTCCGGTCCTTTGCCGCCAAATCGATGGCTTCCAAGGCCCGGAGGAGATCGACTTCCGGTCCAGTAGAATTGCCGAGCAGGACGCTGAGTCCGGGGGTGCCGTTCGCCGGCGTGTCGTTGACCGTCAGGTCATTGCCGATGACGAGCATCGTCTTGGGCTTGATGGCGACCGTGCTACTATCTGGGGCATGGTTAGTGGTGCTGATCCCGGCGACGATCAGCACGACGAGCAGGAAGCACACCAGCATGCCGGCGAAAAAGGTGCCGACGGCGGAAGCGAGTACCGACTTAAAGAAATCTTTCATGGGATTTGGGGGTGGTCGCGGAGAGGCGTTGGGTGTGCCTATTTATGTCCGCATGGCTTCTTTTCGCCAACTTAAAGCAAACGATTTCAGCCTCTTTCCTCTCGATGCCGTCCGCGGTGGTGGCTAATCTCGGCCTATGTTCGAGTCCACGCCCGGTGCCGCTGTTTCCCGCAAGGCTTTAGCCATCAATCTTGATCGGTCGGCCTATGGCGCTTTTGCCGAAATCGGTGCCGGGCAGGAAGTTGTCCGCCATTTCTTCAAAGCAGGCGGGGCCTCTGGTACGGTAGCTAAGAGCATTTCCGCTTATGACATGCGGGTAAGTGATGCGATTTACGGCCACCCTCAGCGTTATGTTTCCCGGGAGCGTCTCGAGCAGATGCTCGATCATGAATACGGGCTACTCGTTGACCGGCTTAAAGTGGAGCGCGGAGCGGTCACCCGATTTTTCGCTTTTGCGGATACCGTCGCAACGACGCCGCATGATGGGCGGGGGCAGGGGCACTCGTGGATTGGGATCCGCTTCCAGGACGCACCTCAAGCTGAGCCTAGCGAAGTCATTCTACATCTGCGCCTCTGGGATAAGGATGCTGGACGCCAGCAGGACGCTCTCGGTACCGTGGGAGTTAACCTCATTCACGCCGCTCTCAACTCCCGAGACAGCGTCGACAATTTCCTCAATGCGTTAGTCGAGGAAGTCGGAGCGGGCCGGGTTGAGGTCGAGTTCGCCCATTTTAGTGGCCCAGCGTTTGGTGCCTTCGATAATCGTTCCGCGGCCTTACGCCTCGTGCGCCTAGGATTGACGGATGCGGTCCTCTTCGGTCCCGAGGGCTCCCCGCAGGTGCCGAGCGAATATTTCTACAAAAAGTCCGTCCTGGTCGCCCGCGGCACCTTCAGGCCGGTTTCCATCGTCAATGAAGATATGCTCGCCTGCGCGATGCGGAGCCTGCCGGATGGTGGCAAGGATGTCCTGCCGCTCTTCGAAATGTGCATTGGTGCCGACCCGCACCCTGAATCCGAACTCATTGACCGGATTCGGCTCGTGGGTGCTATGCAGCACCCGCTGTTAGTTACCCGGCATCGGGGTTGGTATCGCCTGCCGGCCTACTTCCGTCTGCATACGACGGGGAGCATCACGCTCGTGGCGGGGATGAATAACCTCGTGGATTTATTCAATCCTGAGCATTACACCCACCTCGAGGGTGGCGTGCTCGAATCGTGCGGCCGGCTCTTTAAGGACGGGGTCCGTGTCATGGTTTACCCGATGCGCGGCGATCAATTGCGCCGCCTCATTCTCGATCCGGTCGCTTGCAAGGTTTGCTTCCCAGAGAGCTACAGCGTCGCGGAGGATTCCGTTATCACGGCCTCCGACATCCAGATGCGGCCTTCCGTCTCCGGGCTTTTCCAGCACCTTTTGAATAACGGGTTCTTGGTTCCGATTACGGGCGCGGATCCTTCGGCGATGGCCTGCCAGCCACGCACTCTCGCCGATCGCATCCGCAAGGGCGACGCGGGCTGGGAAAAAGAAGTGCCTCCTTCCGTGGCCGTGGCCATCCGGAGCCTTAAATTGTGGGCTAGTTAGGATATGTCGCCCTCCGTGACTTCCTTGCCTCCCGCCCATGATGCGGAGCTCTCGCTCTCTGTCGAACGGGCCTATCGCGAGGCCTTGGTCACCGACCGTCTCGGCGCCATTTGGTCGCTGATCGCCGCCAAATGTTTCCTGGCGCAATGGGCGATTGACCAATACGCGATTCCCATCCGCGGGCTTTTCTACGTCTGGACCCTGACGCTGATTATGGCTGTCATGGCATCGCTTTACTATCTCCACGCACATCGTGTGAAGCTTTATTTACTGCCCACGCACTTTCGGTTAAACACCGCTTTACTTGTCGGGCTTGCCGTAACGCTGTGTTTTATTAGTTATGCGCACTTCGCCCTCGGCTTACTTGCCGCACCCATGGCCGCCGCCCTGGCTTGCGTGTTGCTTGGTTCATGGTCGCTTGCGCATGCCGCCCTGCGGCGTTACTGGGAGCCACTACTGGGTGCCCTGATCTGGTGGGGATTGGCTATCACCGCGCTGCGGGCGCCCGCCGCTCAGTCTATGCTGTGGTTGGGGATTGGCCTGCTTTGCGCGCTGGCGATACCGGGATTTCTTGTCGCCGCCCGGACTGCCGCCCGGCGGGTGTGATTACGCGCTACTTTTGACGCTGGTGCTGTTGAGCAGGTGCGTCATGAAACGCTTCATAGCTGGCGTGAGGACACGCCCCTTGCGATGGAGAATCGCCAGCGGCCGGGCCACGCGCCGGTCGCGGAGGCGTAGCATGACCAGCGTGCCTTGCTCGACTTCTTGGCGGATGGTACCCTCCGGGACGAGCGCCACGCCCGCATCAACTTCGACGGCTCGCTTAAGTGTCTCGATGTTGTCGAACTCCATGGATGGCTCGAGCTCGATGCGTTGTTCGCGGAAAAACTGGTCCAGGGCTTTGCGCGTCGGAATGTCTTGGTCGAAGCCGATGAACTTACCGCCTTGTAGGTCGGCGAGGTCGATTTCCTTCTTCGCAGCGAGCTTATGCCGTGGCGAGCAGATGGCGACTAGCTGGTCTTCCATGAGTGGGATGATTTCGACCTGACGGGTTTTCTGCGGGAAGGCGACGAGGCCGAAGTCGACGGCGTTCGAGATGACATCCTCGTACACGAGGTTCGAGCGACGATACTCGACGCGCACGTTCACGTGGGGAAACTCTTGCATGAAGCTCTTCACGTGAGGTGGTAGTTCGTGGAGGCCAATCGAGACGATGGTGGAGATATGGACGGTGCCGCTGACGACCTTACGCATCTCCTGCATCTCGCTGCCGACCTGTTCGTAGCGGTTGAGGATGTCCTTGGCGGCCTCATAGAGGCTGCGACCTTCGCGCGTGAGCCGGAACTGCTTCTGGCTGCGGTCGACGATCAGGACGTTAAAATGCTTTTCCATTGAGCGGAGCTGCTGGCTCACGGCGGACTGGGTGATGGCGTTCAGCTTAGCGGCCTTGGAGAAACTTTCATTGTCCACGAGGTCACGGAAGATTTTTAGGTTCTCGATGTGCATGGCAGGGCGCGTCGAACAGATTAATAAATCTAATGAGATAAGCCTTCAAGTGTAGATTTGCTTATCGATTTTGAGGCACCTTGGCGTGCAGATGCGCCCCTCGCATTGACTCCCCGCCCGTTCTCCCTCCCTCTGG
Organism: uncultured Opitutia bacterium; assembly: GCA_903889525.1. Classification (GTDB taxonomy): domain Bacteria; phylum Verrucomicrobiota; class Verrucomicrobiia; order Opitutales; family UBA953; genus UBA953. Next base: position 10,898 of record CAISXT010000116.1, on the reverse strand, counting down.
TTCAAATGGTCTCCGCCGACCAGTTTAAGGCCCATTGTGACGGGGTGCAGGCCCGCATTACGGCCGTCTGTGCCCAGTTGGGGCGCGACCCGGCCACCGTTCGCCTGTTGCCGGTGACCAAGACGCACCCCGTAGAAGCCGCCCTCCTTGCTTATGGGTACGGCTTGAGGTCGGTGGGGGAGAATCGGGTCCAAGAGGCCGTTCAGAAACGTCCCCTGGCCCCGCCCGACCTCCGCTGGGAACTGATTGGCCACCTGCAGTCCAATAAGGCTAAGCATGCCCTGCAGGCCTTTGATGTCATCCAGAGTGTCGATTCCGCTGAACTGGCCACCCGCCTCGGACGCCTTGCGGGTGAGCTGGGTCTGAAGCGCGAGGTACTGCTGCAGGTGAACTCGGGTAACGACCCTGCTAAGTTCGGCTGCGACCTGGCCGACGCGCCCCGCCTGCTCGAGGCCGCCTTGGCTCACCCGGCCTTGGCTGTGAAGGGGCTGATGGCCATCGCCCCGCTTTCGGACGACGCCGCCGTGGCCGATCGCACCTTTGCCGCGTTACGACTTTGCCGGGACGATTTGGCCGCCCGCTTCGGAGTCGCCCTGCCGGAATTATCCATGGGTATGAGCGGAGACCTTGAATCCGCCGTCGCCGCAGGTTCTACTTGTGTCCGTGTCGGCTCCGCTTTGTTCGGAAGCCGCCCATCTGCATGATTCGCCGCCTCAACATCCGTGACCTCGCCTTGATGGATCGCACCGAGCTCGAGTTGGGCTCCGGCTTTACGGTTGTCACGGGCGAAACCGGCGCGGGTAAGTCCGTGCTGCTTGGCGCGCTTTCGCTTCTCGCGGGTAATCGCGCCGCGAAGACAATCGTCCGCAAGGGCGCCGAAGAATGCTCGGTCGAGGCCGAACTCGAGACCGACGGCGACAAGCGTTTCGACGAAGTCCTGAAATCACTCGATCTACCGGCCTGCGACGATGGTCTGCTTATCCTGAAGCGCTCAGTCCATGCGACCAAGGCGGGCCGTATCTCGATCAACGGTGGTTCGGCCACGCTCACGCAACTCCAGCAGCTCGGCGAACTCTGGATCGACTTCCATGGGCCGGGCGAGCCGCAGAAGCTGATGCGCGCCGATACTCAGCTGGAGATGCTCGACTTGCATGCCGGCCTGGCCGCCGCGCTGGCGACCTACCGTACCGGCTGGCGCCTGCGCAATGATTTGCTCCGCGAGGCGGCCGAAGCCGCCACGGCCGAACGTCTTTCCGAAGACGAAGCGGCCTTCCTGCGCTCCCAACTCGAGAAGTTAGATTCGCTCGACCTCTCCGAAGAGGCCATCACCAAGCTCGAACGTGACCACGCCCGCTCTTCCCGCGCCCAAGAGCTCGCGGCCTTACTTGGCCAGCTGGAGTCCGGCCTCGGCTCCGATGGCCTCGGCGAGGTGATGCCTAAGTTACTGAAGGCTGGCGATGACATCGCCCGCATCGACGCCGATGCCGAAACGCTGCGCGACCGTTTGAATTCTCTCGCGGCCGAAGCGGAAGACATTCGCGCCGACTTCGCACGCCTCGGCCGCGGGCTTTCTTCCGACGAAGAATCCGCCGCCGAGCTAGAGGGGAAGATGAACCTCTGGCTGGAGTTCCGTCGCAAGTACGGGCCAGGTGCCGAAGCGGTCCGCGAGAAGCGCGAGGCGCTCCGACGTCGGCTGGCCTCGCAGGGCGATGTCGAAGCCCGGGTCGCGAAGCTGAAGGCCGAGGCGGCCAAGGTGGAGAAGGAACTCCGCAAGCAGGCCGAGGCTCTCCGCGTGGCCCGCACGAAGGCCGCCGAGAAACTCGCCGCTGACGCCCGCAAGATGCTTGGTTCGCTCGGCTTCAAGAAGGCTGACCTGCGTATCGAGGTCGGGGTCGCCGAACTCGGACCCCGTGGCGCCGATGCAGTCCGCTTCCTTTTCTGCCCGAACGCCGGCCAGGACCTCCTTCCTCTCGACCAGATCGCGTCCAGTGGCGAAGCCGCCCGCGTGATGCTCGCCTTGAAAACCGTGCTCGCCGCCGTCGACCGTACCCCGGTCCTAGTCTTCGACGAGGTCGACGCCAATGTTGGCGGAGAAATCGGTGCCCAGGTCGGCCGGGAACTAGCCGCGCTCGGCAAGGGACACCAAGTCTTTTGCGTAACGCATCTTCCTCAGGTCGCTGCCCTCGGTCATGCCCACCTGGTCGTCACGAAGACGCAGGACGACAAGTCGACGATGGTCGAGATCTCCCCGGTCCACGGTAAGCGTAAGGATCGCGAGTCGGAGTTAGCCCGCATGCTGGGTGACCGCGCCAGCAAGGTCGCGCTCTCCCACGCCCGCGAACTGCTCGACGGGGCGAAGTAGGCTTAGGCTTATTTCACGTAGCGATCCAGCCGCAGGCGCTGGATCATCCGTAGGCCGATGGCAGCCGCCCAAGGCTTAGGTAGACGCGCCGAGAAGACGGCTAGGATCTTGTGCTTCCAGCCCGTAATCACCACCGGGCGATACGCCGCCATGCCACGCACGGCTTCGTCCGCACACTCCTCCGAGGTCTGCCCGCTGAGGCCGGTCGAGCTTGCGAACCCCGCAGCCTTGGAGAAATTCGTCGACACGGGCCCAGGGCAGATGGCCACGCAGCGGATCCCGTGTCGCTTCGCTTCGGCATCGAGCGCGACGCTCCAGTCGAGCATGAAGGATTTCGTCGCGGCATACGTGGTCATCAATGGCGTCGGCTGGAAACCAGCGAGCGAAGCGACGGTGGCGACCATGCCGCCGCGTACTTTCAACTCGTCCCAAAGACGTCCGGTGAGTTCGACTGGCGCGCGCACATTGACGTCGATCATCTTCAAGGTGTGGTCGACGCCTGGTGCCGGAAACTCTCCATAGGCACCGAAGCCGCTGTTATTAATCAGTAGCATCCTGCCTTCTCGGGGCATTAGTTTCCGTAATTCGGAGACAACCGACACGATGTCAGCGGGTTGCGAGAGGTCGCAGGTAAGGTGAGTGAAGTTCAGGGAATTCGGGACGCCCTCAGGTATCGTCCTGGAAAGGTTGAACACCGCGGCTTTGGTCTCAGAATTACTGATGCGCGAGAGTATCGCGCGTCCGATCCCGGAAGAAGCCCCTGATATGATGACCACGGAAAAACTCCTGAAGAATTCATCGACGGTCTTGTTCTTTGACATGGGCGCAGAGTCTCACGTCACCCCCAAAAACACAACACACATGACAAGTGCTCCGATCGTCGTGACGGGGGTCCATATGGACCTCACCGACGCCTTGAAGGAAACGGTGTGCGCCAAGGTCGAAAGACTGCTGCGCCACAACCCGCGGATCATCCGCGTGCTCGTCGAACTCGTCTACACCCGCTGCAGCGACCACAGTCGCGAATTCGGGGCTCAAATCCGGCTGGAACTACCCGGACCGGACATCGTTGTCCGGGAAGAGTCGGATGACTTGTACAAGTCCATCGATATTTTGGTCGATAAGGTCGACCGTCAGCTTCGCCGTCGCCATCGCCTAGATAAGGAAAAAAGGAATCATCCGCATCCGACAGACCTGGGTGAGTTGGGAAGGGCGGCGTAAGGACAGTGCGGTGCCGGCCGGTTGTCAGTGAGGGCTACCAAGTCAGTGAAAGTCGAAGTCAGTACGGCCAGAAGTCGGTGAAAACAGAAAGAAAGGCAGTAAGGACAACGTCAGTAACGGACGGACAGTCAAGTAACCGACAGCGAAAGCCAGGTTAGCACAGTCAAAGTAAGGTATCGGACCCCGGCCGCCGCAAGGTGGCCGGGGTCCTCCTGTTTAGCACCGGCCCCCGCTAACTTTCTCGCCCTCAGGCCCCCGAGGGCTTTTATCTGCCCTATGCGGATCTATTTCATGGGCATCTGCGGTACAGCGATGGGTAACGCCGCCTTGCTGATGCGCGCCTTGGGGCATGAGGTCATGGGTTCCGACACCGGTATCTACCCGCCGATGTCTGATCACCTGCGCGGCGCCGGCGTCGATATCCTGGAAGGGTGGTCCGTCGAACGCCTGGTCCAGCTTAAGCCCGACCTCGTTGTGGTCGGCAACGTCGCCTCCCGCGGACACCCCGAAGTAGAATGGCTGCTCGAAGCCCGCGCCCAGCCTTACGTTTCGCTCCCGGAACTTCTGCGCACGCGCCTGCTTAACGATCGCCGCAACGTCGTCGTGGCCGGTACCCACGGTAAGACGACCACGACCTGCATGGCCGCGGTCCTGCTCAAGGCTAATGGCGCCAGCCCAGGCTGGCTTGTTGGCGGCGTCCCCCGCGACCTCCCTGATTCTTCGCACCCGGGTAAGCCGGGTGGCCCCTTCGTCATCGAAGGCGACGAATACGACACGGCCTTCTTCGATAAGCGTAGCAAGTTCATCCAATATCTCCCGCACGTGCTCGTAATTAATAACTGCGAGTTCGATCACGCCGATATCTTTCGCGACCTCGATGATGTCCTGCGGACGTTCTCGCATGTCATCCGTATCGTCCCTCGCGACGGCACGATTGTCGCTAATGGCGACGACGCCAACGTCCTCGGCTTAGTGAAGAACGTGACCTGGGCTCCCGTCGTCCGCGTGGGCACCGGCAGCGGTAATGATGTTATCATCGCCGATTTCCAGGAATCCACGACGGGCTCGTCCTTCACGTTGCTCTGGAAGGGCAAGGAGTGGGGTAGGGTGAAGTGGGCCCTTCCTGGTCTCTTCAACGCCCGTAACGCGGCGATGGCCGCCGTCTCCGCAGGCCTTCTGCTCGACGCTGGGGATCCGACGAAGTTGAAGCTCGCGGCGTTGGACAAGTTCCTAGGCGTCCAGCGGCGCCAGCAGGTGCTCGTCGACCGCCCCGACCTGACGGTGATTGAAGATTTCGGCCATCACCCGACCGCGCTCGATTTGACCTTGGAGTCTCTACGGGCGCGTTATCCGCAGCATCGCTTAGTCGCCTGCTTCGAGCCGCGCAGCAACACCGCCGCCCGCAAGGTGATGCAGGATGCCTTCCGCGAGGCGCTGAAGAAGGCCGACGAGGTCTTCTTGGCCCCCCCTCACCGCGCCGACAAACTCGGCGAAGAACGTTTCGACAGCGAGGGCGTGGCCGCTGCAATTACCCAAGCCGGCAAGAAGGGCTTCGCCCCGGCTTCCAACGATGCTCTGCTCGCTGAACTCACCACCCTCGTGAAGTCGGATAAGTCGCCCCGCTGCGTGGTGTTCTTCTCCAACGGCGCCTTCGGCGGCATCATCAAGAAGTTCGCCCAAAGCTTCTGAACTAAATCAGCCCCGCAAGCCGAGTGCTTGCTTGGCTGCCGCCGAGTCTTTCGCAATCTGTGCCTGCAGCGCATCTAGGTCGACGAACTTTTGTTCAGCGCGAAGGCGTCGGACCCAGCTAAGGCGGACGACGTCACCCGTCGAAGGTGCTGGGCCGCGCAGAATATGGGCTTCGAGTAGTGGCGCGACTAGCCCTGATTCAACGGTCGGCCGTAGCCCGTAATTGGCGACGGCCGGCATGGCTTCTCCGTTAAAGATGACTTCGACGGCATATACACCGAAGGCCGGCTTAAGTTCGGGCTCCCAGGCGATATTGACGGTCGGGTAGCCGATGGTGCGGCCGAGTTGTCTTCCGCTGATAATGGTGCCCTCGGCTTCGTAGGGCCGGAGTAGCATCGCGTTAGCGAGGTCGAGGTCGCCTGCGGCCAGGCACTGGCGGATCCGCGAACTGCTCACGGTCTCTTTGCCCAGCTGCACGGCTGCCACGAGCCTCACGCTCAAATCTTGGATTTCAGCATGGGCAATCAGGCTCTCACCATTGCCCGCCCGGCCGCGACCATACTGAAAATTAGAACCGACATGGATGGACTTTAGGTGTGAAAAATTCGCTTTGAGCCACTTTGGGAAATCGGTGGCTTCGATGGCCGCGTGGGCCCGGTCGAACTTCTCGTGATGAATCAGTTGCGCGCCTGCTTCGGTCAGCCGGTTATCTTTCTGGGCACGCGTGAAAATCAGCGGAACAGCCGACTCGGGCCGCAAGAATTTACTCGGGTGAGGGTCATAAGTCAGCACACCGACGATTCCGCCGTCGGCGCGCGCGGCTTCACGGGCGGAGTGGAGGACTGCCCGGTGCCCGAGATGGACCCCGTCAAAGGCGCCGATGGCGAGATGAATGGCCGGGCTGATAATCATTCTTTGGCACCACCGATGGCTTCGTGGGCCGGCACGAGTGCGGCGAGAAGTTGATCATCATTCATGGCACCGAGGGCTGGCAGCGTATGTCCGCGGCTGAGGTCTAGGTTGCCGGAACGAGTCCGTCGCAGCATCGAGAGGTGCGCGCCTGGGCCGAGTTTACGTCCCAGGTCGTAGGCGAGGGTGCGGACATAAGTGCCCTTGGTACAATGCACGCGGAAGTTGATCTTAGGGCTCTGCCAAGAGATCAATTCAAAGGCGTCGATGCGGATGGCACGTGGTTCCCGGACGACCTCGAGGCCTTTGCGGGCGAGCTCATAGAGCTTCTGGCCGCCGATCTTCTTGGCGGAGTGCATCGGCGGAATCTGGAATTGTTCGCCCAGCATCGAGGCGAGTGCATCGCGAATCTGAGTTTCGGTGATTTCCGGCACCGGGTTCGTCTCCAGCATTTCGCCTTCGGCGTCCTGCGTGTCGGTGACGCCGCCCAAAGTCGCCTCGCCGAGGTATTCTTTTTCTTGGGCCATCAGTTGGTCGGACGCCTTCGTGGCTTTACCGACCAGGAGAATGAGTAAGCCGGTGGCCATCGGGTCGAGCGTGCCGGCGTGCCCGACGCGACGCGTTTGGTACAGGCGCCGCACGCTATCCACGACGTCATGGGAGGTAATACCTTGCGGCTTGTCGACGAGCAGTACGCCCGCGGGTTCGGCGGCGGGCTCGCTCATTTCGCCGAGTATTCGCGATAGTGGGCGATAACGATACCAAGAATCTTCGCGCGGTCCTGCGGCAGGCGGCAGCCCTGCATATTGAAGCCGGCTGCGAGCATGTGGCCACCACCGTTGAGCTTTCCGGCACAGAGGTCTAAGCGAAGTTTCGGGTCGCGCCCACGTAGGCTGCCGCGGATGCCATCGACGCCTTCTTCCATGAGTACGGCAATTTCGACACCTTCGACGGAGCGGGGGAATTCGACCAGCCCCTCCTTATCTTCCTTCGTGGTGCCGGTCGCGGCGTAGTCCGCCTGCGTCAGCTCCCCAGAGCAGATTTTCCCGTCCTCATGGAAAAGGATAGTATTAAGAAAGCGCTGGGTGAGCTCGAGTTTGCCGCGACTTTCCTGTTCGAAGACGCGGTAGTTCGCTTCGGCCGGATCGGCGCCCCGGCGGACGAGTTCGGCGATGATAGCGAAGACGTCGGCGGTGGTGCTGCGGTAGCAGAAGCGGCCGGTGTCGGTTAGGATACCCAAATGCAGTGCTTTGGCAGTGATGGTGTCGACGACCAGGCCTTCTGCGAGTGCTCCGGCGGCGAGGATGTGGCAGGTCGCAGCGGCCTCGCGGACAACGATGTTGGTCTGCGCGTAATCCGGATTCGAGGCGTGGTGGTCGATGTTGGCAAGAATGCCGAGGGGGAACTTGCTGAGCAGTTCCGTCCCTACGCGGGACGCATCGGCACAGTCCACCGTGACGGCGATGCGGTCGGTCGCGTCATAATCAGCGGCTTTGACGAACTTCACACCTTCGGCGTAAGGGACCAGGTTGGGGGGGATGCGATCGCGATTCACGCAGAGGGCGTCAACGCCTTCGGCCAGGAGTATCCGGCAGAGTGCGGTCTGTGATCCGATGCAATCCCCGTCGGGGCGCATATGGCCTAATACGGCCACTTTCTGCCCTTTGAGACCCTTGACGAGGTCTCGGAGGGCTTCGCCCGCCGCTTGCATGCTGATTCCCATGGTTTTGCTGATGAACAAACACCCAGGCCCCTCGACTGGCAAAGGCAAAAGGCAGGGTTATTACCAACATCGGGGGAACGCTTGAACCTGCGGATGGTTCGGGCATAGTCCCTGCTACCAACCCCGTACGGGCGTTTCGCCCAAACCCAACTTTATGGACAAGGACAAAAACAATAATTTCACTCCCCGCGCTCGCAAGGTCGTGGAACTCGCCCGGGCGGAAGCCCGCCGGTTCAATCACAACTATGTCGGCACGGAGCACATCCTCCTCGGGCTGATTAAGCTCGGCGAGGGCGTCGCGGTCAACGTGCTCGGTCGCATGGGGCTCGACCTCAAGACGGTGCGTGGTGCCGTTGAGAAACAAGTCGGACCTGGACCGGAGGAAGCGAAGGCTCCCGACACGATTCCGCTCACGCCGCGCGTGCAGAAGGTCATGGCCCATGCGGTCACGGAGGCTCGTGCTCTCGGCCATGCCTACGTCGGTACCGAACATATTCTCCTCGGCCTCCTGAAGGAAGGGGAGGGCGTCGCCGCCCGGGTCCTGCAGCAACTCGACGTCGATCTAGAGCGTTGCCGTAAGGAAATTCTAGCCGACATCGATCCCTCCGCCGCCGACGAATCAGAGAAGAAGGACGGCGACACGCCACCACCTTCCGAAGATGCCTCCGAAGATACTCCGCCTCCCTCACGCCGATCTTCCTCTGAGGAGGCCTCCCGGCCTGGCCGCAATGAGCGCCTTTCGCTCCTGAAGACCTTCGGTCGCGATCTCACCGAACTCGCCAAGGCGGGCGAACTCGATCCGGTCATCGGACGAAAAGAAGAAATCCGCCGCGTGGTGCAAATTCTCTGCCGCCGCACGAAGAATAATCCCGTTCTCATCGGCGAAGCTGGCGTGGGTAAGACCGCCATCGTCGAAGGCCTCGCCCAGGAGATTGCCTCGGGTATCGTCCCGGAAATTCTCCTCGACCGCAAGGTCATCACCCTCGACCTCGCCCTGATGGTCGCGGGTACGAAGTACCGCGGTCAGTTTGAAGAGCGCATTAAGGGTATCATGGACGAGATCAAGCGCGCCAAGAACATCATCCTGTTCATTGATGAGATGCACACCATCGTCGGCGCTGGCGCCGCCGAAGGCGCGATGGATGCTTCGAATATCCTCAAGCCAGCCCTTTCCCGCGGTGAAATCCAGTGCGTCGGCGCGACCACGCTCTCCGAGTTCCGGAAGCACATCGAGAAAGACGCCGCCCTCGAACGCCGCTTCCAGTCCGTCAAAATCGACGATCCGACCCCGGAGGACGCCGTGCTCATCCTGCGCGGAATCCGCTCGAAGTACGAAGAGCACCATAAGTGTGAATATACGGACGCTGCCATCGAGGCCGCCGTCCGCCTCTCGCACCGCTACATCACCGCCCGCCACCTGCCGGACAAGGCAATTGACGTCATGGACGAGGCCGGCGCCCGCGCCCGTATCCGTTCCCTGAACGTCCCGGCCGACATCGACACGGTGCAGACCGAGATCGACAAGGTCGTGCAGCAGAAGGAAGACGCCTCCCGCCATCAGAAGTTCGAGGAAGCCGCCAACCTCCGCGACACCGAGAAGAAACTTCGCGCCAAGCGCGAGAAGATGCTCGAAGAGTGGCGCAAGAAGCGCGACGAGAAGCGTATCATCGTCGGCGAAGATGAGATGCTCCACATTGTCGCCGACTGGACCGGTGTGCCCCTTAACCGGCTCGAGAAGAAGGAGACCAAGAAGCTCCTTGAGCTCGAGACGGACCTGCAGACGGCCGTGATCGGTCAGGAGCGTGCCTGCGAAGTCGTTGCCCGCGCCCTCCGTCGCTCCCGTGCCGACCTCAAGGATCCGCGTCGCCCGATCGGCTCCTTCCTCTTTCTCGGCCCCACTGGCGTCGGCAAGACGCTCCTCGCCCGCTCCCTGGCCGAACGTATGTTCGGCGAGAAGGAAGCGGTCATCCAAATCGACATGTCCGAGTACATGGAGAAGTTCACGGTCTCTCGCCTCATCGGTTCGCCTCCCGGCTACGTCGGACACGACGAAGGCGGTCAGCTCACCGAAGCGGTCCGTCGCAAGCCTTACTCCGTCGTGCTCTTCGATGAAATCGAAAAAGCCCACCCGGATGTGATTCAACTCCTGTTGCAGGCCCTAGAAGATGGGCGCCTAACGGACTCGCTCGGTCGAGTCGTCGACTTCCGCAATACGATCATCATCATGACCTCGAACGTCGGGGCCGACGTGCTGCAACGTAACAACTCGGTCGGGTTCGACGTTGGCGTGGATTCCACCCGTGATTACGAGAAGCTCAAGGAGCGCATCATGGACGAGACCAAGCGCGCCTTTAAGCCGGAGTTCCTCAATCGCCTCACCGATATCGTGATCTTCCAGCAGCTCGCGAAGACGCACATGACCAAGATCGTCGACATCGAGGTCGACAAGGTCGCCAAACGTCTCCTCGACCTCGGCGTGAAGCTCGTGGTCAACGAAGCCGCCCGTGGCTACCTGGTCGACAACGGCTGGGACGAGAAATACGGCGCCCGCCCCCTCCGTCGTGCGGTCGAACGTCTGCTCGAGGACCCGCTCGCCGAATCCATTCTGCGCGACGATTATAACAAGGACGAACCTGTCATCGTCTCGGTCGGCGAGAAGGGTCTCGTCTTCACGCAGAAGAAGAGCGGTGCCGATACTGGCGCGTAAGCGATGAATCGTCTGGTCACCGCAGGACTTCTCGGCGCGACCGCCATCGCGCTGGGGGCCTTCGGTGCCCATGGATTGAAGGACAAGCTCGCGCTCATCCCGGAAGCCGCGGGCTGGTGGCAGACGGCCACCTTCTATCTGCTGACGCACGCCGTGGCCATAGGTGCCATCGCCGCGCGCTCCGCTTTGCCGGCGCGCCTTTGGGCCATGGGGTCGGCGACCTTCGCCGGGACGCTTTACGCGATGGCTTTGGGCGCGCCTCGTTGGTTCGGCGCCATCACGCCGAT
>CAISXT010000115.1 GCA_903889525.1 uncultured Opitutia bacterium | reverse complement strand
CTGTCTTGGGTAGGGCGGGTTGTCCCAACCAGCGAAGGCTGAGCCTTCGAGGGGACACGTGGGCATGGTGACACGGGGACAAGGGGCGTAAGCGAGGGCCTGAGGACACGAGGGCCAGAGAGAGAATATGAACTCGATCGAGGTGCGTAGCTCTGTAGGCGAACGGACGGCTGGGGACAGCCGTCCCCACCAAGGTGTTTAAGCTTTAATCTGCGAACGGACGCCACGCAGTGGCGCCCCTACCTGCGAAGGCGGATGCGATATCATCGCATCCCTACCCTAGAGGCAGCTAGGACAGCACGCGGTGCTGTCCCTACCTCGAGATGGACTGGATCTCGCTGAGGAGTTTTTCGAGGCCTTGGCCGTAGCGTACGTAGGAATCAAAGCGTTCCTGCGGGGAGGCTTTGGTGCCTTCGCCGAGGTGGACGATGCTGGCGACGTGGGGCTCGATGGAAACGCCCGCCTTATAGCCGCGGCGGATGAGGTCGGTCAGAATTTCGCGCACATGGGCATCGCCCTCACCCGCGTACGTAAAGGCGTTACTCTTCCCGCCCGCCGGGTTGCGTCGGCAATCCTTGATGTGGACGTATTCCACGTAGGGTAGGATATCCTGGTAGAAGGCCATCGTGGCCTGACCGTAGGAGACGGTATTGCCGATATCGAAAAGGTAGCGGACGCTGGGATGGTTGACGCTTTCGATGAATTGGCGGGCGTGCGTTCCGGACAGGCCGCCCCAGCCTTCGCAGTTCTCGTGTAGGAGCATGATGCCACCGTCGGCGGCGAGCTTGGCCATTTCTTGGTAGCGACGGACGCCTTCATCGCGCCAGGTGTCCTCGGGGGTCTCACCGCGGACCCAGCTCATGGTGCGTACGAACTTCGTCCGTGTCCGCTGCATGCGGGGAATGAGGACGCGGAGGTCAGCCAAGTCCGTGCTGAAATCGCCGGAGATGGGGCGGCTCCAGTTGCCGATGGCCGAGGCGTAGCTACTCACGTGCATGCCAGCCGCCTCAATCTTATCGACGGCCCGGCTGAATTCATCATCCGACACCGCCGCACTGGAGAACTGTTTGCCGTTGAGCAGGCGGAGTTCCAGGTAGGACCAATGGAGGGCCTGATGCGCGGCAATCTGGCCATCCATGTCATCGGCGGCTTCATCGGCGAGGCCGGAGAGGGGGAAGGGGGCGGTGAACATGGGAGAGAGGAGGACTGAATTGATGGCTGAATCGAGGACTGAATCGAGGTCTGAATTGAAAACGGGATAGGGGTTCGGCTTGCGGGATCGAGGTAATGAGCCGATAAGTCCCTTATGAGATTTGCCCCGATCCTGCTGTGCTGGTCTATTCTATTGGGTGCGGCCGAGCCCGTGAAGAAGCTCAAGGTCTTCATCTTGGCTGGTCAGTCCAATATGGAGGGCCAGGCCGTCGTTGATCTCACGGGCAAGGATTATAACGGCGGTAAGGGTACGCTCGTGGAAGTCATGGCGCGACCGGACAGCGCTGCGCGCTATGCTCACCTTAAGGACAAGGACGGCAAGTGGGTGGTGCGCTCCGATGTGTGGATCCGCTACCAGCGCGAGAATCGTCCGCTGCTGAAGGGCGGGCTCGGTTTGGGCTACGCGGTGTATGGCGACCAGCATCATTTCGGTCCCGAGTATCAATTTGGCCACGTGGTCGGTGAGGCCTATCGCGACCAAGTGCTGATCATCAAAGCGGCGTGGGGAGGCAAGAGCCTCTATCAGGATTTCCGCCCGCCGAGCGCGGGTGGTGAGACCGGGAAATACTACAAGCTCATGGTGGCGCAGGTGCGCGAGGCGCTCGCCAACTTAAAGCAGGATTTTCCTGACTATGCGGGTGAGCCCGTCGAGTTAGCCGGTTTCATCTGGTATCAAGGTTGGAACGATGGCGTGAACCCCAAGACTGCCGTACCTGAGTATGGTCAGAATCTCGTCCATCTGATTAACGACGTGCGGACGGAATTTGGCGTGCCGCGACTTCCCATGATTATCGGTGAACTGACTGGTCCGTGGGTCGATGCCCCGAAGGAGTGGACGGCCTTACGTAAGGCCCAGGAGTCGGTGGCGAATCGCCCTGAGTTCAAAGACAACGTCGTCTTTGTACCCACCCATGATTTCGTCCGTAAGGCCGAAGATTCCCCGAATACTGGGCACGGGCATCATGAGTTCGGGAATGCGGAGACCTATTTCCTGGTGGGGGATGCCCTCGGGCGTGCCGCTGTTCAAATGGCGGGGCGGGATCGACAGGTGCGGGATGTGCGCGGATGGACGCTCCGGATTGACCAGCGCCTCATCGACAAGAATCCAGCGGTGGTGGAGAAAGCCGTGGGCTTGCTGGATAAGCATCTGGAGGGTGTCCTGAAGCTCATCCCGGCCAAGGCTGCCGCGGAACTGAAGAAGACCCCGCTCAATTTCACGCTGCCCTATCCCGGAGTCCGCCCCACGGCAGAATATCACGGTGGGCTCGATTGGGTTAAAAAGACCGGCCGCGAAATTAGCATGGCGAAGTCGGTCGAGTTTACGGATGTCGATAAGTTTGAAGCCGAGACCAAGCGCATGCCCGTGTTCGTGCTGCATGAGCTGGCCCATGCCTACCACGATAAAGTTGTACTGGGCGGCTATCAGAACCCCGAGATCAAGGGCGCTTACGACAAAGCCAAGGCTTCCGGGACTTATGACGCGGTCCGCCGCTGGACGGGAACTAAGTTCACCGACAAGCCTGAGAAGGCCTACGCGATGAATAACCAGATGGAGTATTTCGCCGAGAGCACCGAGGCCTATTTCGCCCGGAATGACTTCGAACCCTTTGACCGCGCCGAGCTCCAGCAGAAGGATCCAGGTATGCTACTCGTGGTCGAGAAAATCTGGGGTATCACTGCGAAGTAAGTCCCGGCCATGCGCCTTAACTTGTTTTTAAGCATCATCTCCCTGTTGCTGGGTGCGCTGGTCGGTCACGCTGAAGATCCGCAGCGGGTCTTGTTTATCGGCAATAGTTACACCGGCGTGAATAAGCTCCCGGATGTTTTCGCAGAGGTCGTGAAGAGTGCTGGTCGCAAAGTGCCTGAAATCAAATCCGCCACGCCCGGCGGGCGCACGCTCAAGCAACAGTTGGGTCTCGTCGCCAGTATGAAGCTGATTGATGAGGGGGGCTGGGATGTCGTCGTTCTTCAGGGGCAGAGTCAGGAGCCGGCTATCGCCGAAAAGGATGAAGCGGTCCGGAAGGAGTTTGTCGAGAGCGCTGCCGAGCTGTGCAGGCGGGTGCGCGCGAAGAGTCCCGTGGCCCGAATCTATTTCTACGAGACGTGGGCACGGCACCCAGGCTATTGGGCGTCGACCAAGAAGGGGCCGGACGTCGGGGCTGATCCGAAAGAGATGCAGGCTCGGCTCCGTAAATGGTATGGCGTGGTGGCCAAGGAGAATGCCGCGATGGTGGTTCCCTGCGGTGACGCTTGGGAACTTAACTATTTATCGTCGGCGCCCATCCGGCTGCACCAGAAGGACAATTCCCATCCCGAATTTATCGGCACTTACCTCAATGCCTTGATCTTTTACGGCAAGATTTACGACGTGAAGTCGCCCGCTCCTAAATGGACGGGTAAGTTGAATGAAGCCCAGGCCGCGGCAATGCACGAGGCGGCCGCCCAGGTCTTGAAGTAAGGCCTTACGGTGTCAGTCCAGCGGCCCGTAGCGCCGTCGCATGGACGGCGATGTCATGTTCCGCGGACCAGCCAAAGGCTTGTCCGCGAAGGACGCGGGCCAGGTCGCGAAATTCTTCATCGTACCGGCCTTTCGGGACAGGGAGTCCAAAATAGTTGTCACCTTTCTTAAATCGGGGGACGGCCATCATCACCTGGCTCTTTCCGTCATCAGAGAGGCGGCATTCTTTGAGGGTACCGCGGGTTTGATCGAGACGAAGCATGCCTTTGCCGGATTCGAGCGGACGGATCTCCATGTCACCGCGAGTGCCGCGGACCGTGATATAACGGTTTGGTCCGCCAAAGGGGTCGGCATGGTTGCAACGGATCGTCACGGTCGCTTTGGGGTAGGTGAGGATGGCGAGTTGATTATCGATGAACTTGTCTTGCGGGGCGCGGGTCGCATTGCCGAAGGCTTGGACGGAGGTGGGTGGGCCGAGCAGGGTTACGATCGTGTCGACCAAGTGGCAGGCTAACTCATACATTCCGCCGCCCGGAAGTTGGGCGAAGCGCTTGCGCGTGCCTTCATCAATCAGCTTACCCATCGAGGCATCGACTTCCATGATCTCGCCGAGCCAGCCTTCTTGGACGGCTTGGACGAGGAGTTGAATGCCTGGATTGTAGCGGAGCATGTAGCCCATCTGAACCGTCCGTTTCTGCTCCGCTGCGTAGCGACGAAGGGCCACGAAATCGGCATGCTTTTCGGCACCGGGCTTATCGAGGTGGATATGTTTACCAGCCTTGAGGGCGGCGAGCGCGGCGCGGGCGGAGTCTTCGAGGGTGGTCTCGATGACGACCGCTTGGATCGACTCATCGGCGAGGATTTCTTCTTCAGAGAGGAATTTCAGTCCGGCGAAAGTCGCGGCTTTTTGTGCGGCGTCCCGGCGAGAAGCGATGGGTTCGGCGTAGCCGACCACTTCAAAGAGGTCGGAGAGCGAGCGGAGGGCATCCATCTTGCCGCTCGCATGGGCATGTGAGGTGCCGATTTGGGCGATGCGGATCCGCGGAGGCGTTTCCGCGGCGAGTAAGCCAGCCAATGGTGCCAGCGACGCCGCCGTCAGGAAGGAGCGCCGCGAAATCATTGCAGCAACCACGCGGAAGCGGCCGCCGTGAAGTCATCGCTCGAGCTGAGTTTCGCCGCAGGGAAGAGGGCATTATCCGATTCGCCGGCGACGAGGAGCGGGAGTTGTTCGCTCAGCGCGAGCAGGCCCGGGACATCGAGGTATTTGGCGCCGCCGGGCAGGAACATCGGGTCGCGGTAATCGAGCAGCTTGGCGAAGCGGAAGCCCCGCGTATCGACGGCGGCCTTGGCGACGGCTGAGCCCGAGAGGGCGCGGGCGGCCGCGGCAATGGGTCCGGAGTGATGGCAGCCGACCAACGCCACCGATTTGATGGCAGGCAGTGAGCGATCAGACGAGGCACCGAGGAAGCTAATCAGCGTCAGGACGTCGTGGGTGCGTTGGGCGAAGAGCGCATGGTTGTAGCCGAAGGTATAGGCTGGAACTTGACGGGTTTCTTTGACGACCCGGTGTGGCGTGGTTGGGTCGTCCTGCAGGAGCAACTGGGCGGAGATCACCGTCACCCCGCTATCGAGGAGTTTCTGTACTGCGGGGAGTAGCTTGCGATCGGAGTTGCGGACGGAGCTAAGACCCGCGTCATCGATCCACAAGACCGCTCGCCCGTCGGCGTTACGCGGCAAATGGAATTCAATTTGGACTTCTTCGCCGTGTGTCACGTTGGTGACCGTGCCCGCAATGGTCCGATCGTCGCCAGTAGGGTGGGGGGCAGCGGTCCAGGTGGTCTTGCCCGTGCTGGCGAGCGTGCGGCCGATGATGGCTTCCACGCCAGGCCGGAGGATGTGGTCACGGCCTTCCTTGGAGCCAGCGGCGGCGAGGAGCTGCTGCTGGGCATCAGATTTCAACCATTTCAGGAGGCCGCGTTCAAAGTTAGGATCACCGGCTTTGGGTGCAGGGTGGGCGGCGTCCCAGACGGTCAGCTGGTCTTTTTTGAGCGGAGCGTAGTCGCGTTCGACGACAGGCTCGGGCTGGCCTAATTTAAAGTGCTTGTTGAGGACCGCATAGAAGCCCATGCGCGAGACCGCGTTGTAATTATGGGGGAAATGTTCGCCGCGCTGAAGGGTGACAAAATCTGCTTTGCCGTAGAGTTTGTAGAGCGCCTTTAGGTCAGGGAAGCCCTTCGTGGCCATTTCCTTCGTCCAGTCATCGGCGCTATTCATCCCTTGTGGTTTAGGGGCGATGAGGGCGGCGATTTCGACATTGCCGGTGCCGACGCGAAGCAGGGAGGCATTCTCGCAGGAGCAACCGCCCTGCATGGAAGTGCTGACCATGACAACGGGGTAGGAGAGGGCCAGGCGGTCATCGGTGGCGGCGAGGAGCATCGTTTGCGTGCCGCCTCCGCTGGAGCCCGTGACGGCCATGCGTTTCGGGTCGACGTCGGGTAGGGTTAGGAGGAAGTCTACGCTCCGGACGGAATTGAGGGTGTGCAGGCCCATGATGGACTGGAGATTGGCTTCGGCCTGCGGGCTATAGAGGCCCCAGTTGTCCGTGGTATTCATTTCTGGACGCTGTTTAGCGAACTTATGAACAATGGCGGACGAGAACTGAATAGAGTCGGAATCGCTCAGGGCGTCGATTTGCCAGGCGATGCAGCCCATGCGGGCGAGCTGGACGCACATCGACTGGAAGCGACTGTGGCCGCCATTCTCGAAGCGTTCTTGGCCGGTGGAGATTTCATCACGGACAAATTTATCGGGTTGGAAGAGGAAGCGGGCGTCGGTCCAATGCCCGTGGGGGAAGATGACGGCGGGAACCTTGCCCGTGACATGCTTCGGGCGGTAAAGATTGCCGGTCACATAAAATCCGGGAGCGCTCTCGAAGTAGACTTTTTCGATCGTGTAATCGCCCTGATCAATCTTGCCGTGGATGACGGCGTTGAGGGGAGTCTTGGTCGGCATCGGCCAGAGCCCCTGAGAGACGACGAGCTGGCGCCGGACGAAATCGCGGCGCGGTTCCCATTCCTGAAGAGATTTCGGTGCAGGGAAGGGGAAGTACCCGTTGAGATCCTTGAGTGGCTCGAGGCGAGGGTCGGCCGCACTCAGTCCAGTCATGGACGCAAGGAGGAGGGCCGCGGAAAGATACCAGGGCGAGCGATGCGTGGGGCGGAAGGACATGGGTGGGGAGGGGTGAGGTGAATATGAACCGAATGGATAAAATGGGAAATAAAAAGGCCGACTCAATGAGTCGGCCTTGGAAGGGAGCGGCTAAGGCTTATTCGCCCGGCTTGCGGTTACGATTGCTTTCCGGCGCCTGCCCGTCGCGGCGGGCTTCCATGGCCTTGCGGACTTTATCGATGAGCGGGGCGATTTCGGGGTCGGCTTTGCGGGCCAGTTCCTCGGTCAGTTCCATGACTTTCTTTTGGGCCGTGGCGGCAGCCTCGCGGGCTTCTTTCAGGGAAGGATCGGAGTTGGCTTTACCCATCGCCTCGCGAACCCGGCGTTGTTCATCTGGGGAAAGCTGGGACAGGGGGTCTTGGCGTTGAGGATTCTTATAGTTTTTTCCGGCTTCGGGGTTATTTTCGGGCTTATTGTTATTTTTATTAACACGCTGCGGCTCTTTATTATTGGGTTGAGGCTTGTCCTCAGACGTCGGCTGGTTGGGCTTTTTCACGACGCGATTACCGCCATCGGGGTTGTCGTTGTTGCCGACACGCTGAGGAGAGTCAGGTTTACGCGGCTGGTTATCTTCGCGGATATTATTTTCGGGCTTATTGTTATTTTTATTAACACGCTGCGGCTCTTTATTGGGTTGAGGCTTGTCCTCAGACGTCGGCTGGTTGGGCTTTTTCACGACGCGATTACCACCGAAGGGGTTTTCGTTGCTGCCGACACGCTGAGAGGCGTCGGGGTTGCGGGGTTTGTTATCTTCGCGGATATTATTTTCGGGCTTATTGTTATTTTTATTAACACGCTGCGGCTCTTGGTTGGACTGAGGGCCATTTCCAGGCGTCGGCTGATTGGGCTGCCGGTTCTGGCGGGCTTCCATGGCCTTACGGATTTTTTCGAGGAGAGGGGCGACGGAAGGATCGGCACGGCGGGCGGCGTCGTCGCTGATCTCGTGGGCTTTCTTTTGTGCCTCCATGGCAATCTGTTGGGCCTTCGCCGCGTGCTCATGGGCTTCGCGGACGGCGGGATCTTGCCGGGCCTTTTGCATCGCCTCGTGGAGGCGCTGTTGTTCTTCAGGGGAAAGCTGGACCTCCAGGCCGAGGTTACGGTTCCCGCGCTGGGCGTCGTTGTTGGGCTGGGCGTTCGGTTGACGCGGGCCTTCGACTGGCGGGCGGACCTGGTCAGGCCGGGAGTTTGGACGGGGGGCGTCTTCCGCGGCCAAAACGGCGGAAGTCAGGGCAAGCAGGAGCAGGGGTAGGGGCTTCATGGTTTAATTAGTAAGCGACCGGCGAGGGATGGGGAGTCTAATTATTAATATAATAGAGGGGTGGTTAGGGCTTGGCAACCTGGGGGTAAAGGCGGTGTCTTAAGGGCATGCTACCCCGCATTACCCCGATCGTGTTGTTCTGTTCCGCCCTCGCCTCCGCTGGCGAACTTAAGCTCGTCTCCGTTTTCTCCGACCATGCCGTCCTGCAGGCCGGTGACGCCGCCGTCTTCGGCAAGGCTCACCCTGGTTCCAAGGTCGACGTCGCCCTAGGTTCGGCCCGTGCTTCGGCCGTGGCCGGAGCGGATGGCAAATGGAAGCTGGCACTCGCTGGCCTGAAGCCGAGCGACGAAGGCAAGGACCTCGTCGTCAGTTCCGGCGAAGAAGTCTTCACCGCCCACGACGTCATCGTCGGCGAAGTCTGGATCGGTTCCGGTCAGTCCAATATGGATATGACCGTCGGCGGCTGTCTGCCGGCGGTCTCGGCTGAAGCCAAGTCTCGCTCGCGCGATAACGGCCTGCGCCTTTTCTATGTTCCGCATACGCCCAAAGCTGCGCCCATGGAGGAGATGCCGGGCACCTGGAAGATTGTCGCGCCGGAGAGCGTCGCTAGTTTTTCGGCCGCCGCTTATTTCTTCGGTCGCGAAGTGCGTGCGAACATCAAGCAGCCCGTCGGCCTGATTCATTCTTCTATCGGCGGTACCCGGGCCGAGGCCTGGGGTCCGAAGGGGATGTACGATGAGGTCCCTGAGGCCAAGGGCTGGGAAGAGAAAGAAGCCGCTGGGGTGGCCGCTAAGGCCGCGGCGTTTGCCAAGGGAGACAAGCGCCAGAATCCCGTCTGGGCCAACGGTCCGCACATGAATTGGAACGGCATGATTGCCCCGATGGTCGGTTACTCCGTCCGTGGTGCGCTCTGGTACCAGGGCGAATCCAATGCCGTCCAGCCGGAAGCTTACAAGTGGGTGCTCGGAGCCATGATCAAGTCTTGGCACAAAGCCTGGGGTAAGGAATTCCCGTTCATCATCGTCCAGTTGCCTCGTTTTATGATGCGCAAGCCTGACCTCGCGGTCGAAGATGCTGGCTGGCCGAAGATTCGCGAATCCATGGAGTGGATCGCCGACAACGTTCCTGGTGCCATGATGTCGGTGAACATCGACCTTGGTGATCAGAAGAATATTCACCCGACGGATAAGCTTCCGGTCGGCGAGCGCCTCGCCGCTGTCGCGTTACAGCGGGTTTATAAGACCCGGACCGATGGCGAAGCTCCGCGCGTCGTGAAAGCGGAGCGCCAAGGCGATGCTTGGGTGCTGACTTATGACCGTGCCGTGACGCTCAAGAATGAGGGCAAGGGCTTCGGTGTGCTCGGTGCGGACGGCAAGACTTGGGCGTTCGCCGCGGCTAAGGCTGATGGCGTGAAGGTCACGGTCTCGGCCGATGGCGTCAAGGAGCCCAAGGAAGTCCGTTATGCCTGGGCTAATTTCCCTGAAGTCAGCGTGTTCTCGGCTGGCCAGGACGGTTTGCCCGCTGGACCCTATCGTTCCAGCAAGTAAGCTGGTCAGAAGAGTCTAAGATCTGACGCAATCCCGACCCTTTCGATTTTTCGGAAGGGTCGGGATTGACGCGTCTGGGGGAGGCGGAAGGATGCGGGAATGCGATTCACCCCAATCCTGCTCGCCTGTCTTGCCATGTTGGCTCCCGCCTTTGCGGCGGAAGAAGCGGCGCCGCCCGCTGGCCTGAAGATGCTGAGTGCTGGGCATAGCTTCCACGTCTGGATGCCGCCCCTCGTTGCCGAGATGGCCAAGGCGGCGGGCATCAATGGGCACGAGCAGTTGGCGATTTCCTCGATTGGTGGCTCCAAGGCGATTCAGCACTGGGATCTTCCGGCCGACAAGAACAAGGCCAAGCCCATCCTCACCGCGGGTTCGGCGGATCTGTTCACCATGGCGATGACCATGTTGCCGGATCAGGGTATTGAGAATTTCGTGAAGCTCGGCCTCGAGCATAATCCCAAGATTCGTTTCACGCTGCAGCAGAACTGGGTGCCGTTTGAAGACCCCGAAGTCTGGCTCATGCGGGTGAAGCCGCAGGTCATCGAGCGCGACTCCAAGACCGTCGCGCAGTTGCGTGAGAAACATGACCCCTACTTCAAGATGGTGGATGATCTCGTCATTGGCCTGAACAAGCAGATTGTGGCCGCTAAGATTGCCGTCGTGCCTTGTGGCGAAGCCGTCATCGCCCTGCGCGACAAGGTCATCAAGGGTGAGGCGCCTGGTATCACCAAGCAGAGCGCCCTTTTTACGGACCCCTTGGGTCATCCGGCGGCGCATATCCGCGTGCTCGCGGCATACTGTCATTTCGCCGTCATCTATAAGCGCAGTCCCGTTGGTTTGGCGGTGCCGGGTCAGTTAGCTAAGCTTCCCGAAGCGGAGAAGCTGAATCGACTCCTGCAGGAAATCGCCTGGAAGGTCGTGACCGAGCATCCGTTGAGCGGCGTCAGTAAGTAGCCTTGCCCGGCGGGCTCAGCTCAGCGTGCCAGGAGGCGCTTCTTAATGAAATCCCAGATGTCATCGTAACCATCGGTCGGGTGGTCGGGGTATTTCACGAAGCAGGTGGTCCCGGCGGCTTGGGCGAGTTTCTGGAAACCGAGCGACCAGGCGGGCGAGTGTACTTTATAGTCCGGCTCGGTAACTTTTTCAGGCTGGGTCAGGCCCCAGTTGTTTTCGAAATAGATGGGAGCGGATTCGGGGCGGAGGAGTTTGTCGGGGGACCAGCGATTGATGATGGGCAGAAGTTCCCCGCGTCGCTTCAGCGATTCCGTGAAGGCGTAGCCTAGGGCGGGGGCGCCCCATTGGACGTCGGGGACCCATTCCTGCATTTGTTTGGGGTCGATGGTAGGTTGGCTGCGATAGGCGGCGACGCAGGTGACCTTGGAGGATTGCCGTTCGACGGGGTCGGTGGCGGTAGGATTGGCGCGATCAGGGGAGCAGCCCACGTAGAGGGCGGGCAGGGCGCCTTGGGAGCCGCCGCCGACCGCGATACGGTCCGGGTTGAGGTTCCATTCCTTGGCATGGGCACGGACGTATTGCACGGAGCGGCAGGCATCGTTCATCAGGTAGGCCACCGGCTCCGTCTGCTTGTCGTCCATGCCATCGGTAAGGGTGCGGGTGCCCACGGCCACCAGGGCGATGCCCGCGTTCAGGAAGCGGTTAGGATCGGGGACACTGCGGGCAGGCTTCCAGATGCCGCCATACCAGACCAAGACCGGGAAAGGGCCGGTACCTTTGGTGGGGACGTAGACATCGAGCCTTTGATTGGCGTGAGGGCCATAGGCGACGTCAACGATGCTCGGGGCGGGCTTGGCCGGCGGTTTGGCTGAAACGGCCTTTACGGCGGGCTCCGGGGCTCCGTTGAGGCTAAGGACAAGCAGGCTGGAGAGAATGAGGCGATGTATCATGAGGTCTAAGGCGGTGACCCATTATGAGCAAAATCGTGCCTTCGCATAGCCTGATATTGTCAGCCAACATTCCGAAGGTTGGATGGAGCCCATGCCGCGCGCTGTTTGTATCACGAATATCGCCCATGAAGGGCCGGGGATGATCGGGGAGCTTCTGCGCATGGCAGGTTATCAGGTGGAAGTCGTCGAAGCCTTTCGTGGAGAGCCTTTACCTGACACCCTGGGGGGGCGGGATGTCCTTGTCGTCATGGGTGGCCCGATGGGCGTGGTAGATATCGGTAAGCCAGAGTTTCCTTGGCTAGCGCCGGTCGTCGAACTCTTGCGTCAGCGTATCCTCCTCGACTGGCCGAACATCGGGATCTGTCTGGGCATGCAGTTGATTGCCCATGCGGCTGGAGCACCCGTGGCGCCGATGCGTGATGCGGAAGGTCGGCGACAGCGCGAGGTCGGCTGGGGCGCGCTGCGCATGGTTGGCACCGATGCCATCACCGCAGGACTGCCGGCCGAAATGGAAGTCCTGCATTGGCATGGTGACGCCTGTGCGTTGCCGAAAGGGGCCACCTTGCTGGCCTCGACCTCGGTCTGTGCCGTGCAGATGTTTCGGATGAGTAAAACGGTCGGCATGCAATTCCATCCGGAAATCAATGGGGCGACCGCTTGTATCTGGGCGGCGGAGGATGCTGAGTTTGTGCAGGCGGCCAATGGGCCGGAAGGCGTATTCGCCTTGCAGATGGCCTCGCCGGCCGCCGGAGCGCGCACCGAGGCGTTACGCCGGCGGATGCTCAGTCAGATCGTGCGGGTGGTCACGGCGGCGTGACTGACGGCTTGCAGGCCGGCGGGTGAACCTGAGGATGGGGAGACCCCATGAAAGTGCGTAATCTCTGGTCTCTGCTTTTAACGATGTTGGCCCTCTCAGCGGCAGAGTCGTCTAAAGCTGAGCCCACGAACGCCAAGGAAGCCGCGGCCAAGAAAGCCGCGCAAGAGGCTGTCGTGGAAGAAAAATATCAGGCCTTGGTGGCGACCCTGCCAGCAGACCAGCAGGCGTGGGAGAAGGTCTTACAGGCCAATCTCGGCAACGGCTTCTACTTACCGATTCATAAGCGCGAGAAGATTGCCGGCCATTCCACCGCTTGGGATTTCGTGCCGGACGATCCCAAGTTGCCCCGCGTGTTGCTCATCGGGGATTCCGTTTCACGTGGTTATACGCAGGCCGTGCGCAAGTATCTGGCCGGGAAAGCTAACGTCCATCGCGCCCCCGCCAACTGCGGGCCGACGGCCAGCGGCCTCAAGAATCTCGAGGCGTGGATGGGGGAGGGGAAGTGGGACCTCATCCATTTTAATTTCGGCATCCATGATCGGGCCACACCCGCAGCAGATTACGTCAAGCGGCTCGAAGAGATTACCATTCGACTCAAGAAGACTGGCGCGAAAGTCGTTTGGGCGAGCACTACGCCGATTCCAGATAATGCGGCGCAGAAGCAGACCGCGGCGTCCGTGGTGGAGAAGAACGCCTTAGCCGCGGAAGTCATGCAGCGACAGGGGGTGCCGACCGATGACCTCTTTACCGCGATCACGCCCCACCTCGCCAAACTGCAGAATCCGAATGATGTGCATTTCAATGGCGAGGGGTATGATTTCCTGGGTCGAAAAGTGGCGGATAACATCGAAGAACGCCTGCGGAAGTGAACGCTGGGCAGGGGTGGGTTAGGGCTTGGCGGTTGGGCCGAGTCGCCGTAAGTCTTACCCATGGCCAGCGACCCCTTGCACGTAGCCCGTAATGGGGTTGAGATTGGCGCCTATGACTTAGCGGACGTCATGGCGAAGCTCGCCACGGGCGAGCTGGTGAAGACTGATTACTACTGGTCCCCCGGGATGGCGAATTGGAGATTATTGTCTGAGTTGACGGCGTTGCCGCGGGTCTTGCCCTTTCCTCGGCCGGAGGTGCGCGACCCTAATTTCTTAGACGGCTTGCTCGGTCGAGGGAACCGGACGGCCGGGCTCGTTTTGCTTTGGGATAAGTTATCCGCTTCGCCGATTGAGTGTCGGGTAACGGAGGATGAAATCGCCCAGATTGATAAGCAGGTTGGCAGCAGCGTGCGTAAGCGTTGCCGCGAGGAGCTTGAAGGTTGGTACCGCGCGGCGGTCTCCACCTATTTGGCTGATCGATTATTTACGACTACGGAGGGGGCCAACCTAGCGAACCTCGCCATCACCTTCGGACTCGAGCAGACGCGCGCGATGGAACTCCATCGCGAGGCCTTCTCAATTTACCTCAAGGCAGGTTTGCAGACTTGTCTTCAGCGGACGGCCTCGCTGGAAGAGAAGGGTAAGCAGATCGCCTTGCTCACCCAATCGGTGCCGCTCCCTGCCGCCGCCGTGGCCGAGGTGCGGAAGGTCGTGTTGGGCGAACTCCTCACCCAGCAGGTGCAGTCGGCATTGACGCAGGACGACGGGGATGAACTCATGGAGCCCGCCCAGGCGAAGGCCATCAACGATCAGGCCATGGCCCTCGGGGT
>CAISXT010000114.1 GCA_903889525.1 uncultured Opitutia bacterium | reverse complement strand
TTGCTGCTGACTGAGGCAGTGCAGCGCGCCGCCTTCGATGAGTAACAGGCGGCAGTCGATGCCGACGATTTTGCGTCCAGGGAAGCAATCGCCGACGATACCTATGGCGACTTGGTCGGAGTCTTGGCCGTAGAGCGGCACGAGCACACCGCCGTTCACGATGAGGAAGTTCGCGTGGCTCGGTGGCAGGTCACGCCCGGCGAGGCGGATGGGCTTGGGGAGCGGGAGTTCGATGACATCGATCCGTTGACCGCGTGGGCGCATCTCGCGCAAGCGCCGCAGGTTTTCCTGCATGGGGGCGAAGTTGGGCGACGCCTTGTCGGCTTCGCTGACCGCGAGAATCGTGCGCGGCGCGATGAAGCGGGCGAGGTTGTCGATATGGCCGTCGGTGTCGTCGTTGGCGAGCCCTTGGCCAATCCAGAGGAGTTCGTCGATCGCCAGGCCATCGCGGATCGCCGCGTGGAACGCGGCATCATCGCGGCCTTCAGCACGATTAGGATTATTCTGCACCGCCTCGGTGGTGAGGAGCAGGCCATCGCCGGAGACTTCGATGCCGCCACCTTCCAGCTCGAAGGGGTAGCTGAATTTTTTCAGCCCCAGCCGCTGCGCGATTTTATCGGGGACTTGGTTATCGAGGGACGCTTCGAATTTGCCACCCCAGCCGTGGAATTCCCAGTCGGTGAGCGCGAGCTCCCTCGAGCTGTCGTTCTTTACGAAGAGGGGGCCGTGGTCGCGGCACCAGACGTCATCGGTGGCGATATCCGTGAGTTCGATGACGGAGAGATCCGCCTTGGCTTCTTTCAGTTCGCGTTCGGCCTCGCTGCGCAGCTTGCCCGCGGCGTTGATTTTTACCGGTTGGAATTTAGAAATCGCCGCAGCGAATTCGGCGAACTTGGCGGGCACCAAATCGTAATGTCCGGGCCAGAGTGCGGTGTTCGACGGCCAGGACAACCACGTGGCGGACTGGGGTTCCCATTCCGCGGGCATGCGGAATCCGAGGGAGCGAGGTGTGGACATGCGGAAGGTCAGTCGCGCAGGCGGCGGGTCAGATCCGTGTACGCATCGATGCGGCGGTCACGGAAAAACGGCCAGATCCGGCGGAACTCGCGCTGCTTCGCCAAATCGCAATCGGCGAGAAGGACTTCCTCTTTGCCGATGGAGGCCCGGGCAACGATTTCACCATACGGATCGGAGACGAAGCTCTGGCCCCAGAACTGGGTCCGGCCTTCGGTGCCGACGCGATTGGTCGCGGCGACATAGCAACCATTGGCGACGCCGTGACCACGCTGGACGGTTTCCCAGGCGTTGTGTTGAGCCTGCCCGAGCGCGGCCTTTTCTTCGGGCAGCCAGCCGATCGCTGTTGGGTAGAAGAGGATTTGCGCACCCCCGAGCGCGGTGAGGCGCGCGGCTTCAGGGTACCATTGGTCCCAGCAGATTAAGACGCCGATATCGCCGTGGGCCGTCTTCCAGGTACGGAAGCCGAGGTCGCCTGGTGTGAAATAGAATTTCTCCTCGAAGCCCGGATCCTGTGGGATGTGCATCTTGCGGTACTTGCCGAGCACGGTGCCATCTGCGTCGATGACGGCAGCAGTGTTATGGTAGACTTCGCTTCCGCGCGCCTCAAAGAGCGGCGCGATGATGACGACGCCGAGCCGCTGGGCGACTTTGGCGAGTTCGGTGACGGAGGGCCCCGTCTCGATGGGCTCCGCGAGGTCGAAGTTCTTTGGGTCCTGCGACACGCAGAAATACTTCGTCGTGAACATCTCCTGCAGGCCGATAATTTGGGCGCCCTTGGCCGCGGCCTCTTCGATACGCGGGATCGTCTTGCGGACATTGGCCGCCGGGGCGTCCTCGGCGGTGAGCTGGATGAGACCGACGCGGACAGAGTCAGCCATGGGTCGGGTCGTCAGTAGACGAGCTTGTTGATCGGATACTCCACGATGCCTTCGGCGCCGGAAGCCTTGAGTGTCGGGATAAACTCGCGGGCCTGGCGGGCGTCGATGATCGTCTCTACGGCAATCCACGCGGGATTACTGAGGGGCGAGACGGTCGGATTACGCAGGGAGGGAAGGGCGGCGGCGACTTTTTCGAGCGCGTCCTTCGGGAGATTGAATTTCAGGCCGACCATGTGTTGAGCGGCGAGGGCGCCTTGGAGCATGAGCACGATTTGCTCGATTTTGGCGCGCTTGGCGGGATTCGCCCAAGCGGCCTTGTTCGCGACCAAGACGGTCGTCGTCTCCATCAGCTGGGCGATGATCCGGAGCTTGTTGGCCTTAATGGAGGAGCCGGTTTCCGTGATGTCGACGATCGCATCGGCGAGCTCAGGGACTTTCACTTCGGTCGCACCCCAGGAGAATTCGACTTCGCACTCGACGCCTTGTGCTTTGAACCAGCGACGGGTGGTTTCGACGAGTTCGGTGGCGATGCGCTTGCCCGCGAGGTCCTTGGCGGTCTGGACGGAGGATGCTTCCGGCACGCAGAGAACCCAGCGGGATTTCTGGGCGGAGGCCCGGCTGTAGATAAGCTCACAGACTTGGACGACATCGGCGTTGTTTTCCTGCACCCAGTCTTGGCCGGTGAGGCCGCAATCGAAGAAGCCATGCTCGACATAGCGGGCGACTTCTTGGGCGCGAATGAAGCGGCCATCGAGGGCGGGGTCGTCGAAAGAGGGGCGGTAGGAGCGGCTACTCTTGGTCACCGGGAAGCCGGCGCGGGCGAACAGTTGGAGGGTGGCCTCCTCAAGGCTGCCCTTGGGCAATCCGAGCATCAGTTTAGCGGTTTCCTGACTCATGGGACACTCGAGGAAGCCCACCCTGCGGCCCTCCGCAAGCATTAAGGGGTTGACTAGGGTGTGGTGCGAAAAGACCCTATTATCACCCAAATCCTATGCAGCGCCCTCTGCTTCTTCTCTCCGTTTCCGCATTGCTCGTCGCTTGCGAAACGACCTCCAATTCCTCCGCTACCGCTAACACTGACGCAGGCCCCCGCTTCTCTTGGCAGAAGGATGCCCCGGCGACCCCGGCCGCCGTCGATCCCGCCCGCACCGCGGTGGTTGCCGTGAGCAGCCAGTTCGGCTTGCTGGAAATTTCACGGGCTGAAAAAGCCGAGCCCAAGACCCGCCTCCAACTCACCAAGTCTGGCAAGAGCGTGGTGGTAGAAGTGATCAACTCCGACGAGAAGACGACCATTGTTGGTATCGTCGCTGGCCAGGCGGGTGTCCCCGAGTTCAAGCCGGGTGATGATATCACGGTTGCCGTGGTCGCCCAGTAAGGGAGTCACACCCCGTGACAGAAGGGCCCGCTGGCTCACCCCGCGGGTCTTTTTTATGTCTGTGGACCCAGAAAAACGGCTATTTTAGAGGGTTTTCGCGTCCGCCATTGACCCTTATGCATGGCATGCCTACTGCTCGAAATTAAACCGTGTCGTCGAATCTCGAACCAATATTGCCCCGAAGGGGCGGGGCGCTGCGTAAGCTCCTGACGATGCTATGCGGAATCACCCTCTTTATCGTCGTGGTTGGGGTGCTCGGGGTCTGGGCGACGGGGCGCTTTGCCCCCAAATTACTAGACTCCACCCTAGCTTCGAAGACCGGCGCCCATCTCGCGGTCGAGGCCAATGACACTAACCTATTCCGGGGCCGTATCGATTTACAAGGCCTGGTCATCACCAACCCTTCGCGCTGGCAGGAAGCCGAATTTCTCCGGGTCAAGCGTCTCATGCTCGATGTTGATACGCTGTCGTTTCTCGAAGGTGGCAGCCGGATCATCCACGACGCGGAATTGGAAATCGACCGCTTGGTCATCGTCGGGAAGGCCAATTTCCTGACGGACAATAACGCCAAGGACATTGGCAACGGCCTGAAGGGGGCCGATAAGCCGGCCATGACGGATACCGAGCCAGTCGTCCGCCCCGCCCGCCCGCCCGCCGGCCATTCGTTCCAGATTCACCATCTCCGCGTGCGGGTTAACCGCATCACGATTATCGCCGGCGACGGCACCCCGCAGCGCCACGTCGTCATCGACCGGGAATTTAATTATGTCTTTGAAGCCCACGATATCACGGACCGGAATTTCGACGACAAGGTTTCCAGTCCCATGGGCAAACTCGCCCTGCAGACGGCCGTAGAGCAGCAACCCGAGTTGCTGATGGATCTCGCCCGCGAACGCCTACGTAAATCTGTAACCGAGAAACTACTCGGCGAAAAATAATTCTCATGACCGAATCGAATTCATCCCCGGAAAAAGACCCGCTCGACGACGCTACCCGCATCGCCGAACTGGAGGGTCAGGTCGCGTTGCTTAAGGACACCGTCCTGCGCAGCAATGCGGACCAGCAGAATCAGCAGCGTCGGCACCAGCGTGAGCGGGAAGAGCTGCGGAAATTCGCGACGGCCGGCCTGGTGGAAGACCTGCTGCCCGCCTTGGATTCCTTGAACCTCGGGCTGGAGTCGGCCACCAAGCAGACGGATGGGCGCGCGGTCGGTGAAGGCTTCCGCATGGCGGTCGGCCAATTGCGTTCCATTCTTTCCTCGCAGGGCCTGGTGGAAGTGAATCCGTTGGGGCAACCCTTTGACCCTTCTCGGCACGAGGCGGTCGGCCAGGAGCTTAGCATCAGCGCCCCTGAGGGCTCCGTATGCCGCGTCGCTCGCTCCGGGTGGTTGCTGCATGACCGTGTTATTCGCCCGGCCGCCGTCTTTGTTTCCTCTGGCCTCGCCAAGTAATCTTTCCCGATGGCCGACGAATATTACACCTTACTCGGCGTCGCGAAGTCCGCGTCGGCCGACGACCTCAAAAAGGCCTATCGCAAGAAGGCGATGGAGTTCCACCCCGACCGCAATCCGGGCAACAAGGAGGCTGAAGAAAAGTTCAAGAAGGTTTCGCGCGCCTATGAGGTGCTCGGCGATGACGCGAAGCGTAAACTTTACGATCAACACGGCGAAGCGGCCTTTGATCCCAGTATGGGCGGAGGCCCCGGGCGCGGTGCGGCCGGCGGAGGTTTCCGTGGCGCCGACCCGCGCGATATCTTTGAGCAGATGTTCGGCGGCGGCGGCGGGGGCAATTTTTCCGACATGTTCGGCGGGGGCGGTGGTGCGGCGAGCGACAACGCGGGTGAAGACCTGCGGGTAGACTTAAAGATCACCCTCGAAGAAGCGGCCGAAGGCGTGGAACGAAAGATTCCCTATCGCAAACATATCGCCTGCACCAAGTGCTCCGGCTCTGGCGCAGAGCCGGGCGCCAAGAAAACCCGTTGCCCTACTTGTCATGGCCATGGCCAAGTGGTCCGTTCGCAGGGGTTCTTTTCTATGAAGCAGACCTGCCCTGCTTGCGGGGGCGAAGGCGAGCGCATTGATAAGCCCTGCCGCCCCTGTGCCGGTGAAGGTCGGGTCGTCGCTGAATCCAATGTGACCGTGCGCATCCCGCCTGGCGTGGATACCGGCACCAAACTCCGTTCTTCTAATAATGGCTCCGCCGGCCGCCGGGGCGCCCAAGCCGGCGATCTCTACGTCTACATCAGCGTCCAGGAGCATGAGCTCTTCGAGCGTGATGACGATGATCTCGCCTGCAGCGTCCCCGTGAAATTTTCCGTGGCCGCCCTGGGCGGCAAGATCACCGTGCCGAAGCTCAAAGGGAAGACGGTCCTGAGTATCCCCGCGGGCACGCAAGGGGGGACGGTTTTTCGTCTCCGGGGCGAAGGCATGCCACAGCTCCGCGGCGGGGTGCTGGGCGACTTGCTTGTCCGCGTCGATATCGACGTACCAAAGAAGATGAATGATGCCGAGAAGAAGGCATTGAAGGCCTATGCGGACGCCTGTGGCGACGAGGCCGCGCCGGTCTCCGAATCTTGGCGGACGAAGTTCAAGAAATTCTTCCCTTAAGCCCCTTGCTCGCGGGCCTCGCACCGCCCTACTGTCAGCCTATGCCACGTGACCCCGGCCAGACTGAACGCCTTGTGCGTCGCCTTCGCTGGGAGGAGTTGGACGCGGCCTGGCTGCGGGCCTTCATCGAACTGGCCCGCTCGGAAGATTTAGCCGGAGCTGGCTTGCTGCGCCGCCCGTTGCGGCCCGGTGATCCCTCGGCCGATTTGCTGGGAGGCACGGTCCGGGCGCGCGCGCGCATTGTCACCCGCCGCCCCGCTGTGATTGCCGGCCTCGGACTCCTGGAAATCGTCTTCGCGGCCTACGGCCACCGATGTCATGCGAAGCCGCTCGCCTATGACGGGCAATTCGTCCCCGCCGATACCGCGGTGGCCGAAGTCGAAGGCCCCGCAGCCGATTTGCTTTCCGCGGAGCGGATTCTGCTTAACTTCTTGCAACGCCTTTGTGGCGTGGCCACGCGCACGCGGGAGCACGTCCTCGCGCTCGGCTCCTCGCCGACCAAACTGCTCGATACGCGGAAGACGACGCCAGGTTTTCGGATGCTGGAGAAATATGCGGTCGGCCAAGGCGGCGGCTTCAATCACCGCCTTGGGCTCTTTGACCGCATCATGGTGAAGGATAATCATCTGGCCGCTGGCGCCGCCGGGGCCGCCAAGCGACTGACGGCTTTCGTCGAACGCGCCCGCGCGAGTCGCCCGGACTTGATTGTGGAAGTTGAAGTCGATCGGCTCGACCAAATCAAACCCGTGGTCACCGCCGGGGCCGACATCGTCTTACTCGACAACTTTTCCATCGCGGATTTGCGTGAGGCCATCCCCATGCTCCGCGGCAAGGCCTGGTCCGAGGTCAGCGGTGGCGTGGGTTTAGAGACGCTGCCCGCGATCGGCACGCTCTCGCCGGATTTTGTCTCGTGCGGCGGTATCACCCACTCGGCTCCGTGGTGCGACCTCGGAATGGATTGGAGCTAAGTCATGTCCGCCCTCGACAGCAGTATCCTGCTCGCTTTCTTGGCGGCCGACGGTGAGCCCGTCAGTGGCGATCGTCTGGCGAAAGAACTCGGCGTCTCGCGTGTCGCGATTTGGAGTCGACTGGAGCGCCTGCGGGCTGCGGGATTTTCCTTCAAGGCCTCGACTCGCAAGGGCTATCAATTGAAGTCGGTGCCCCGTGAATTAAACGCTGCCTTACTTGATGCGCATCTGCGCCGACTCAAGGTGCCATCCACCGTGGATTTTCTGGATGAAGTCGACAGCACGAACTCCGAAGCTGAGCGCCGGTTGGCCGCAGGCCAGGAAGCACCCTTCGGCGTGCTTGCTCGGGGGCAGCGGGCCGGCCGCGGCCGGCTTGGTCGGAAGTGGCACAGCACGCAGGCCGGGAATCTTTATCTATCGTTGGCGTTTCGCCCCTTCATCCCCCCGGACCGGCTCAAGCCTTTCACGCTCTGGATGGGCTTAGCCTTATGTGCCCACATCCAGCAGACCCACGGGCTTAAGCTTGGCCTCAAGTGGCCGAATGATTTGCAGTCAGCCGATGGTCGCAAAGTCGCCGGCATGCTTACGGAGGCGCGTCTCGATGCCGATTCTGTTCGGGAGCTCGTCTTCGGCTTGGGCCTTAACCTTACGGGGACCCCGAAAGATTTCCCCACGGAAATCCGGACCACGGCGGGATCACTCGAATATGCCTTAGGTGAAGCGCTGGACGTCAATGCCGCCGCGGCCGGGGTGATCGCCGCCTTATTCCGGGCCTGGGAGCAATTCGAAGAAGGCACCTGGTCTCGATCCTTCAATAAACTTTGGCTAGCCCATGATGTCTTGGCGGGTAAGTCCGTCCGGGTTACCTTGCGCGGCGAACCTGTCGCCGGGGTGGTGGATGGTATTGATGCGGAGGGGTCTTTGATTCTTCGCACGGGCGGCGGCCGGCGGACGATGGTCTCTTCAGGTGAAGTCACTTTGCGCAAGCCGTGATCGACCAGCCTTGCTCCCGCCGCTCTTCTCGCTAGGTTTCCGCTGTGTCCATCTTCTGCCTCGATGTCGGCAATACGCACGCGCATTGGGGCGTCGTCGATGGTCGGCGGGTGCTGGCCCAAGGAGAGATGGCAACGCCGGCGCTGGATACCGCCACGTTGAGCAGTCTGCTCGCCGCGCAGCCATCGGCTGGTATCGCCCTGGCGAGCGTTGTCCCGAAAGTCACCGCCAGCATTCAGCCCGTTCTACTCAGCAGCGGTCGGCCCTTCTATCACTTACAGCACGATACCGTGAAAGGCTTGGGCTTCGATTACCCGACGCCGGCCGAGGTAGGCCAGGATCGCTTGGCTGATTGCGTCGGGGCGCAACTGGTCGCGGGTGCCCCCGCCGTTATTATCGGCATGGGTACGGCGACGACGGTCGATATCCTTACCGCCCGAGGTTATGCGGGTGGCATCATCGCCCCCGGGTTGGGCGTCATGACTCGCTACCTGCATGAGCGCACCGCCTTGTTGCCCGCGCTCGATCCGGCGGCCCTCTTGGGCGGACCGGCCATCGGCAAGTCCACCGTCGATGCCATGCGGGCTGGCTGTGCGCTGGGCTTCGCGGGCATGATCGGGGCCTTGCTCGACGGGGTGTGCTCCGAATTGATGCGTCAGGGTTTACCGATGCCTAAGGTCATTGTGACGGGCGGGGC
This sequence comes from uncultured Opitutia bacterium, assembly GCA_903889525.1. Taxonomy (GTDB): domain Bacteria; phylum Verrucomicrobiota; class Verrucomicrobiia; order Opitutales; family UBA953; genus UBA953. The sequence goes on along the minus strand of CAISXT010000114.1, from coordinate 13,846 downwards.
TGCGGTTTATCTACCGGCCTCATGGCGCGACCGCGTCAGCCATGAGCCCGACCTAACGCTCATCGGCTTAGCCGAGGCCCATCGCCGCCAATTCTCATGAGTAAGCCAGACCTAAGCCAGAAACTACGCTGGCTCGTGCCCCTATTGGGGCTGGCCGTCATCATCCAGGCAGGATTTTTCATCTATGCGTTGTTCGCGCACAAACTCCTGACCGCCTGGCCGTTGCTGGCTTGCGATTTAGTTTTTTCCGCCTTGGTCCTGTCCGTGCTTTGGCGAACGCTCGGGCGGCGCACCAAGGGCTAGGCCTTAATCAGCTTCAGGAGCTCCTTGCGGCGGCCCCGGATTTCCCGACACCCGGCTTTGGCCAGGCGGTCCGTGGAGAAGGCTTCGACGGTGAGGCTGGCCACGGCGGTACCGTAGACCATGGCCTGCTTGAGGGTCGCGAAGTCCGTCGAGCCGACCGAGGCGAGGTAGCCGAGCATCGCCCCCGCGAAACTATCGCCGGCGCCCGTCGGGTCGCGGAGTTCGGTCACGGGATAGGCGGGCAAGGCGAACATGCCCTCCTCATGGAAGAGTATGGCACCGTGCTCGCCCTTCTTAATGATGACCGTCTTGCAACCTTGCGCGCGGAGTTGGCGACCCGCGACGATGACGTTGGTTTCGCCAGTGAGCTTGGCCGACTCGGAGTCGTTCACGACCAGTAGGTCGGCGCGGCGCATGACTTCGCCAAGTTTCTCGCGCTGCGTCTCAATCCAGATGTCAATGGTGTCGGCGAGGACGAAGCGCGGTCCGGTGAGTTGGTCGAGTACGTTGAGCTGCAAGTCTGGGCGGATGTTGCCGAGCATCACGTACGGGGTGGCGCGATGCGCCTCGGGGAGCTTGGGCTTGAAGTGCTCGAAGACATTCAACTGTAAGTCCTCGGTGTCGCGGCGGTTGTAGTTCTCATGGTAACGGCCGCGCCAGAAGAACGTGCGACCAGAGGAGTCGGTGAGCATGCCATCGAGGTCGATGCCGCGCTTGGCGAGTTTCTTGCGATCGCGGTCCCGGAAGTCGTGGCCGACGACGCCGACGATGCGCGGCGGAGCGAAGTAGCTGGCGGCGAGGCAGGCGTAAGCGGCGCTGCCGCCGAGGATGCGTTCACCTTTATCGTGTGGCGTCACGATGCTGTCGTAGGCGACAGATCCGACGACAAGGACGGGGTCGGCCTCGCGGCCTTTGTTTTTAATGCGAGTGGGGGTGGTCATGCGAAAAGATCAGGGCGGGCATCGCGGAGTCGGTAGAGCGCCAGCAATGCCAACGAATGTTGGGCCGGTTCGGCTAGGGCCGCCGCCAGGGCGTCCTTTGGTTTGAGGCAGAGCACTTGGATTTCCTCATGCTCATCCGGAGCCCGCTGGCCGCGGGGTTGGACGCCTTCGAGCAGGACGAAGTGGCAGCGGTTAGATTGGATGGCGGGGTTGGGCGCGCAGGTTCCGAGCAGCCGCGCGCGGCCGCCGTTGAAGCCAGTTTCCTCTTCGGTTTCACGCACCGCGGCGAGGATCGGATCTTCGCCCGGCTCGACGATGCCGCCGGGTCCTTCCGTCGAGAGTTGGCGTGTGCCGAAGCGATATTGGCGGACCATCACGAGACGGCCGTCAACGGTCACGGGGAGCGCCAGGACCCAGTCGCCGGAGCGCAGCACAAAAAAATCACCCTCTCGTTTGTCGAGAGGGTGAATGCAATGTTCCTTGTAGACCCGGAAAACTCGGCAGTCGGCGTGAAGCGCTTCATGCTGGACGGACCAGCGTGCAGGCGCCGACATGCGGTGAGCTTACTTGGTTTTCAGCTTCTGGCCGATACGCAGCTTGGTCGAGTCGACGCCCGGATTGAGATCCGTGAGAGCCTTCTGCGTGATGCCAACCTTCTTGGCGATCTTGCTGAAATTGTCGCCCGAGACGACGGAGTATTCGCCAGGGCCAGCGGCCGCAGCGGTCTTGCCGCCTTTTTCGGTGGCAGCAGCAGGAGCCTTCTTGGCGGCAGCCTGGAGCTGAGTGATAGCGTCCGTGAAAGACTTATTGTTCGCTTCGGCGGCAGCCTTGGTGGCGTTCAGGTCATTGGTGAGAAATTCGACGCTGGCAGTGGTGGCCTTGGTGGCGATAGCCGTGTTGATAGCGCCCAGGTCTTGGGACACCTTGTCAGCTTCGGCGCTGGCCTTGGTGGCTTCAGTTTTGGCCTTGTAGCCGAGCACGAGGGCGGCGGCGCCGAGGGCGAATCCAGCAATGCCCAGAATGAGCGGGAGCTTGGATTCAGAAGAGGAGGAGGAGATGCTGTCGTTTTCCATAGTAGGAGGAGTGTTTTTCGGGTTGGAACGGTTTGAGACTAGTGGATTGACAGGGACGGCAACACAAAATCATTATGTTCTTCGGGTACCGGGCAGTATCTCAATTGGTAGAGTCCCTGCTTTGGGAGCAGGGTGTTGCAGGTTCAAGTCCTGTCTGCCCGACCACCCGACCTTAGGTTTTACGATGATTTCACCAATCAGGCGTAAGCTAAGGCCTGCTGGTCTTTAATCACGGTGACGTGATTGGAGCCGTCTGGCTGGGTCGAAGCTTCAGTTCGGCCGATCACTTGGGCGGCCAAGCCGAGGCTGGCGGCAAGCTGCAGGGCGACCTGAACATCCGCTGGGGTGAGGAAGATTTCGAGGCGGTGCCCCATATTATAGACTTGGTGCATTTCCTTGGCGTCCGTGCCGCTTACCTTGGCGATTTCGGCGAAAATAGGGGGGGTCGGGAAGAGGTTATCTTTAATAAAATGGACGTTGGTGCCGAAGCGCCGGCACTTGGTCTGGCCGCCCCCGGAGCAGTGGACCAAGCCTTTGACGCGCTGCGGACCGAGTGCCTGCAGGAGGCGTAGAGCGTAGGGGGCGTAAGTCCGCGTCGGAGACAGTAGGGCCTGGCCTACGGTCAGCGCGGAGCCGGGGAGGGGGTCGTGCAGACGATGCGGGCCGCAGTAGGCAAGGTCGGCCGGGGTGGCCTTGTCATAGGTTTCCGGATATTTCTCGGCGTAGTACTTAGAGAGCAGCTCATGGCGGGCACTGGTCAAACCATTGGAGCCAATCCCGCTGTTCTCTCCTTTTTCGTAGGCGCAGGTCCCCCCCGAAGCGATGCCCACGATCGCCAGGCCCGGCCCGACGTTCGCCGCATCGACAACATCTTTGCGCGCGAGGATTGCGGTGGCGGTCGAATCCACCGTCAGCGTCGGCGTCAGGTCGCCGACATCGGCGGTCTCGCCGCCGCCCGAAGTAATCCCGAAGCCCTGCGCACGCAGCATCGCGAGGACGTCTTCGGTGCCATTGATCAGCTCGGCGAGAATTGCCCCTGGGATGGCCTTGGCGTTGCGATTGATCGTCGAAGAGAGGATGACGCCTTTGGTCACGCCGACGCACAGCAAGTCATCGATGTTCATGATGATGCTGTCTTGGGCGATGCCGCGGAAGACCGTGGCGTCACCTGTTTCCTTCCACCAGAGATAGGCGAGGAGTGCCTTGGTGCCAGAGCCGTCGGAATGCGTGACGACGCACTGGTCGGGGTTGCCGGTCAGGTTATCGGCGACGATTTTGCAAAACGCCGATGGGTAGAGACCCCGGTCGAGGCGGTCCACGGCGGCGTGCACCTCGCTCTTCGAGGCGGAAACTCCGCGAGCCGCGTAGCGACCAGAATCAGAGGAGGGCTTGCTTTCGTGCGCCATGGCTCTTGCGTGCTTATCTCCGACCCTACTATTGGGTCAACGACCTTCTCCCACGTGCCATCACTCTTCCGCCAGCATCCATGGTTCCGACGGATTTTCGCCGCCGTTCTGGGTCTGTTGCTCGGGCTCTTCTTAGTGCTGCTCGGCGGGTGGCTGAATCAGCGTTCGCTCCGTGGCCTTGCCGACCGATTGCGCGATGCCTACGCGAATCACGACGCCCGCGCCATGGAGCAGCTCTACTGCTGGGAGGGAGTAGATGCGGCCACGAAGGCCCGCGTGCGCCTCGTCATCCTGCAGGAATTTGAGTTACCGGTGGCCGCGGTGGTCGTGAAGCCACTCGCCCCGATCGACCGATTGGCTAACCCAGGTCTCCGCGCCAATTTACCCACCGCCGCTACCATCGAGGTGACGTATGACACCTCCGACCATCTTTCGTCGGCCTTTCTGGCCGGCCGTGATGGCTGGTTCCATCATCGTCTTGTGGTGATGATCCCGGTGAATTGATGCGCATTCTTGACAGCGACCCGCCCGCCCGCACTTAATTCCTGACTATGGCTGATAAGAACGACAAGCGTCCCGAAAGCGCCCCCGGCAAGTTCTACGTGGATTCGCAGTGCATCGACTGCGACCTCTGCCGCGAGACCGCCCCAAAATCCTTTACGCGCCAAGACGACGGCGGCTACTCCTACGTCTTCGCCCAGCCGACCGACCAGGAAGGCATCGATAAGTGCATGGAAGCCCTCGAGGGTTGCCCGGTCGACGCTATCGGTAAGGACGGCGAATAATCGCTTCGGCGATTTTCTCAAAAGCCCCGGATCTCCGGGGCTTTTTGTTTGGGTCCTTCCACCGCGTCGCCTACATTCATCCCATGGGCGTTAAAATATCCTGCGAATACCTCGGCGACCTCCGCGTACGTGCCACCCACGGTCCATCGGGCACCCTCCTCCACACCGATGCGCCGGTGGATAATCACGGCAAGGGTGAGTCGTTCTCCCCGACAGACCTCACGGCCACTTCCCTTGCGGCGTGCATCATGACAATTCTTGGCATTCAGGCCAAAGGGCTGGAACTCGATTTCCGCGGACTGCGCGTCGAGGTCGAGAAGCACATGACCGCTCAGCCCCCGCGCCGTATCGCGAAGCTCGAGGCCACGGTGCACATGCCCGCGGGTATTGCGGAAGATTTACGCGACCGCCTGATTCGCGCCGCCAATGCTTGCCCCGTAAAACAGTCACTCCACCCCGACGTCGAGATTGTGCTGACCTGGGTGTGGTAGGAAGAGTGGAGGACTGAATTGAGGGCAGCGTTGAGGACTGCATCGAGGACTGAGTAGATGAGCTGCAAAAGGGTAGGGCCGGGACACGACCTGGCCTGTATCTGCCACTTAGGTAGGGACGCGTCGGCGACGCGTCCGTTCGCCTGCGAGCGTGCGATAACAACGAGGCTAGCTAAGACCCGACGACTACCCGCCTTCGGTCTCCAACGGCGGGCTCGGAGAGCCCCGCCCTACCTCATGCCGCAGCCAATCATCCGGTCACCCGACTCCTTTTGAGCTGCCACTGCCTCTGGTAGGGACGGCTCTCCGAGCCGTCCGTTCGCGGCCGGACGAACGTATCTCCATCGAGCTCCTCTTCTCTTAGTGCTCAACGGCGGGCTCGGAGAGCCCCGCCCTACCCAAGACCCCCAGGCTAATCTCCGGTTTCCCTTTGAGTGAATACAAGTCCCCGCCACCCGTCACCAGGGGCCGCCACCCGCCACCTGAAGTTATGACTCTGCTTCGCAGCATGCCAGCATGCTCCCTCGCGGCCATCAGCCGCGCCCACCTTTGCACGGCAACTTTGTCTTTCCCCGTGTCCCCGTGTCACCTTGCCCACGTGTCCCCACGCGGCTCCGCCGCGTAACTACCACTCCCGCTTCTTGTGGCCGATGGTCGCGTAGTACACGAGGTACAGGTAACACGGGAGGATGATCCAGTAGGCGTTCCGGACGCCGAAGTGGTCAGCAATCCAGCCGTAGCCGAGGGGCATAATCGCATTGCCGCAGAGGCCCATGATCATGACGGATGCACCGATTTTGGTGAACCGACCTAGCCCGTCTAAGGCCAGTGGCCAGACTCCGGCCCAGGTGAGTGAATTCGCGAAGCCGAGGAGTACGACGAACCAGAGGGAGAGATTGGCCTGGTGGCCTAGGAATTGTACCGGTAGGCGCACCCAGACAATGAGCAGAGAGAGGAGGACGCCGAGCGCGGTGCATAGCCGGAGTGCCGTGACCTGGCTGATGAAGCGCGGGATGAGGGCGATGCCCAGCAGGTAGCCGGTAATCATGGCGGCTAGCGTATACGAGGGGAAGATTTTCGCTTCCAGTAAGGTCAGCCCCATCGATTGCGCGTAGGGAATGATGGTGTCCACCGCGATCACGGAGGCTCCCACATGCAGGAAAATCCCGATAGCTCCAAGAATGAGGTGGGGAAATTGCAGGATGCTCGTCTTGTCGGCGTTGGCTTCCGCGACTTCCGCCGTCTCGTGTTCGGTGTCGATTTCCGGCAACGGCGAGATGCGCACCAGGAAGCCGAGCACCATGAGTACGGTGCCGACGCAAGCATACGGGACAATCACCCGGCGGATTAGCTCATCGAGCACCGCCGCTTTTTCCCCGGCGGCCATCGTGGCCAATCGGTTGAAGAGGTCCGTGTCCGTTACGCGGAACACCACCGCGGCAAACAACAGTGGGGCGAGAATCCCCGCCCCTTTATTACAGATGCCCATGATGCTAATGCGGCGGGCGGCGGTCTCCTTGGGGCCGAGGACGGTGATGTAGGGATTGGCGGCCGTCTGCAGAATCGCCAGGCCGGCTCCGAGCGTGAATAGCCCGCCGAGGAAAATGCCGTAGGTGCGGGTCATCGCCGCCGGAATGAAGATAAAGGCGCCGAGTGCCATCACCCAGAAGCCGATCATCATCCCCTTTTTAAAGCCCGTCCGCTTAAGCAGGTGTGCGGCCGGCAGGGAAAAGAGCAGGTAGGAGATATAAAAGGCGAAAGTGACTAGGTACGCTTCGAAGTACGTGAGCTCGCAGCCGATTTTGAAATAAGGAATCAGGATGGCATTGGCCCATGACACGAAACCAAAGATGAAGAACAACACGCCGATGATGGCGATGGAGATGGCGGTCTGCCGAGGCGTTAGGTCGCGCGCATGCACGGTGTCGGTACTCATGGGCGGGGTGCCGTCAGCCTGCCGGCTCGCCGAGCATGGGCAATAAAAAGACCCCGGAGGTCCGGGGTCTTGATTCAGGCAATGACGCGCTGATTAGGCCGAGCAGCCGCAACCGCCAGAACCGCAGCCACCTTGCTTCTGGGCGACGGGTTGTTCGGTGGAGCAACAGCCACCCGCCGAGGCGCCTTCTTCCGAAGAGCAGCAACCGCCTTCAGAAGCTTCACCCGTGGAGCAACAGCCACCTTCGGAGCCTTCGCTCGAGCCACAGCCGCCACCGCCGCAGCAACCGCCAGACTGGTGCGGATGACCATGGGCGAGTTCGGTGAGTTCGGCGGCGCGGACGGCGACGACCTTGATGTCAAAATGAAGGGTCTTGCCGGCGAGCTCGTGATTGCCATCGAGCGTCACTTCTTCGCCTTCGATTTGTTTGATCGTGAGGACGCGCATACCGAGATTAGTTTCGGCGTGAAAGCGCATGCCGAGCTGCGGGGTGTTGGCGCCAAAGGCGTTGAGCGGGACGCGCTGGAGAAGCTTGTCGCTGTATTCACCGTAGCCGAGTTGCGGAGGCACCAAGACGGATTTGGTAGCGCCGACTTCGAGGCCTTCGACACCCTGCTCGAGTCCGGGAATGATGTTCTGGGCACCGTGGAGATACTCCATCGGGCCACGATCGCCAGAGGCGTCGATGACGTTACCCTGGTCGTCCTTCAGGGTGTATTCGATGCTGACGACAGTTTCTTTAGCTACGCGCATAGTCATTGGGATGGTCGAAATTACGGGGTTCCCAGCCGCTGGCAAGTCACCATGCCATCTAAACCTTGACCGCCCAGCGGGGGCGGGGTTGCCTTACCTTCCTGCTGTTTGGGGCCGTAGCTCAGTTGGTAGAGCGCGTCGTTCGCAATGACGAGGCCGTGAGTTCGAACCTCATCGGCTCCACCAGCAGGCTCCCGTTATTCGCCTGGATTTTCCAGACGGCGTACCTCGGTGGGCAGGTCCAGGGTGTCTTTTTCCTCGGGCAGTAATTTGCTGGGCTGGAGGCCGTGGATCTCCACGAGTTCCTGGCCCTTAGGGAGCACGTATTTTCGGTAACTACCGAGTCCGGAATTGAATTTCTTAACCGCGGCCTCCAGCCCATCGCGGGCCCCCGCCATGTTCTCGACGAAATCGGCGACACTCTTGTAAAGATTCGTGGCCTTCTCGATGACATCTTTTGATTGCTGTGCCTGTTTGTGCTGAAGCCAGGTGAGATTAATCGCCGAGAGGAAACCCATGAGCGTGGCGGGCGTGGCGAGCAAGATGCCCATGCGCCCGGCATCGATGATCAGCTCGTTGTCGCCTTCGAGCGCTGAGCTTAAGAGGGATTCCGCCGGCAGGAAGAGGATGACTTTATCGAAGGCGAGTCGGCCGGCTTTCGCCTGGGCGCCTGGGTAGTCTTTGTCCGCCAAGGCCTTGATGGTGGCCCGCAACTTCACGGCATGGGCTTCCAATAATTCTTTCCGGTTCGACGCGGATGGGTTGACGAGGGCGACGTCGAACTCCGGCACTTTGGAATCGATGATGACGCAGCGATCTCCCGGGAGCAGGATGATTAAATCCGGGCGGGTATCGCCCTGGGCAGTTTGCTCGATGAAGTCGCAGTGCTTGCTGAGTCCGGAGGCTTCGACCACGCGGCGGAGCGTTTGTTCGCCCCATTTACCGCGGTGCTGCGATGATTTGAGTACCGAGGTGAAATCATTGGTGCTCGTGGCGAGCGCGGCGGTGGTCTCGGTAATCTTGGCCATCTGTTCGCGGACCTGAGTGAGGGCCACGTCCTGATGCTGCAGGCTTTGCTGCATGGTTTGGCGGTAGCTCGTCAGGGCGGAGTTGATTTGCGCAATCAACGGTTCGACCTTGGTCGAGACCTCTTTGGTGACGTCCGGAGCCATGCCCTTCAGCACGTCGGTGCTCATCTTTGCGAAGCTGACCTTCAGTTCGGCGAGGTCGCGGGCGTACCGTTCCGCAGTGTCCGTTTGCGCCTTGCGATGATCTTCCCGCAGCTGGGCGATGGCGCGTTCATTGGCTGCCATCACTTCGGTGAGCTGCTTTTGGGCCGCCAGTTTGGCGGACTCCGCCCCGGCGGCCTTGGCGAGTGCTTCGGCTTTCGCATTACGTTCGCGTTCCGCGGTGGCCGTGGCTTCGGTGAGTTGGCGGCGGAGGTCTTCCGTCAACAGCTCGCCACCCCCTTGCTGGGCCGGGGGCTTTTTCAGGATGAGGAAGAGGAGGGCGCCGAGCACGGCGACCATGAGGATGATCGGGACAATATCCATGAGGTTGCTGGAAAAGACACTCTGCCTAGGGCGGACTATTCCGCAACCTATCCCCGGGGGTCGCCTTCGATCGCGATGGCGTTGCCGAGTTCCCAAGCGGCTTCGTAGGCCGCGACATAGTCTGGCGAGGACCAGGCGGGCGATGCGGGCTCTCCGCCCAATCCGGCGATGAAGCCGTAACGGATGCCATGCGAAATCCGGCGCCGACGGGGGTTCTCGCGGGCATTACTCCAATCGAGTGCCGAGGTGAAGCCCGCGTCCGGAATCGGTTGCACGACCGAACGTCCGACCTGCCAGGCGACAACGCCCGCATGATCGAGGTCGCTGACCCGGCGACCCAGCGCAAGGGATAGCGGGACTGGCCCGTTTTGCCGCCCGGCTTCGATTTGGGCGCGGACCTGTTGTTGCAAGGCGACCCGCCATCGTTCGTCTACCGTGAGGAGCCCGAAGTCAAAATCGGGGTCATCGGCGGCGGAGTCGCGTAATTCGACGCGGGCATATTGCCGCCATTTGGTCAGCCAGGTGTCCCATTGGTCGGTTCCCCGGAGGGGTGGCTTACCAAGCCAATCGGGTAGGTCTTCGCGCATTAAATAGGGTGATTTAAGGCGATATATGAGCCAAATTTCAGGGTTCGCAAGCGAAAGGTGAAATAATGTTCACTCACATGAGGCCAAGTCCTTCATGCTGGTCGACATGCCGAGCGTAAAAAAACCTCAAATAAGCGGATTTCTAATCGAACTTATCCAGAAGTTTGGTGTTATCCAAGCGTACCCTACTCCAGTGATTAGCTCCATTCCGTCCCCGCGCGAACGCCGGGCCCATCTACCTCTTTTCTGCCTAGTGCTTGCCGGGGCCTTTGCCCCCGCTGAGTTCTTCGGCCAAGCCGCCCCTGCCGCTGCCCCCGCCGCGGCCGTGGTCGCCCCCATCCCGGCCACCGCCGCCGCTGTCCCGGTGCCCGAGCTTGCCGGCTCCGATAAGGTCGGCCCAGTGATTCTGCGCGACGAGACGGTCGCCCAAGTGCTCGACCTGATGCAGCGCTGGACGGGCAAATCCATTCTCCGCCCGCAGGCCTTGCCCGCCAGCCTCTACACACTCTCCCTGCCTGCCTCCATTACCCGCGATGAGGCACTGCTCGCGATTGAAACTTTGCTCAACCTGAACGGTATCGCGGTCATTCAGCAGGGCGACAAGTTCCTTAAGGTCATCCCGAACCTCGTCGCCAAGGGCGAGTCGCCCGCGCTCATCGCGGATAGCACACTGAAGATGCCGCCCAGCGGCCGTATCGCTTCTAAGATTTTCACCCTCAAGCACGCGAACGCCCAGGAGTTTGCGACCCAGATTGTGGGTATCCTGAATACCACGCTGGCCGCGCCGCCCGTGTTCTTCGGTCGCAATAACGCCCTGCTCATCACCGACTCGATTACCAATCTGCAGAAGATTGAAAACCTGATGCTGCAACTGGATAAGCCGCAGCTCGATGTCATCGCCACCAAGGCCTATGTGCTCAAGAGTGCGATGGCCACGGACATCGTCACCAAGCTGACAACGATGTTGCGCACGCCCCAGGCCGCTTCCGGGGCCGCTCCTTTTCGCCTCAGCACGGGCACGACCTTTTTGGCCGACGAACGCACCAACCGCGTGCTACTTCTCGGCTCTGCTGACCAGCATGATTTCTTTGATAAGCTCATCGAGACGCTCGATCAGAAATCTAATCCCAACACCAAGACGGACGTCATTTTCCTCCGCCACGCCGATGCGAAAGCGGTCGCTGATGTCGTCACCTCGCTGGTGACCGGTCAGAATACCGCCACGACCCGCACGAACGGTGCTGCCAAGACGACCACGCTTAACCGGACGCCGGTTCCCGCCGCCGCTCCCGGGGTGCCTGGGCCCCCGCAGAATGGAGCCGACGAATTCAGCAGCATGGTCACGGTGATTCCGGATATCCGGAGCAACTCCGTCGTCGTCTCTGGCACGACGGATGACCTTCGCCTCCTGCATGACCTGATTGACAAGGTGGACGTGGTCCTTCCGCAGGTTCGCGTCGAGGTCGTCATCGCCGAAGTGACCCTAACGGACAGCGACCAGAACGGCATCAGTGCGCTGGGACTCAGCGTGACGGCCGGGAAGCTGACCGGTGTCAACGGCACGGTCGCGGGCGGCACGGTCGGGGCAAACGTCAATGGCACGGGTATCGCTGGCCTCGCTCCGAATGGTTCCCTCACGGGTGCGATCGGCCTCAGTACGACCGACCGCGTGAATAATTACCGCGTGCTCTCCGTTCCTTCGGTGACCACTACCCACAATAAGGAAGCCACTATCTTCGTTGGCGAATCGGATCCGGTCATCACTGGGACGACTTCGTCCACGTTGACGGCGGGCACGACCACCTCGACGGTTACAATGCGCGACATCGGTATCAACCTGAAGATTCTGCCGCTCATTGGCAAGGACGGTGCCGTCCAGATGCAGGTCTCCCAGTCCGTCGAAGATATCATCCGCACCACGATCGTCGATGGCAACGAGCAGCCGATCATCGGCCGCCGCACCATGGATTCTTACGTCAGTGCGATGAGCGGTGAAATTGTCGTCATGGGCGGCCTGCAGCGGACCACGAAGAAAAAGGTCACGACGCGCCTCGGTCCGATTCCCATCATTGGTGACCTCTTGGGCTCTACGACCGATGTCGAAGTCCGCCAGGAACTCGTCATCTTCATGCGCCCTTATGTGCTGAATGCTTCCGCCGTCGATAACCTCGACGCCCTCAGCCGCATCGATGCATCGTCCGTCGGCCCCGATGTCCGCAAGTTTATCGACCGTGCTCCAGGCAAGCCGCTACCAGTCGAAGGTAAGCCTGCCGCGCCTGCCGCCAAGTAATATGCGGACAGTTAACCGGAATGGACTTCCTCCGGCGATGGCCGAGAGACTCAGCGATGAAGCCCGGGCTTCCTTTGCCGAGACTCCGCGTGAGGCCCGCTTCAAGTTTCTCACTCAAGCCTTGGGCCTCGATGAAGCTGCCTTGCTCGCCGAACTGTCGAAACTCACGGGCCTTGAGGTGCTCGACGAGCCCGCCATTGATCCAGAAGGACTAAAGATTCTGCCCGCGCGTATTGCCTCCGAAGCCCAAGTTGTCCCGACGCTGATGCCGGGCGGTGAAGTCGGTCGTCTGCATCTCGTCACCTCGCTTCCTCCCGACCACGACACCGCCCACTGGGTCGCGACCTTTGCCACCCGCCGCCCGAAATGGTATTTGGCTCCGCCCGAACGTGTGGCTCAGCTTATTAACGAGAATTACGGGGTAGGCTCCGGTAGTCTCGACGACGAAGACAACGGGTTAGACGAATATCAAGCGGCCCCCTCGGATGTGGAAGCCGACCAAGATGCGGCGGTGGTGCGATTCGTCACCGACGTCTTGACTCAGGCCGTCGCCGAAGGTGCGACGGACGTTCACTTCGAGCCGCAGGAGACGAACTTACGCATCCGATATCGCGTCGACGGCGTGCTCCTCGCTGTCCCGCTGCCAGAGAATCTCGCCCGGTTCCAAGATGCCATCATCTCCCGCCTTAAAATTATGGCGCGGTTGAATATCTCGGAGCGCCGTCTCCCTCAGGATGGACGTATCAATTTCCGCGACGGTAAGACCGTGCTCGATATCCGCGTTTCGACTATCCCAACCATCTACGCCGAATCCGTCTCCCTGCGGCTGCTCAATCAGCGGAAGGAAGCCTATAATATGGATCGCATCGGTATGGACGCCGAAGAGCAGGCGGCGGTCCGTAAGGTGTTGGATTACCCGCACGGCATCATCCTCGTCACAGGCCCGACGGGCTCGGGTAAATCCACTACGCTCAACGCCTTCCTTCAGGCTATCAATTCGCCCGAGCTGCGCATCGTCACGATTGAAGACCCGATCGAGTATGAAGTGCCCGGCGCCAATCAGGTCCAGACCCGCGCCGAAATCGGGCTCACTTTCGCCAGCGCGCTCCGCAGCACGTTACGACAGGATCCGGATGTTATTATGGTTGGCGAAATCCGCGACCTTGAGACCGCGGAAATTTCCATCCGTGCTTCGCTCACGGGTCACCTCGTCTTCTCGACCCTCCACACCAATGACGCCCCTGGCGCCATTACGCGTTTGGTCGACATGGGGGTGGAGCCTTTCCTCGTCGGTTCCGCCGTGGAGTTGGTCATCGCCCAGCGCCTCGTCCGGCGCCTTTGCGGTGATTGTGCCAAGACGGTCCCGGTCGATCACGCTAAGCTCATGCCCGCGCTGGCTGCGCTCGGCATGGATGAAAGTTTTCTGAAAGGTGTCACCTCGCTCCGCGAGGCCGTGGGCTGCCGTAAATGCCGCCAAACCGGTTACCGCGGCCGCGTGGGGGTCTTCGAAATTTTCCACCCCAAGCCCCTGCATGATTTGGTCGTCGGCCGGGTCAGCAATCGCGAGCTCACCGAAAAAGCAATCGTTCAGGGTATGCGACCGCTCGCCAAGTCCGGCTGGCTCAAGGTCGTCGCCGGCAGTACCACGATCGACGAGCTCGTCCGCAATCTGAGCTCGAACGAGTAACGGAGCGATGCCCGTATTTAATTACAACGCCCGGGATGGTG
>CAISXT010000113.1 GCA_903889525.1 uncultured Opitutia bacterium | reverse complement strand
CTCCTCTCCGATACCGCATCGCCATCGGCCGACCAGATTGTCATCACGACTGGCTTGCGCGGCATTATTGGCCTCGAGGTTGGCCTCACCGGCCCGCGTTCGGACCTGCATTCCGGCCTGCATGGCGGTGCCGTTTATAATCCAATCCAGGCCTTGGCGGAACTTTGCGCCTCACTGCATGATGCGGATAACGCCGTGGCCATTGATGGATTCTATGATGGCGTGGAACAGCCGACCCGCTGGGAGCGGGAGGAGTTGCGCAAGTTACCACTCTCGGAGGATGAATACCGCCGCTTTCTAGCCGTGGACGAATTGCACCCCGCTCCGGGTCTGGATGGACTCGAGGCGGTACGCTTCGCCCCCACTTTGGAATTCAATGGCATCGGCGGTGGCTACCAAGGCAAAGGCTCTAAGACCGTCATTCCCTCCAAGGCCTTCGCGAAGATTACCTGTCGGCTCGTGCCGGGGCAGGATCCGGTCGACGTACACACCAAGGTCGCCGCGGCCATTCGCGCGCGTTCACCGAAAGGCGTCCGGGCAGAGATTATCGAGATGCAGGGAAATGCAGCTTACTATGTCTGCCCACCTGATCGTCCGAATACGCCCAAGGATCAGAATCCGGTGCTCGCCCGGGCTTTCCGCGAGGCCGACAAGGCCATCGGCGAAGCTTTTGGCAAGCGCCCGCTTTATCTCCGCGAGGGCGGAAGCGTCCCCATCATCGGTGACATCCGCCGCGAGACGGGTTTAGACTCCGTGATGATTGGCTTGTTTACGCCCGATTCAAACCTGCATGCCCCCGACGAGAACTTCGAACTCCGCATGGCTGAGCGGGCGGTGAACGCCTACGAGAAGGTCCTGGAAAGACTGGCGGGTACCGACCGCGGGCCACGCTGAGTCGTTAAAGCCAAAAATCCCTCGGTTTTCGAGGGTTGCTGGGCAGGTTTACCCTTCCGCTTCAGGCGATAACTCTTCAATCTTCGGGCATTCACCATGGCTGTCTTTCGTAAACGTACGCACACCCCGACTCCGAAGAAGAAGGATATCCCGGCCGGGCTCTGGACCAAGTGTCCGCAGACGGGCGAGATGGTCTACACGAAGGACCTCGAGGCCAACTGGAACGTTTTCCCGGTCAGCGGCCACCACGAGCGCCTCTCGACCAAGCGCCGCATCGCCCTCCTGATCGACGAAGGCTCATGGAAGGAGACCGATAACAAGCTCGCCTCTAAGGACCCACTTAAGTTCACCGCGGGTGGCTCTTACCCTGAGCGCTTGGTGCAGCACCAAAAGAAGTCCGGCCTCCGCGACTCCGTCATCTGCGGCCACGGCCTGATGGATGGCTTGCCGGTTTCTCTGGCGATCATGGACTTTACCTTCATGGGCGCCTCGATGGGCTCGGTTGCGGGCGAGAAGGTCACCCGGGCCATTGAGCGGGCAATCAAGATGAAGTGCCCTTGCGTTGTCGTCTGCGCCTCTGGTGGCGCCCGCATGCAGGAAGGCATCCTCTCCCTCATGCAGATGGCCAAGACCAGTGCCGCCTTAGCGAAACTCCGTTCCGCGGGCCTGCCTTATATCGCGGTCCTGACCAATCCCACCATGGCCGGCGTCATGGCTAGCTACGCCACCCTGGGTGATGTCATCGTCGCCGAGCCCGGCGCACTGATCGGGTTTGCCGGTGCCCGCGTCATTAAGGAAACGACCAATCAAGATCTGCCAGAAGGGTTCCAGACCTCCGAGTTCCTCCTCAAGCGTGGCCTGATTGATATGATTATTCACCGCAAGGAGATGAAGTCGAAGCTCGCGAGCCTGTTGCGCGCGCTCGCCCACCGTAAGGTCAAGGTGAAGGCCGTGAAGCGCCGCGCCTGAGCGTGGCCGACGCGGAGATGACTCCCGAAGAGACGCTCCGCTGGTTGACCGGACTTCGTAGCCTTGGCTCACGCCTCGGCGTGGAGCGCATGCGGATGCTGTCCGCTCGAATCGGCCATCCGGAGCGCGCGGCGCCTTGTTTTCATATCGCGGGCACCAACGGCAAGGGCTCGACCTCCGCGATGATTGAGGCGATTCAGTGCGCGCAGGGTCGCCGCACCGGGCTCTACACTAGCCCGCACCTGGTTGCCATCGGTGAACGCATCCAGATTAATCGCCAACCGTTGGCGGATGCGGCCGTCGTGCAACTCGCCGAACAACTCCGTCCGCATTACGAGGCCATCCGTGCTGAAGATCCCGAGAGTGCTCCCACGTTCTTCGAATTGATTACGGCCGCGGCGCTATTGGAATTCGCCGCGCGTAAGGTCGATGTCGTGGTGCTCGAGACCGGCCTCGGTGGCCGACTTGACGCCACGAATATTTGCACGCCAGAGGTTTGCGTGATTACTTCCATCGGGCTGGACCATCAGGAATACCTCGGCTCGACGCTTGCCGCCATCGCCGCCGAGAAGGCGGGCATTCTCAAGCCTGGCGTGCCGTGCGTCGTCGGCGACGTTCCGCCCGAAGCCGAAGCCGTGATTATTACCCAGGCCCGCAAAGTCGGTGCACCACTCTATTTTGTCCGCGATCGTTTCGCCGCGGGGCTGCCCGCCACGAACCTCGCGGGGGAACACCAGCGTCGCAATGCTGGGGCCGCGTTACTCGCTTGCGAATTGGCGAAGCGCTTACCGATAGACGATGCTAAGGCCCGCACCGCCCTCCGCTCGGTTGAATGGGCTGGTCGCTGGCAGGAATTCCGCCTCGCCGACGGACGGAGACTCATCATCGATGGATCGCACAACGAAGAGGGCGCCCGAATCATCGAGCCTTTGCTCGCCGCCTTACAGTCCCCCACGGTTATTATCGGCGCGCTGGGCTTAGAGCGTGCCCGTCCGCTCGTGGCCGTCGCCGCTCGGCATGCCGCTCGGCTCGTTATGGTTCGCCCAGACAACGAGCGCGCGACCTCGGCGGAAGAGCTCGCCGCTCTCGTGCCCGCGGATTTCCCGGGGCAGATTGATCGTGCCAACATCGCCGCCCTTTTTTCAGCTCCGGCGAAGTGCGCCGCCGTAGGCGAGACGATCGTCGTACTTGGGTCACTGTACCTCGTTGGTGAAGTCCTCGCACGCCTACACGGACAAGGCTTGCCTGATGCTTGGCAAGATCGCCTGCCACCCGTTCGATGACCGATTATACTTTCATTCCGCCCAGTGGTAGCGCGCCCAAGGTCGATCCCGCCGAGCTACCGAAGTGGCTGATCCAGGAAGACGACGATTACATGGTCTTCGATAAGCCGGGTTGGCT
>CAISXT010000112.1 GCA_903889525.1 uncultured Opitutia bacterium | reverse complement strand
CTTCATTATTTACGGCCTTCATCTGCTTCCGGAGGAGCAGGGTTCGAAGTGGTTAAACGTTTCCAAGCTTCTGGCTAAAGAACTTTTGACCCCATGCGCACCCTTAGCACCTCCCTCCTCGCCCTGCTGGCCGGCGTCCTTATCGCCGCGGAATCATCCCTGCCGACCTGGCCGAAACACGGCACGATTTTCCTCCTGACCGACCGCGCCGGGGTCGACCTACCCGCCACGGAAAGTGTGGCCGACTTCCCTCTCCTCGTCCGCCTCCAGGGCGATTGGTTTCCGTTCGCCGAAACCAAGCCTCACGGGGAAGACCTCCGCTTCACCGACGTTCAAGGCAAGGTCTTGCCCCATCAGATCGACGCATGGGATCCTGTCGCTGGCACGGCAGCCATCTGGGTGCGCATCCCAAAAATCAGCGGGCAACAACGCCAACCCTTACACCTACACTGGGGCAAGGCCGACGCCCCGGATATTTCCAACGGGGATGCGGTCTTTAACCAGGATAACCATTACCTGACAGTCTGGCACCTCGGCGAGAACACCGTCGACGCGGCTGGGCACCTCTCGGCGAAGGACACGGGCACGACTCCCACGGTGGGCATGATCGGTGCCGCCCGACATTTCCCCGGCAAGGCTGGCCTCTTCGCTGGCGATAAGATCACCGGACTGCCCACGGGCTCGCAGCCGCACTCGACCGAGGCCTGGTTCCGACCCGAGCAGGCCAACGGCAACGTCGTGGCCTGGGGCAATGAGCAGGGCCAAGGCAAAGTGGTGATGCAATACACGAGCCCTTCGCACGTAAGGATGGACTGCTACTTCTCTGAGGCCTCCATCCAAAGCGCACCATTCCCGGCAGGCGAATGGGTACATGTCGTCCACACCTACGCGCCCGGCGACGCCAAGATCTACGTCAACGGCGAGCTAACCAGCGCCACCAAGGTTCGCTCAAGCCCGCTGAACATCCGAACTCCCGCCCGCTTCTGGATCGGTGGCTGGTATCATAACTATAACTTCGTCGGCGATATCGATGAGGTGCGCCTCTCTCACGTCGCGCGCTCCGCCACCTGGATCAAACTCAGCTACGCCAATCAGGGACCCCGCCAAAGTTTGCACGGCCTCCTCACCTCTCCCCGTAAGGGCGAAGCCACGCTGTTGCCCGCGGCGGCGGAAGTCGCCGAAGGCGGACGCCTCCCCTTCACCTTGGTCGCTCCCGGCGCCCAGAAGATCATCTGGCTCGTCGTCCGCGACGGCCGCGAGCAAGTCGTCGCGACGGATCGGCTTCGCTTCGAACTAGCGGCCGGCCGCACGCTAGGCGATGCGACCGTCAAGGTAATCGCCCGCGTGATCACGGCGAGCGGCACGGTCGACCGCATCGCGACGGCCACGATCCGCGACACCATCCCTGAGCCCCGTATTCACCTGCAAACGCCAACGAGTTGGGATGGACGGAGCCCGCTGGACATCGCCTTGATCGCCGATAACCAAGCCGCCCTGACCCAAGCCAGCGCGGGCGCACTCACCGTCCGCTGGCAGGCGGACAGCTTTGCGGTGACCCAGGAAGCCCGCGGCACATTCTTGCATCTGACGCGGGCGCAGCGGAGCGGACTCCTGACGGTCAAGGCCACCGTCGATAACGGCGGCACCCCAACGACCGCCAGCGCGACGATTGAAGTCAAAGCGCCGACGCAGGAAGCGTGGACGACCCGCGCGGCCGACCCCGACGAGAAACCGGCCGACCATCAGTTCTATGCACGCGACGATCGCGGCGAAGGGAGCCTGCACTGCAATGGCCAGATCGACCGCCCCGGAGCCAAGCTCACCCTCACCGTGACCATTGACGGCAAGCCCTACGCGCAGACGACACCCTCCCTCGTAGGCAATCGTTACACCAGCGAGGTCCGCCTGAAATCCGGCCTCGTGCATTACCGGGCTGTGCTGACCTCCGAACGCGATGGGCAAAAGGCGATTCTGCACACCGCCGACGACTTGGTCTGCGGAGATGCCTTCATCATCATCGGCCAGTCGAATGCGGTCTCGACCGACTGGGGCAAAGGCGAAGGCACTTACCAAAGCGAATGGGTGCGGACCTTCGGGACCATGTCGGGTGGTCCGAAAGGCCTGCGTCTCTGGGGGCCCGCGGTGCATCGCAACCACCAAGGCGGCGCGTTGCAGATCGGCTACTGGGGCATGGAGCTCGGCCAACGGATCATCGAGCAACAGAAGGTGCCCGTCTGCTTCATCAATGGGGCGGTCGGCGGGACCCGCATCGACCAACACCAGCGGAACTCCGCCGACCCCACCGATATGACTACGATTTACGGCCGCCTCCTCTGGCGCGTCCGCGAGGCGAGGCTCACCCACGGCATCCGCGGCATCTTCTGGCATCAGGGCGAGAACGACCAAGGCGCCGATGGACCCACCGGCGGTTACGGCTACGAGCTTTACCGGGAATTCTTCCACCGGATGGCCGGTAACTGGAAGTCCGATTACCCTAACGTTCAGGTTTACCACCTGTTCCAGATTTGGCCGAAGTCCTGCTCCATGGGCGTCAACGGTTCCGACAACTTCCTCCGGGAAGTCCAACGTCGCCTGCCGGAAGATTTCACCCGCATGACCATCCAATCGACACTGGGCATTGATCCGCCCGGAGGTTGCCACTTCCCGCCGGCCGGCTACGCCGAGATGGCACGGCAACTCTACCCCGTCGTAGCGCGCGAGCACTACGGCTTCCAGCCGGCTGGTCCCGTGACGGCGCCCAACTTGCGAAGCCTCCAAAGCAATACCGCCCAGGATACGCTCACGTTGACCTTCGATCAACCGATCGCGTGGGACGATACCCTCTGCGGTCAGTTCAGCGTCGACGGTACCACCGGTGTCGTCACCAGTGGCAAGGTCGCGGGGAACGTGCTCACCCTGCGACTCAAGGTACCGGGTGGCCGCACCCTGACTTACCTCGACAGCAAAAACTGGAGCCAGAAGACCTTACTGCGCGGCACTAACGGCCTTGCCGCGCTCACCTTCTGCGCAGTCCCCATCGCCCCCTGATCATCTCGTGCTGTAAATCTATCAGAAGACTGAACGAATCCTCCAGGGGGGTCGTAAACGCAGTCTGCCTTGGGTAGGGACGGCTCTCCGAGCCGTCCGTTCGCCGCAGGAGATCCGAACCTCAACCGGTTCAACGGCGGGCTCGGAGAGCCACGCCCTACCCGAGACAGAGCCGCCGCATCCTATCCGGTTTCCGGTCTCCCTCGGAGTGACTCATTGGGACAGGCGATGGGGTCGGAAAGGCGATGGGAAAGGCGATGGGGTCAGGCCGTGCCTTTGGTCAGCTGAACCAAAAATGGCATGAAATGCTTAGTTTTCTTATAAAACACAGTTAAGGTAAGGCCTGAGCCCGTGTTCGGCCCCCAAACCTTCCTCCAGCTCGGTTCCCTACTCATTCGACCCACTATTTTGGTGTTTTAACCTTTCTTCCTGTCCCCCAAGGCCCACAAACTATCACATGCGTTGCGCCCTCATCGCCCTCCTGATTACCATGCATCAAGCCGCACTGCATGCCGCCGATCCGTCTGCAGCGGGCCTAGACTTTTTTGAAAAGCGCATCCGGCCTTTGCTCGTGGAACGCTGCTACGAGTGCCACAGCGCGGAGAAGAAGCAGAAAGGCGGGCTTGTCCTCGATACGAAGGCGGGCGTGCTCAATGGCGGCGACACGGGGCCGGCGCTGGTCCCAGGCGAACCAGCTAAGTCGCTGCTCATCACGGCGGTGAAGTGGACGGACAAGGACATGCAGATGCCGCCGAAGAAACAGCTCGGCAAGGAGCAGATTGCGGATCTCGAAGCTTGGGTGAAGATGGGCGCGCCCGATCCGCGCAAGGGGGCGGCACCGGTGGCGAAGAAGCGCGGGATGAGTATCGAGGAGGGGCGGAAGTTTTGGTCGCTGATTCCTCCGAAAAATATGCCTCCGCCCACAGTCGCGGATCGAGCGTGGCCCCTGAATGACATCGATCGCTTTGTGCTCGCGAAGCTGGAGGAGCAAAGACTAGCGCCGGCAGGTGAGGCGGATGCGCACAGCCTCGTGCGGAGGCTGTACTTTGATCTCATCGGTCTGCCGCCTTCGCAAGAGGAAGTCGCGGCATTCGTCCGTGCGGCGGAGCGCGACCGGCAATCGGCCATCGAGTCGCTTGTGGATCATTTGCTTGCCTCGCCGCATTTCGGCGAGCGGCAGGGGCGTCACTGGCTGGATGCGGCGCGCTATGCGGACAGCAACGGGCGCGACCGGAACGTCGTAAACCACCACGCTTGGCGGTATCGCGATTACGTCATCGAATCCTTCCAGGGCGACAAGCCGTATGACCAATTCATCCGCGAGCAGATCGCGGGTGATCTGCTGCCCGCGAGCAATCCGAAACAGCGAGATTCGCAACGGATTGCGACGGGCTTTCTCGCAATGGGCGCGAAGGCATTCGAGGAGTACGATGCGGAGATTTTTCGGATGGATGTGATTGATGAGCAGATCGAAGTGATCAGCCGCAGCGTGCTCGGCCTGTCGGTCAGCTGTGCGCGATGCCACGATCACAAATACGATCCCATTCCCACGGCGGATTACTACGCGCTCGCAGGTATTCTGCGCAGCACGCAACCGCTGTATGGCTGGGGCACGCGCGGCATCAAGGCCACGGCGCATCATCACTCGGAGTGGCAGGCCATCGGGCCCGATGCGGTCGCGCTCGCTCCTGCCGCGCTGGAATATTACCGCAAACTCCAGGCCGACACGCTGACGATGTTCACCGCGCGTTCCTCGCGCTACGTAGTCGTGCGCAATATTTCCGCCGCGAAGATTGATATCAAAAAAGAAGGAGCCGACAAGGCGAAGCTAACCGCTGACATCGCGCGCATGGAGGCGGTGGTGAAGGATTGGGACGCCAAAATCACCGCGATGGAAAAGGCGCTCGACGCATTGAATGACTCCCCGCCTCCCGAGCCAGGCTGGGCGATGGCGGCGCGCGAGCGGGAGAAATGCGAGGATAGCCGCATCCACATTCGCGGCGACACGAAGAATCTCGGCGACGTGGTGCCGCGCGGCATGTTGCAAGTCATCGCGCTCAAGGATGTGCCCGCGCCCGCTGCCGCGCAGAGCGGGCGGCTGCAACTCGCGCAGTGGCTCACGCATCGCGAAAATCCGCTCACAGCGCGCGTCTTTGTGAATCGCGAGTGGCAGCGGCTATTCGGTCGTGCGCTGGTCACCACGCCGGATGACTTCGGCGTGAATGGCGCGAAACCGTCGCATCCCGAGCTGCTCGATCATCTCGCATACCGGTTCATGGCTAGCGGTTGGTCGGTGAAGCGATTGATCCGCGACCTCGTCCTCACACGCGCCTACCGCCTCAGCACCGATACCGTGGCGGCAAACATCGAGCGCGATCCTGACAACATCTTCCTCTGGCGCATGGCGCCGCGCCGGTTGGATGCGGAGAGTCTGCGCGATGCAATCCTCGCGGTGAGCGGCCAGCTCAATCTCTCTCCGCTGGAGAAACCTTTTCTCAGCCGATATCATCCGCGACGCGATGCGGAGCTAATGACCTTCAAGCCGTTCGTCACCGTTGCGGATTTAACCAGCAGCCATCGCAGCGTCTATCTGCCCGTATTACGCGGAACGTTGCCGGAGATTTTTTCGCTCTTCGATTTCGCGGCGCCCGAGCGTCCGGTCGCACAGCGCGATGAGAGTGTGGTGCCCGCGCAGTCGCTCTTTTTCATGAATAATGCATGGGTCATCGAGCAATCGCGACACGCCGCGCAACGCCTACTCGCCGACACCGCGCAGAGCGACGCCCAGCGCGTGACGAAGCTCTATCAACTCGCCTTTGCGCGCCTGCCGGCCGCCTCCGAATCCGCTCGAGCGGAGAAGTTCCTCGCCGGCTCGGATGCATTGCTGCCCAACCCGAAATCCAAGATCGCTCCTGATCCCGCGCAGCTCCGCGAAGCCCGGTGGGTCAGCCTTTGCCAGGTGGTCTTTGCGTCAGCCGAGTTCCGCGTTTTACGGTAAGCCCGCATCATCAATCACCATGACCACCCCACCCTCCGCATTCTCTCGCCGCGACTGGCTGCGCACCGCCTCCGCCGGATTTGGCTACATGGCCTTCGCCGGGCTCGCGGCGCAAAGTGCCGCGCGAGCGAGTACCAGTCCGCTCTCGGTGAAGAGCCCGCATTTTCCGCCACGCGCAAAACGCATTATCTTCCTGTGCATGCGCGGGGGGCCATCGCACATGGAGACCTTTGATCCGAAGCCCGCGCTCACCGCCGCACACGGCACGCAGGGCCGGAATGCCAAATGCAAGCTACTTGGCTCGCGCTGGGCATTTCAAAAGCACGGGCAAAGCGGGACGGAGATCGTCAATCTGCTGCCGGAAATCAGCAAACACGCCGACAAACTCTGCGTGCTCCGCGGCATGCACACGGACAATGAAAACCATCCGCAGGCCCTCGAACAACTGCACACCGGCAGCTTCCAATTCATTCGTCCCTCAATGGGCGCGTGGTCGGTGTATGGCCTCGGCACGGAGAACCAGAACCTGCCGGGCTTCATCTCCATCAACCCGCTCACCGCACTCGGCGGACTGCGCTACTATTCCAGCTCCTTCCTGCCCGCCGCGTGCTCCGCGACATTGCTCGGGAACGCGAGCATGCCACCGAAGGAACTGAAATTCGGAGACCTCACGAACCCGCGTATCACCTCGGCGAGCCAGCGTGCGCAGCTCGATCTTTTGCAGGGCATGAACCGCGACCTGCTCGCGAAAACCGCCGACCCGCGCGTCGAGGGGCTCATCGAATCCTACGAACTCGCCTTCCGCATGCAGACCGAAATGCCCGCCGTAATGAACCTCGACGGTGAGAGCGCGAAGACGCTCGAACTTTACGGCGCGGACAAGGGCGAGACGCAGACCTTCGGCAGGCAGTGCCTGCTCGCGCGGCGTTACGCTGAGGCGGGCGTGCGCTTCATCGAAATCACGCATACGGACTGGGATCTCCACGGCTTTCTCACCAACGGTATGACGCGGAACTGCCGACAGATCGACAAACCCATCGCCGGCCTGCTGCAAGACCTTGACCAGCGCGGCCTGCTCGCCGACACGCTCGTAGTGTGGGGCGGTGAATTCGGACGCACACCCGACGACCCGACCACCGACGGCCGCGGCCACAATAACAAAGGCTACTGCATGTGGATGGCCGGCGGCGGCGTCAAAGGCGGCCACATTCACGGTGCCACTGACGACCTCGGCTACGAGGCGGTTGATGGGAAAGTTCACATCCACGATCTACACGCGACGATGCTCCACCTGCTCGGCCTCGATCACGAAAAGCTGACGTATCGCCACGGCGGCCGGGATTTCCGGCTCACGGATGTGAAGGGCAATGTCGTGCGCGAGATTCTGGCGTAAGTCGTTCATTCATCGCATCGCTCTGCTGCCCGCCCCCCTCTCTGCGCTGCCCGCCGCCGATGCGGCAACGAAGAAACCTGATCCCCTCTTGATTCTCACCGATGACGAGGGATTTACCGATGTTGGGTGCTAAGGCTCGGACCTGACCGAATACGGGCCAGGCCTCATCTGGCTCAACGGCGGGTTAGGAAAGCCCGCCCTACCCGAGACAGCCCGTAGCATCCTATCCGGTCTGCCTTGGAGTGGTTCGGCCCCGTGCCTCTTCGCCCCCGTGCCCACGTGCCAGCATGTCCCCTCGAAGGCGTAGCCTTCGCAGGTAGGGACGGCTCTCCGAGCCGTCCGTTCGCCGCAGGAGATCCGAACCTCGTCCGGTTCAACGGCGGGCTCGGAGAGCCACGCCCTACCCAATACCCGCAAACATCCTATCCGGTTTCCCTTTGAGCGGTTCATCGGAAAGGCGATGGGCCAGGCCGTACCCCGTGTTCGGCCAACTATTGGTCTTTGCCCTTTATTGCAGTCGCCCAAGACCTACAAACTATCACATGCGTTACATTCTCATCCAGGCGGTAGTAGGGCTGGCTCTCTTTTCAAATCTCCAGGCGCAACCGCAGAAGTATCTGATGCTCGACTCGCGGGTGATTGAGCGGGTGGAGAATGCAAAACTTGTGCTCGGCTCGCCGGTGAAGCATGAGGGCAATCCTGTGATGCAGGCTGATAAGCCGTGGGAGAACTCGATGAACAACCTCTATCCCAATGTGATCTGGGATGAACAGGAGAAGATCTTCAAGCTCTGGTATAAGTGCGTATTGGCGGATAAGGAAGTAATCGCGCAGATGGATCGGCCCAGCACCGTACATGACGTGGGTTGGTATCTGCTCTATGCCACGTCAAAGGATGGCATTCACTGGAGCAAGCCCGAGCTTGGACTTCACAAGTTCGCCGGCAGTGCGGCGAACAACATAGTGGCGCGGGATTGCCCGAACGTGGGTGTTTTCAAAGACCTGCATGATAAGGATGCGAGTCGCCGCTACAAAATGGTGAGCGATGTCGGTCTCGGGAAGCCGCAGGTGCGTTTCTCGGCTGATGGCATTCACTGGGGCGAGGCCATTGATGTGAAGGGCTTCGGCGCGCAAAATGGCGATACGCACAACAACGCCTTTTGGGATGAGCGCAGCGGTAAGTATCTCTGGTTTACCAAGCTCTACATCGGCGAACGGTTGGTGGCTCGCTTTGAGAGTGATGACTTCATGTCCTGGAAGAACAATGGAATGGTGTTACGCTCCAACATTGAGGAAGGCCGCAATAGCCAGACTTACTGCATGCCGACCTTCCGCTACGGCAGCATCTATCTGGGCTATGTGATGATGTATAACGTGGGGCGCGGTCGCAGCGTCGATTGTGAGCTAAGTTGGAGCCATGATGGCCTGCAATGGCAGCGGGTGGCCCCAGGTACGCCGTTCATTCCCCGCGGCGCGAAGGGCAGCTACGACAGCGAGTGCATCTATGCCATGGCCGGAGAGCCGATCATCAAAGACGGCAAGCTCATGATTTTTTACGGGGGCGATGACTTTCCGCACACGGGCTGGAAGCGCCATTGCCTGCCGTCCCTTGCCACCCTGCGGGTGGATGGCTTTGCGGGTTACGAGGCGATGGATCCGGCGAAACCGGCCACCGTAATCACAAGCGCTTTGCGGGCCGACAAAGTTTCGGTCAGCGCCGATGTGTCGCCTGGTGGCAGCATTCACATCAAAGCCCTGGATGCTCAAAACGCTCTCGTGGACGAAGCGGAACCGATCACCACGGAGGTGACGGATGCCCCGCTTCGATGGAAGCGCGGCGCGGTGGCGGGCAAGGCGTTGCGCTTTGAAGTGCGGCTCGTTCATGCACGGCTTTATGCGATCAGTGGCGTTGATTTGGTTCATCCGGAGATGAAGAAGCCGTCCCAGGCATCGGGCCGCACGCCACAACCAATCCAACCAATCCAGACCAAGAGCCTTTCGTTCAATGACGCTGTGCAGGGATGGAAGGGCGTGGATCAGATCGAGCATCATCGCGAGGGGGGAGCCAAGGGTGGCTTCGTACGCGTCTCGCGCAGCGGCGGGTCCCAACCATTTGTCTATTCACCTGCCACGGCCAAGGAGTCTCCCCTCGCTGGCGACTGGCGGACGCTGGTGGGTGGAAACGGCGCGAAGATCACCTGCCAGGTGCGTTCCGCCAAACCGGCTGGGCGTGTCGTGATCGAAATCTTTGCCCGCGACATCGCGCAATGGTCAATCGAGACCAAAGCCCCCTTCACCAGCGAGTGGACGCAGGCCCTCGCCACGTTGCGCTACGACTGGAGTGATGAGGAAGCCAAGGCCGCAGGCTGGAAGCGCGCCGAGAATGCATTTTCGTGGTCCGACACGATCAGAAATGTCGGCAAGTTCGTCATTTCCACCGGCGGTAGTGTTCAGGAGAGTTTTGATCTGGATGAAATCACCGTCACGGGATCACTCGAGTGAAGCCGCTGGATTTGTAGATAAAAGATTACTGGGAATATCCAAGAGTGGTCCGTGAAGCACTCAGTGCGGCTCGATTATCTTCAGACTCAGAACCACACAGAAGCAGTTGGGCGTGAAATACCAAGGTCTCGATGTGAGACTGACAGGCATTGCCGGAAAGACCGTCAAAGGCCTTATGGCCTGAGCGGTAAAGGACACTCAAACGCCTTTAAAATTCGACTTTTCCCCTCCCTTTGTGGACGCTAAGTTGTATGTTCAAGGGATGCACCCCAGCCGCCTAGCCCGCCTGGCTTCCCATCTATTTGCGACCCACGTGAACATCTTAACCGCTGATGCCATCAAGCTTCGGCCAAGTCGCGTCTCTTCAATGGCAAAGACACCTTCAGCTGGATGGTCTTTCCGGAAGCTACTTGCAAGGAGACGGCTGCGCGGACCACTCTCGCAGCGTCGCAGTGCATCTCCCCATGAGCGCGGGAGGTTCCCTGGATTTGGTCATAAGGTAATAATCACTTTACGATAACTTTACCTTGGCGTTCAAGATTTCACATAGAACAATTCTCTAATGCTAGCACGAGACCCATCCCACCCAACTCCAGCGACGTTGCCCGACTCTTTCCGGCTCGACCAACGCGTGTCGCTGGTCACCGGTGGTACGCGTAATCTGGGGTGGAACATGGCGCTGGCGCTGGCTGAAGCCGGGAGCGCGGTCATCGTGACCTCGCGCGATCTCCATGCGGCAAAGTTAGCCGCAGATGCCATCCGTGCGCGCTGCGGAGTCGAGACGCTCGGGCTTGAACTGGAGGTCTCACGCTTCGACTCGGTGGCGGCGATGAGCGCTGCGGCCATCGCCTGGAAGGGCGGCGTTGACGTGCTGGTCAACAATGCACCCGGACACTTGGGCGGGAGACCGACAGATCTTTTCGAGCGTGCGCCTAGCTCCATCGAGGAGATGGTGCATGGAAATGTCTGCGGCACGCTGTGGTGCTGCCGTGAGCTTGGCCGTCACATGCGCGACCGTGGCAGGGGCAGCATCATCAATATCGCTTCCATCGCGGGTCTGCTCGGACGGAATCGCCTAATGTATGACGACCATGGCGTGCCGGAGCAGCCTGTGGACTACGCGGTTTCGAAGGCGGGCCTCATTGGCCTGACGATGGATCTAGCCGCCAAGCTGGGTCCGCACGGCGTCCGGGTGAACGCTATTTCGCCGGGTGGTTTCGACGATGGCAAACTGGACCGCGGATTTGTCTCGGCCTACGGCAAACGAACCGCGCTCGGGCGCATGGGTCGAATGGACTCGGACCTAAAAGGGGCGGTGGTGTTTCTCGGGTCCGCGGCCTCTGCCTACATCACCGGACAGAATCTCGTGGTCGATGGCGGCTTCACCATTTTTCACTAAAGCGATGATGACGAACCAACGGCGCAAAGTTCTCGTGGTGGGCGTCGGCTCCATCGGTCAGCGCCACGCGCGGCTTTGCCGTGAGAGAGTCGACCTCAGCGTCGAACTCTGTGACAGCCGTGCGGAGAGCCTGGAAGCAGCCCGCCGAAATCTCGGCGACGTGGCGTGCTGGACGGATTTGCATGAGGCGCTCGACCAAGCACCGCATGTGGTCATCGTGGCCACGCCTCACGACCAGCATGAACGGGTGGTCACACGCGCCTTGGCGGCAGGAGCGCATGTGCTGTGTGAAAAACCGATGGCGCACGAGCTGGCTTCGGCAAGGCGGATGCTCGATGCGGCGGCAGCGCACTCAAGGGTCCTGCGCATTGCTTTCATGATGCGCTTCCATCCCGGAGTGCGGCGCATCCGGGAGCTGCTCCACAATGGCACCCTGGGTGCCGCCATTTGCGCCCGCTACTCGGTGGGGAGTTACATCACGCTAGAAAATTCCGTCTCCCGTCATCAGGAGACCACCTTTGGTGCGGCGGTGATGGACTATTCCCACGGAATCGATCTGGTCGGCTGGCTCCTGCAGCGTCAGCCACTTGGAGCCTATGCGCGCGGCATTCAGGCGGGCAATGTGGAGTTCACATCCTCGCCCAATCTATTATCAGCGATTCTCGACTACGAAGACGGTTTGCTGAGCGAGTTGCATATCGACTACCTGACGAAGCCACAAGCCAACACGCTAGAAGTCATCGGCGATGCCGCCAGTGCATCACTCGATTTCGAGTCCCGGATTGTGACGGTGAGGCACCGCCAATCGAATGAACTCATCCACGAGGCTTTTGCTGGACCACGGGACGATATTTATCGCGCGCAACTCACTAGTTTTCTCCGGGGCATCGATGGACAAACCGACGAACTGACAACGCCAAGCGAAGGGCTCCAGTCTGTCGCTTGCTCCGACGCAATCATCTCCTCGCTGAAAACCGGCGCGCGCGTGGAGATACCCCATTTCCTCCATCCAACGAAGAACCTTCCAGACCCAAAATGACGAATAACTCCCGCCTCTATAACACCACTCTCGCTATCCTGCTCTGCCTACAGCTCCCAAGCTTTGGGGAAGAACCCATCGCCATCGGTTCCCGGCGGGAGTTGTTTGTGGATCGTCTGCTCGTCGGCGAAATGAAGAACACCACACTGAAGTTGCACGAACCCATCCTCGCAGAGCCACTGAAGGAACCGCGGCCGAACGGGCATTACGCGACCGTCTTGAAGGCGGCGGACAAGTTTCAGTTTTACTACCGAGGAGACAAAGACCCGAAGGTGACTTGGAAGACGCACGGCCTCGAAGCCTATCACGATGGCGAGGTGACGCTCTATGCAGAGAGCAAGGATGGCATTGCGTGGACAAAGCCGAAGCCCGGCTTGTTCGAGCATCCGTCGTTCCCGGAGGGTAATATCGTCTTGATGAATGAGTTCACGGTGAATCACAACTTCACGCCGTTTATCGACACGAAGCCGGGCGTGCCTGCGGAGCAAAAATACAAGGCGCTGGGAGGCATCGCGTTTCAGCCGCATCAATCGGCGGTGCGGGAAAAGCGTGGGGTCGGCGGACTGAAGGCGTATGTTTCGCCCGATGGTATTCATTGGAAAAAGCTGCGGGAGGAACCCGTCATTCCCGAAGATTGGGGCAAATACTTCGACTCGCAGAACTACGCCTTCTGGAGCGACAGCGAGCAGCGCTACGTCTGTTACTTCCGCCGCTTCATCAAAGGCTACCGCGGTATCGCCCGCACCACCTCGACAGATTTCATCACCTGGACGCCGCTCGTCGAAATGCAGGCAAACCTGCCTGGCGAGCATCTCTACACATCCTGCACACAGCCTTACTTCCGCGCGCCACAAATCTACGTGGCGATGCCCACGCGCTTCATGGACAAACGCGGCGCGGCTACGGACATCCTCTTTATGAGTACGCGCGGTGGCGACCATTACGACCGCGAGTTCACGCATAGCTTCATTCGACCCGGCCTGAGTAAGGACGGCTGGCTGAATCGCGCGAACTACGCCGCCATCGGGATTCATCAAACGAGCGACACCGAACTCTCCATGTTCCTCACGGGCGGCCGTCGCTACACCCTGCGGCTCGATGGATTTGTCTCGGTGAATGCACCCCTTGCGGGCGGCGAGTTCACCACCAAGTCATTCACGTTTACTGGCAGGCAATTGGAGATCAACTACGCCACCAGCGCCGCTGGCCAGATGCGCGTGGAGTTGCAGGACGCCGCCGGCAAACCAATCCCTGGGTTTACGATCGCCGACTGCGAGCCGATCTGGGGCGACCACGTCTCACGCATCGTGAAATGGAAGAACGGCGACGATGTGAGCCCCCACGCCGGAAAACCCGTGCGCCTGCGCGTTGAAATGAGCGACGCAGATTTATTCTCGATGCGGCTCTTTTAAGCCGACACCGAAACTCCCCGTCCTCTCCACTCTCGCCGCCACTCACTAAACCCCATGCAACCTTCACTCGTTCTGCAAAAAATCTCCCGTGGTGAAACGGTCATCACAGCCAAAGCTGGCTATACGGACCCTGCATTGGTCGAAATGATCGCCTCTTCGGGCTTCGACGCGGTGTGGATTTGTCTGGAGCACAGGAGCATGGACCCTTCTGTGGTGTATGGATTGATTCAGGCCTGTCGTCTCGGTGGTGCGGATACGCTCATCCGCGTGAAGCCCTCGAACTATACGGAGGTGCTGCATCTCATTGAAGCAGGGGTGCGTGGAATCATGCTGCCGCGTGTTGTGCATCCCGCTGAAGTCCGCGCGGTGGTGGAGGCGATGAAGTTTCCGCCGCTCGGGCGTCGTGGGTTTGATGGCGTTCATGCGGAGGCTGATTTTGGGCGAATCCCGGCAGCGGAATATCTGGCGACGGCGAATGCGCAGAACTTCTTGGTCGTGCAAATCGAAGAGCCGGCGGTGGTACCACACATCGATGCCATCGCGGCAATGCCGGGCGTGGACGTGCTCTTTGTCGGGCCGGCGGACCTCACGCTGGGGCTGGGCAAGTTCGGCCAACTCGATGACCCCGAGGTGCTTGCTGTCTTGAAAAATGTTGTCTCTGCGTGCCAGCGCCACGGCAAGGTCGCGGCCATCCCGTGCGCGCCCGAGAAGGTACAAGTCTATCACGACATGGGCTTCCGTTTTTTTAATGTGGTCAGTGACTATGGCTGCGTCTTCAACGGCATGAAAGCCGCACGCGCAGCGGTGAAGATCAAACCATGAAAGGCCTCTGACAAGATGGCCCCGCCCCACTCCATGCCCAGCACTTCAGGGCGCTCCATGGCGTGGCTGATCGTGGGCCTGCTGTGGGTGGTGGCGGCGCTGAACTACATGGATCGCCTCGTGGTCACCACCATGCGCGATTCTTTGACCGCGGCGATTCCGATGACCGATGCGCAGTTTGGCATGCTTACCTCTGTGTTCTTGTGGGTCTATGGGTTGCTCAGTCCTTTCGCGGGATTTCTTGCGGATAAGTTCAATCGCAGCCGCATGATTATCGGGAGCCTCTTCATCTGGTCGCTGCTGACGTGGCTCACCGGTCACGTTCAGAGCTTTGAGCAATTGATCGTCGTGCGCGCTTTGATGGGCATGAGTGAGGCGGTCTATCTTCCGGCGGCGCTGGCGCTCATCATGGACTATCATCGCGGCCCCACACGCTCGCTTGCCACGGGCATTCATATGACGGGTATCAGCATCGGCTCGGCGCTCGGCGGGCTCGGTGGATGGATGGCCGAGCGCCACGGTTGGAGCGCTGCCTTCGATTTGTTTGGCCTGTGCGGTATCGCTTACGCCGTGGCGCTGGTGCCCATGCTCAAAGATGCGCCGCGCCAAACTGCGGACGATGGGAGTGCGACTGAGACACCACGGCAGACCAGGCTCGGCGAGGCCTTGCGGAGCCTGTTTAGCAGCCGCGCATTTCTGCTGCTGCTCGCGTTTTGGAGTCTGCTCGGTGCAGCGGGATGGGCGTTGATTGGCTGGATGCCCACGTTTTTCGAAGAGAACTTTCAACTCGCGCAGGGAGCCGCAGGCATCTTGGCCGTGACATATCTTGAAGGTTCCGCGCTGTCCGGCAGGCTCATCGGGGGCGCATGGGCGGACCG
The DNA here is from genome assembly GCA_903889525.1 of uncultured Opitutia bacterium. Classification (GTDB taxonomy): domain Bacteria; phylum Verrucomicrobiota; class Verrucomicrobiia; order Opitutales; family UBA953; genus UBA953. Next base: position 7,795 of record CAISXT010000112.1, on the reverse strand, counting down.
CTGGAGCCGCACGCAGCCACGCGCGCGCATCCTCGTGCCTGCGCTCGGAATGTTTATCGCCGCGCCCGCCGTGCTGCTGGTGGCGCAGTCGGGCCTGCTCGCGTTCGCCATCGCCGGCCTGTCACTTTACGGACTGACGCGTGGATTCACCGACGCGAACGTCATGCCCATTCTCTGCCAGATCAGCGACCCACGCTACCGCGCTACCGGTTTCGGCGTGCTGAACATGTTCGGTACTATCGCTGGCGGCATCACCATCTACATCGGCGGAGCGATGCGCGATGCGCAGGTGAATGTGAGCATACTCTTTACCGGCGCTGCCGCAGGCTTGCTCGGCTGCGCGGTGCTGCTGATGTGCATAAAGCCGACGGACGAGGCCACGCATGGCGGCTCAAGCGATTTGTCGCGATGAAGGCCCCGGACGTAGTCGACTGGTTCACCACCACACCATTCACGTTCAAAAACAAGAAAGTGGCGGGAAACTTCGTCACCAGCGCCACCAGCGTAGATATCGTTGAATTACAGGACACTGCGGCCAAACTAATCCATATTCCTCTTGCATCTCTCGTGCGGTGCGGTGTCCCCCTCATAAATCAAACGTCAGTCACGATCAAAATAACCCGTCAATCATGAAAACCACCCTCAGCCTCCTCGCCATCCTGTTCGCACTTGTCTGCCCGCGTCTTGTCGCTGCCGAGCCGCCGCTCCGCATCACGCCTGAGAATACGGTGATTCTCGATGGCAGCTATTACCCTGGGCAGGTCCTGCAATATTATTTAATCCGTGGCTGCGTCGGGGTTGAGGCGGCGAGTCCTTACTTGCCAGATGCGAAGATTGATCGCGCGGTGGCACGGTATTTTCCAGTGCTCGCCGACAAGGCGAGCTTGTTGCTCCCGGCGGGTAAAGTGGTGCTCGCCGTTGGCAACAGCCGCTTCCTGACTGCGGACGATAAGGCGAAATTGAGCGCCAATCCCGGTGCCATCCTTCTGAGCCGGCGCGGCAATGTCATCGTCATTGCGGGCAATCCTTTCACCGGCCAGAACGGCACGTCGACGGCGGTGTCGGAGTTCCTCAATGTGGTAGCGGGAATTCGCTTTTACGCGCCCTCAGAGCTTTGGCACAGCCGGCCAAAGGGCGGTGCCATCGAAATTGGCGAGCTCGATATGTTTCGGAAGGAATATTTCCGGACGAGTTTCTTGGCGCCGTATTGGAAGGATAACGCTGAGTGGCTACGTATGAACCAAAACGGCACGCGCATGACTTTGCAGTGCTTCCATAATCTCGCGAACATCTTTCCACCGGAAAAATACGGCGCCACACATCCCGAGATTTTCGAGCTGCGCGGCGGCGAGCGGCGCGTGCCGCTGAGCATCGGGACGAAGATTTGGAATCCCTGCCTCTCCGCCCAAGCACTGCCCGATTTGGCAATGAACTACATCCGCGAGCAGATGCGCGCGCAGCCCGCGCTGCCCTATGTGAGCCTGGGCATGATGGACATCCCGTTCGACTGCCAGTGCGAGTCGTGTCAAGCTCTGGTGAAGAAGCACGGCTCGTATAGCGAGCTCTACTTCCACTTTGTAAACGAAGTGGCACGCCGCAGCGGGAAGGAGTTCCCCCATCTTGTAATTACCTGCTTCTCCTATGTGAACGCCACGAAGCCGCCGACGGGCATTATCTTCGAACCCAACGTGGCCGTGAAGCTCGTCATCAAGAGTTACCTGCACCTAGACCCAGCGGCGGCAAAGGCGCAGCGGGCGGCCATCATGGAGTTTGCCAATGCCGGCGCTGCCTGGTTCTTCCACGATTGGCGGTTCTCCGGCGTCACTCCGCGTAACGACTTGCCCGTCGTGGCGGACTTTCTCCGATGGGCCGCCGATCACCGCTGTCTTGGTGCTTATTTTGAATACTCGCCGGAACAGAACTTCTATCTCGACGGTGCTTATTACTGGATACTATTGCGGCTGATGTCCGAACCCAGGCTCGAAGTGAAGTCGCTCTGGACACAATATTGCACTGACATGTTTGGAGCTGGAGCGGAGCAGATGCTCGCCTTTTACCTGCATTTCGAATCCAAGCACGCCACGGCGCTGAAACATCTCGCGCTCCTTGGCGACATGCCGCGCCAAGAGCCCGCGCTCTACAGTGCCGAAGATGTCGCGTGGGAGCGCAAGACGCTCGAACAAGCCATCACCCTGTCGAAGGACGATGCCCACGTACAAGAGCGCCTCGCCCAAGTAATGCGGCACTTCCGTGCACACGAGTTGTTCGCCCTCGCCACGCATGAGCCCTACCGGCTCAATCGCACCTGGGCCGGCACTGGCATCAATGCGCCGCTCCTCGCATATTATTTGAATGACGATGGTATCGCCATGGCCGAAGCCGTTCGCTACTACGAGAAGGAGCGTAATATTCCGCCTGCGACGGGCTACCAGGAGTCGCGGCTTGGCTACCTGCCGACGGTTGTCGCGAACTACAGCAAAGGCATCGGCTCGCTGCTCACCAAGATAGAAAAGGAAGCCTCTGCTGCCGTGCCTGATACGCTGCCAGCAGCAGAGAGGGCCGCCGCGTTGCGAACCAATTCTCTCGAAATCCTGCGTGCTAATCTCCCCGCAAAATCGCGTCAAGACCGCGTGGATTTCTTTGAACAACTGTTGAGCAAGGCGGTTTATGTCCCGCGCTCCGCCACGATGCCGAAGCTTGACGGCGTCCTTGATGATGCCGAATGGGGAAAGGCCGCGAGCATCGAAGGCTTCACCATCCTCAGTTCCCTTCTGCCCTCGAAGCACGTCACGCGCGCAAAGTTACTCCGGGTGGGCAATCAACTCGTCATTGGAATTACCTGTGATCAAGTCGGCCCCATCTGGGCGGAGACGCCGCGCGACACCCGCACCGGCACGCACATCTGGCGCGAGAGCGGCGTGGAAATTATGTTTGGCTCCCTCGATCCGAAGGCCACGCCATTCGGCACCTGCCAGTATGACATCAACGCCCTCGGCGCATTCCGTGGCTTTGCCGTCTCCAAAAACAACCGTGAGGGAGTTCAATGCGTCGGCCGTATCGACGAAGCCGCCCACCGTTTCATCATCGAAGCTTCGCTACCCCTCAAGGCTCCCGGCTATGACTATACCAGCCCGCGGAAACTCACATTCAATATCGTCCGCATGATTTATACCCGCAACAGCTACGGCTCTGACGAAAAGCTCACCTGGCACCCGACGTCCCTCGGTACGATCTTTTTCGAGTAGCATAAACGAGTGGGTGCCGAACACGGGTCAGGCCGCACCTTGGGTGAGCTGAACCAAAATCCACACTAAATCTTTAGTTTTCGGTTCAGGCATGGGCTGTGTACAACCTGACCCCGTTGGCTCTTCCGCCCCTGGCACCCGCTTACCGCCAATACCTTCCCTGGGCAGGGTCGGGACCGCGTCACGACATAGGTGTATCGAGGTAGGGACAGCACCACGTGCTGTCCTAGCGCCTTCGTTCCGGGTGGCAGGTAGCGGCCCCAGGTGGCAGGTGGCGGGTGGCGGTAAATGCCTTGGGTAGGGCGGCGATTGCCATCGCCGCCGTTCGAGACCGAGGCCGGGAGTAGTCGAATCTTAGCCTGGCTCGGTTGACGTTCCTATCAGCCGATGCGAACGGACGTGATGGCAATCACGTCCCTACCTATTACCTTCGCAGGGCGGTCCGGAACCGCGTCACGACCTAGTTTCTCAGTAAGAGGGGTCAGGCCACGCCATGCTTGGCCACGCACATCACCAAGTTCTCGCCTTTTAAACCATCCTGAGGTTCGGCGGCTTCCTTGGTGAAGGGCGGCTCGGCCTGACGCAGCAACTCGAACCCCAAGCCCTGCAACCAAGGCTCGAGCGTCTGGGGTGATATCGTCCACTGGAAAGGTTCGTCCCGCCAATCGAGCCAGCGGTCGACCCACCAGCTGGTAGGACGAAAACCTGCTCGGCCTTTTGGCCAGCGCACCATGTGGCTGAAGATCAGCCGCACGGGCGCGACCGATAAGGTGCGGACCTGGTCGCGAAGCAAAGCGGCCACCTCGGCCTCTTTCAGGTACATCAGAACGCCTTCGACCACCACCAAGGTGGGGCGGGCATCCTGCATCAAGGCAACGGGTAAAGGGGCGGTCGACAGGTCGACGCTGAGCAGCGTCAAGTTCGCAGGCAACTGCAGGCCGGCCTGAGCCAGGCCTCGGCGTTTGAAGTCTTGAGTAGCTGGGTGATCAATCTCCACCCAATCCACGTCGGGGAACTGTGAAGCCAACCGCAGGGCCAACGTGTCTAGGCCTGCCCCGATGATGATCACCCTGCCAACCCCTTGCTGTAAGGCCAAGCGACACTGAGCCTCGATCCACCCTTTGCGCAGCAGGTAGTGGCGCATGATGCCGGGATGGGTCAGGCGCTCTAAGCCGCGCCACAGCCAGCGCGTCCAGGGACTGCTGACGCTGCGACACAGGCAGCGGTCAGCCCAGTTGGTCGAAAGAAAATGCCGGCACAGCTCAGCCGCGCCGGCGGGCACGAGGGCTCGGTCTGCCGGGCGACCTGCCAGCAGCACGGTACTGGCTGCGATCACCTTGGCCGTGGTGCTGGCCTCTGTCGCCTTCATGGCTGCCGGCCCATCAACGCCACATGATGGCGATACCAATCGCTCGTGAAACGCTCCTGCGGATCGAAGTGCCGCTTGTGCTTGAGGAAGGCTTCGAACTGGGGATAGGCCTGCACCACCTGCGCGCGGGTGGCGTAGCGGTGGTAGGTGAGGAAATAGCTGCCGCCCAAGACCAAGGCCGCATCAATCAGGCCGCGGAAGGCCTCGGCCGTGCGGGCCTTTCCTTCGTCGGTGTGGACTGTCCTTAAGTTGAAGATGACGCAGGCGAAGTCGTCTTTGGCCCACGGCAAGAAGCTCGTGTCATCTTTCAAGATGGCCCGGATGGTGCCGTAGATCACTTCCACCCCATGTGCTTTCAGCACGCGGGCGGCTTGCGTCATGAACGCGGCGATTTGATCACGTGGCACATAGAGCTCGCCAATCACCAGGGTTTGCTTGGGCCCGGCTGGTTGGTCCGCGGGGCTGGCGCGTTCCAGGTAATCCGCGTAACTCGGGATGTAAGTACTCAGCTGCATCGTATCAGCCCAATAACACTGGCCATGCGTGCCGAGGTAATGCTGGGAATACAGCTTGAAGGCTTGGGCCTTGTCATCATGCGCCAGCTTGAGCAACTGCAGCCAGACCTCGGGTTGAAGGTCGGCGTTGACCGTGCCGGGGGCTTCGACCTCCGACGTGGGCTTATAGCAAGCGAACACCCCGCGTTGCAGGAAAGTGTCATCTTGCGGGTCGATCACGAACTGGAAGTCACCGTAAAGACAGTGATCATCCACGCGCCGATAGACCGCATTCATCGCATCGGTCAGGTCGAGGACATCCACCATGCGTCGCACCCTCTGACGGGGCGTCAGGCGCAAGGTAGCGGCGTAGATCAAACCAAAGAGGCCGTACCCGCCGACCACCAATGAGAACAGCTCGGCGTTTTGAGTACGGCTGCAGAGCAGCACCTCACCCTGCGCATCCACCAAGGTGAGGTCTTCGATGTCGGCGCCCAAAGGCTGCATCAACAAACCGCGGCCATGGGCGTTGGCGGAAATTGACCCGCCTAGGGTCACCTCATCAACGCCGGTCTGCTTCTGGCGTATGGCCCAGGTGCCGCCACCGGGCGCGGGCATCTGATGGCTGGCGGTGATGATGTGATGCCAATTGGCCCCCGCTTCGATTCGCAACAAACCCAGGGACGCGTCGGCATGCAACACGCGGTGCAAACCCGTCATGTCCACATGACGCTGACCCTTCGCGAACTGCTGGCCCCCCATCGCGTGGCGGGCACCCGCCACCGACAAAGACACCCCTTCACGGGCAGCTTGTTTCACCACCTCACATAAAGCCTCCAGTGTGGTGGGCCGCACCACGTCGGTCACAGAGGTAGGGTTGAGCTGGGAATGGACGTCGTTCAACAACATGTCGGCAAGAAATAGACCAAGGATTCCTTTTTACGCAAGTTTGCGAAAAGATCCCGAATGACCGTTACCCAGCGCTAACCGCTAACCGCCAATACCTTTAATGGGTAGGGTCGGGACCGCGTCACGACATAGGAGGCATAGGCAGTTCCTCTCAGCCAAAGGGGTCAGGCCGCACCCTCGACCCATGCGCACCTAAAACTAGGCTTTTCGCATTCCTCTAAGTGCGCTCGCCAAAAGGTGCGGCCTGACCCCGTGTTCGCCCTGTATTTAAAGATGCCTGACGACGGCCCCAGTGCAAGCCCAAGTCGATAGGGGTTAATCCAGATGCCGACGGCTGAAAATGATAAGGGGCGCTGACGCGCCCCTTTGGAGGTATTTCCGCTGGCCTACGCCGGCTTCCAAACCTGAAGTAAAATTAGGCGAGAGGGTTCTAACGACAAGTCGGAATTTAGCGGAGGGTCAGCGAGAAGTTAACCTCACCCAATAGGGAGGGGCCGCATTGCTGCGGCCCCTAGGGAGTGCTACTCACGCGACTGGCGCGCTCTCGGACTCATATGTATTGAGGTAGAATTGCAGGTTTAAGGCAAGATGCATGAGGACTAAGACTACTTAGGTAGGGACAGCACCACGTGCTGTCCTAGTAAATTCGTTCCGGGTGGCAGGTGGCAGGAGAAGCATGCTGCCTTGGGTAGGGCGGCGATTGCCATCGCCGCCGTTCGCCGGAGGAGATCCGAACCACATCCAGCTCAACGGCGGGCTCGGAGAGCCCGCCCTTCCAGAGACAGCGCCCCCGATAGCCCGCATCAGGATTAACGATGCTCGCTCGCACGGGAAACGTGTTATAGTCCTATGCGATGGATAGTACTCAGCTCATTAAAATCTGCCGCGACGGGAAAGAAGTCGGGGTTTATACCACCCAAGAGGTAAGCAAGCTCTGGGCGGATGGAAAAATCCTCCCGACTGACCAACTCTACTCTGGGCATGAAGGGTCGCCCGAGTGGCAATTATTAAGGGACGAAGAATCGCTCGACGAGGAATCTACAAAGCAACAAAAACAAGCCGACAACGCAGCGGAAAAAGCGGAGGGTTCATCCTGTCTGGGCATCCTCAGTATGCTCGCCACATACACCGTGTGTTATGCTTTCTTGGCGGTAATTACTACGTCGGCTGTGATCAAAGTTCTGTCCCTTTTTCTCTCCCCGGAACAAGGGAACGCCGGCGGCTGGGGGATTGGTTGCCTCTTTTTTTCCGTCATATTTTACCCCGTCGGGCTCGTGATCTGCACTGGGTGGGCTTCGTCCAAGAGAGGGAAGTAGACCCGCCAGGCTTGTCCCGTTGAACTAGCGAGGGCAGCACCCGATAGCCCGCATCAGGATTAACGATAGCCCGCATCAGGATTAACGATGAACGCTCGCACCGGAACCGTGTTATAGTTGTCTCTTATGAAACCGCGTACCCCGGACCTTGGGCCAATCATAGCTGGCTGCTTTGGGTCAGTCTTCTTACCCCTTATCCTCATTTTATTAGGCGCAGGATTTTTGGGCTACTTAGTCCTGGGCTTCATGGAACTCCTAAGCACCGGTAACCATACCATGCTAGATAACATTGGGTTTGGACGTTAATCGCCAGACCACTCAATGCGCTTAATATATCAAGTCCGACGCGGATCTCACTCCCAGGGGGAGTACGAGAAGATCGGGGAGTATGACTTCGAGGAGTTGCGCTCGCTCTACCTAGCCGGAGTATTGAAGGACACCGACCTGTTCTCCATCGACGGT
>CAISXT010000111.1 GCA_903889525.1 uncultured Opitutia bacterium | reverse complement strand
GGCGTCGACCGGAACACAATCCACTTTGAATTGCTTGAGGGTCTCAATGAGATCGGAAGCCCGCTTCCGGAAATCCTCCGGCACGAGAGTGCCCGCAGCCGCGGGGGCGTTGAGCATGCTCACCATCGGGAAAACATAATCGCCGCGGCGCTTGAGCACCTGACTGGCAGTGGCCCGCTCGATCTTTTCCAGCTTCACAACTTGCACCTTGCCGACACTCGTACCGAGCGGTTCGGGCGGTTTGCGCTCAGGTTTTGGTTCCGGCTTCGGTTCCGTTTTAACCTCTGGCTTAGGTTCAGACTTCTGATCGGCGGTCGGAGTAATGGTAACCGACTCGGGGTTGACGGTGTCGGGGCCGACCGCTTCCTCCGGGCCTTTGTGCGGAATATCAATGATCTCCACCTCAGGGCCTTTGGCCTTGGCGGCCAGCTTGACGGCCACCGGAACCACCATGGTGGCGCCGACGACCTCCTGCTGCTTACGACGTAATTCGGAGGCGATGGTGGCCTTCCGGCGTTGCTCCGCCGCCGCCGCGACAGCCGCAGCCTTGCGGGCAGCATTCCAAGCGCCGAACATGTCGCGCAGTTCTGCAATCCAAGCCGCCAGCGTGGCTTTCGGGTCATCCGCAAACACCCCCAACAAGCAGAAGCCGTAAGGAAAAACAAGTAACCAGGTGCCGTATTCCAGGTTCTGCTGGAACACCGATTTGTAGAGCATATTGCCGAGCCTACCGCCGGCGCCCTGCGGATCGAACGCCGCCGTGGCGTCCGTGACCAGGCCGAGCCATTGGGTGAGGATTGGCGTAAAGAGGACTATGCTCAACACCATCAGGGTGACCTTGACCGGCCAGAGGGTATGGGCGCGCTGATGGAGTGCGAACCAGGCGGCCGCCAAGATAAAGAAGGGGATTAAGAATCCAGCGTAGCCGAAGAGGCTGAAAAAGATGACGGCAATGGTGGCACCAAGCGCACCGCAATAATTTTGCGTGGCCTTGATGGTGGTATCCGGCAGCGGCAACCAGCTCGTATCACTGCTCGTATGGGTGATCATCGCCACCGCGAGGAATAACCCAATGAGGGCGAGGACGACCGCGAGGATGGGCTTACTCTCGCTCGCCGGGCGGGCAAGGGTGGCGGAGCGTTTACGGGCAGGAGCTGGCATGAAAGTTATTCGCCGAAGAGCGTTCCCTGCGTGGCCGGATCATCGGCACCGGGTGGCGGGGCTTCGGCATGCAGGTGGCGGGGCGGGCGAATCACGCGGGCCGCGAGGGCTCGCGTCCGTTCTCGGGCCAGTCGCTCGACCATGGCGGCGAGGGCGTGCCGAATCCACTTCGGCGTGAACGACGCGGCGGAATAATCGCAGGGGCCGTAGCCATGGACGCGGCCAGCCTGCAAGAGCGCATCATTTTGCGCGAACTCGGCCTCGCTCTCGGGCACATAGACGGCAAAAGCCTTGCCGCCGTTCTTACGCAGGAGCGAGAAGACCGGCACGTCGCTGGGGCCATCGGCGACATAAATCATGTTCTCGAAGGGCACGCGACGATCTTCGGGGTGCACGACGGCATTGACGTCGATTTCGGCGCTCTTGTTGGAGCCTTTATTAATCTCAAAAAGAAAACGGGTCTTGATGGTGTTATCGACCATCGCCGCGACCTGCGTGATTTCCGTCGGCAGATCCAAGGAGAGCTCGTCTTGCTTTGTGAAATGGGGCGGCAGCGGATGCTCGAGGAATTCGCAGCCGTAGATACCGTCGCAATGGGCCGCGAGCGACGTGCCGCGGATCATCTCGGCGAGGCCGGTGCTGATGATGTAGTGCTCGAGCACGACCTCGACGTTATGCTTTAAGCCAAGGTCACGGACGTGCTCCTTCAGGGCGGGAAAGAAAGCGGGGAGGCCCGGACAGAGTTCGATGTCCGCCCCTAATTCCCGCAGGCGCTTATTCGTTAGGCCCTTCATGAGGCCCGACTTCACGTAGCTGAGCAGATGGTTCAGGTAGACCGAGTCTTTCGGCGTGCGGATCCCCTTGCGGGCATAAAGCGCAGGCAGCTGGTTCGTTTCCTTCCAAAATTGCTCTTCATCGACCCCAAAAGCCTTGAACAACGGGGTCTGCATGTAGCCCGGGCAGAGGGTCTTATCAAAGTCCCACACGCAGGTGACGACGTGGGTGCCGCGAAGTGCGGGTTCCTTGGGCTGCATGAGTTCGGAAAGGGATGAAGGTCGGGCTTGCGGAGAGGGTCCAGCCACTCTCCATTGAATAACCTACGGACCTCTCCTATCCAAGCCCGATTAACCAACCTTACCGATGTCCGCCAGCCCCCTCCGCCCCGATTTGACGGGCTTTCGCCGACGCCTGGCCGAGCTCGAAGGCCTGATGGCCGACCCAGCCACCTTTGGCGATAGCCGGAAAGCGGCCGCCCTCGGAGCAGAACTCCGCTTCACCTCCAAGGCGGTGAAGGCCGATGACGTCCTAACGGCCCTAGAAAAGGAACTGGCCGAGTCCCGCGCCCTGTCCGGCGAGGCCGACGCCGAGTTCCGCGCCATGGCCGCCGAGGAGATCGCCCGCCTCGCCCCGGCCGTTGAGGCCGCCCGCGAACTACTGATTCGAGCCATCATCCCGCCGAACCCCGATGACTCCCGGAACGCCCTCGTGGAAATCCGCGCCGGCACGGGCGGCGAAGAAGCCTCCCTGTTCGCCGCCGAATTACTCCGGGCCTACACCCGCTTCGCTGAGAAAAAGGGCTGGAAGTGCGAACTCATGTCGCTCTCCCACTCCGATCTCGGCGGCGTCCGCGATGCGGTGATCCTCATCGAAGGCGAAGGGGCCACCGCCCTGCTCCGCCACGAAGCCGGCGTCCATCGCGTCCAGCGCGTGCCCGCCACTGAAGCCTCCGGCCGCGTCCACACTTCCGCCGCCACCGTCGCCGTACTCCCCGAAGCCGAAGAGGCCGAAGTGGTACTTAAGCCCGAAGACCTCGATATGTCCGTCGCCCGCGCCAGCGGTGCCGGCGGCCAGCACGTCAACAAGACTGAGTCTGCCGTGCAGATCATCCATAAGCCGACGGGGCTGATGGTCTACTGCGCCGACGAACGTTCCCAATTGCGCAACCGCGTCAAAGCCATGCGGGTGCTTCGTTCCCGCCTGCTCGACCTGACGCGGGCCAAAGAACGCGAAGCCCGCGCCGATGCCCGCAAAACCCAGGTGGGCTCAGGGGATCGCTCGGAACGTATCCGGACCTATAATTTTCCGCAGAACCGCATTACCGATCACCGGATCGACCTCACGGTCCACGGCATCGAGCAGGTGCTGGAAGGCAACTTGGACCAGCTGGTCGATGCGCTCTTTGAAGCTGATCTCCGCGCGCGCGCCGAAGCGATTACTCGGCCGACAGCCTAAGCCACGCCTTCGCCTCAGTCACCCGCAGGTCGCCCGCCGCGGCTCGGCCATCGTCCATCCAGCCATCGACGACCATCAGCACCCGCTGAAAGGAACTGCCTGCTGAGCTGGGCGTAAAAACCACGGACGGTTTTCCGTCCGGGCCTTTCTGGGTAAACGCCCAAGCCCCGTCCACGCGGCATTTTCCCACGAGCTCAGGGAGTTGCTTCGCATTAAAGGCCACCAACTCTGGGGCGGCCTTGGTGAGATTAAAATCCGCCGGCCAGCCGCCTTTCTCGAGATGATACTGGAGCAAGGGCCGACGTGCCCCCTGTAGTACCAGTGAGACCGAGTTGGCCTTGCTGTGCTCGTAAATCATGACGCCCAAGGCGATGAGCAGGCCAACCAGCAAGCCCTTCCCGGCCCATTGGCAGGCCTGTTGCCAGACAGGCGTCAGCGAAGTCCTGAGGACGGGTGTGACGGACGGGGTTGCATCTTCAGCCATAGCGGATGGCCATCCTTGGCTGGCTCCGCTCCGCCATCAAGCCCGGACGGGATGTTTTGTTTCCTTGGAGGAACGCTGTGAAACGCCTTGATGGGAGGCCATGGACCCGGAACACCTGCAGCGCTTCGCCGGCATCGGCCGACTGTACGGTCGCGCCGGCATGGAACAGCTCGCCCGGAGTTCCTTCCTCGTGGTGGGCCTAGGTGGTGTGGGATCCTGGACCGCCGAGGCGCTCGCCCGCTCCGGCGTGGGCCACCTTTCCCTCGTCGATGGTGATACCGTCTGCATCTCCAACACCAACCGCCAGCTACACGCCGTCGCGGGTAACGAAGGTAAGGCGAAGACCGAGGCAGTCGCGGAAAGGGCCCGCGCCATCCACCCCGGCATTCGCACCACGCTCCACCAACGCTTCCTCTCCCGCTTTAATCCGCATGAAGTGCTCGCGGATTTCGACGGCGTCGTGATTGACGCGATGGATGCGCTGTCGCCCAAATGCGGGCTCATCGCCGAAGCGGTGAATCGAAAACTGCGGGTGGTGTCCGTCGGTGGCTGCGCCGGGCGACTCGATGGTACGCGCCTCAAAGTGACCGACCTCCGCGACTCGCGGGACGACCCACTGATGATGCTGGTACGCAAACGCCTGCGTCAGAATTTTGACTTCCCGCGCGGCAAGGCGCCCTTTGGCGTCTCGTGCGTGTGGTCGGATGAACCATTCACGCAGCCGACCGATTGCGAAGGCCTGCCGGGCGGCGAGATTCCCGAAGGCGAAGACCTGCACCCGAATTGCGAATGGGGCTACGGGACGGCCTCGCATGTGGCCGGTGCTTTCGGCCTCGCCGCCGCGGGCGAAGCCCTGCGCCTCTGCCTACTCCCCAAGGAATAACCGGTGGAAGTTCTGCGCGGTCAGGGCGGCCGATACTTCGGCCGTCACGCCGAGCGTGCGGGCCAGCTCTTCGTTATTAGACACGAGGTTTGATGGATGATTCTGTTCCGTGCCGTCAGCCGCCGGCGCAAGTTCGTGCCGACGAAACTCCGGCGCCGGACACAGCGCGGGCGCATCGGTCTCGAGGAGGATGCGCTCCCGCGGAATCGCCACGGCGAATTGTGCCCGCAGGTCAGCCTTGCGCGGGATAAGATGATGGGCGCTGAAAGAAAAATACGCCCCGAGCTGCGCGAGCTCGGGTACGAGCTCAACGGGTCCACTCCAGCTGTGCAGTAAAAACCCCCGCGGCGGCAACACTGAGGTGCGCAGGATATCCATCAGTGGCCCGATGGCCTTCACGCAATGAATGGTGAGAGCGCGATTCAGCTCCACGGCGAGTGCCAGCTGCGTACGGAATGCCCGCTCCTGGGCTACGGGGTCGAAATCTTTTACCCACCGGTCGAGCCCCATCTCGCCGACCCCCGCGGCGGGATTCTTAAGAAGCATCGCCCGAAGCTGCTCCGCCCAATCCGCTGGCGCGGTCGGCACGTCCCAAGGATGGAGCCCGAACGAGAGCAGATTGCGCGAATCGCGCCGCCCGAGCTCTGCGACGTCGGCCCAGTCGACCGGCGCGGTACCGTTGATCATCACCAGCCCAACGCCATCCCGCCGGGCCTGTTCGACCGCGGCATAAGGCACCTCGGCGAACTGATAGTGGCAATGGGCATCGCAGAGTTCCATCGAGTGCGTCCGATGCTGTCCGCGCCTCCCTTCACCTCAACGCCGAACCACCTTGCCCTGCCACCCCGCCCTCGCCTATCTCCGTGGCAGGATGAAGACGCCGCCCTTGCCCGCTGAAGCGCTGATGACCGTCACTGGCCTGCCCTACCCGCTCAAAGCGAAAGGCAAGGTCCGTGAAGTCTTCGACCTCGGTCCGCATTACCTGATCGTGGCGACTGACCGTCTCTCGGCTTTCGACGTCGTGATGCCCAACGGCGTCCCGGGCAAAGGCATCCTGCTCACGCAGATTAGCCTATGGTGGTTCGACCAAGCTCGCCTCGTGTTCCCGACGCACCTCGTGCCGGATCACGCCAACGCGTTAGCGAAAGCCCTGCACGGCCATGAGCACCTGATTGCCCGCTCGATGCTCGTGCGCAAATTGACCCCACTCCCCGTTGAAGCCGTCGTCCGCGGTTATCTCGCCGGCGGTGGCTTCAAGGAATACCAGAAGACCGGCGGCATCCTCGATCACCCGCTACCCGCTGGGCTGCTCGACGGATCAAAACTACCGCAGCCGATCTTCACCCCTTCGACCAAGGCCGCCGAAGGCCATGATGAGGCCATCACCCGGGCCCGCTGCGGTGAAATCCTCGGCGAAAAAGTCTTCCGCACGATTCAGGAAACCTCCCTCGCGCTCTACCGCATGGGCGCCGAACGGGCGGCCAAGGCGGGCGTCATCCTCGCCGATACGAAATTCGAATTCGGCAGCGCGGCGGATGGCTCACTCGTGCTCATCGACGAAGTCCTCACGCCCGACTCCTCCCGCTACTGGCCGGCCACCACGTGGCAGCCCGGCCGGTCCCAGCCTTCTTACGATAAGCAGTTTGTCCGCGATTGGCTAGAGACTCAGCCCTGGAACAAGACCGCCCCTGGCCTAACCCTGCCTCCCGATGTCGTGCAGAAGACCCAAGCGCTCTATGCCGAGTGCCTGGAGCGCCTCACGGCCTGAAGTCTGGTTCGACAGCGGTCGGTGAAGCGGCTTACTGACCGCATGAAGCCCACCCCGCTCCTCGCCGTCCTGCTCACCTCCGTCGCCTTCGCCGCACCGGAGCCCAAGTTCCGCCTGCAGGAAATCGATAAGATCAGCATCGGCTACGGCCTGGCGATCGCCGACGTGGATGGCGACGGCAAGCCGGACATCATCCTAGCCGACCAGCACACGGTGCAGTGGTATCATAACCCCGACTGGAAGAAGCACGTCATCGCCGAGAACCTCACCAAAGAGGATAACGTCTGTGTCGCCGCGCAGGACATCGACGGCTCTGGTAAATGTGCCATCGCCATCGGCGCCGGCTGGAATCCTTCCGATACGGTCAAGAGTGGCGCCGTCTTCTTCCTCATCCCGCCGGCCGACCGCACCCAGAAATGGGAAGCCGTGAAGCTCCACCACGAACCCACTGTGCATCGCATGCAGTGGGTCCAATTGACGAAGGGCCGCTGGGACTTAGTTGTCCAGCCGCTCCACGGCCTCGGTAATAAAGCCGGCGCCGGCGCGGGTGCCAAGATGCTCGCCTACGAGAAGCCTGCCAACCCCAAGGACGAATGGAAGGTGCGTGTCGTCAATGACGTCAGCCACATGACGCATAACCTGCAGCCCGTCCGCTGGGCACCCGGTGCCGCTCAGCAAATCGTCTCCGGCTCAAAGGAAGGCCTCTGGTTTAATTCCGCCCAAGGTGAAGGCTGGACCGCCGTCCAGATGACTACCGTCGCCACCGGCGAGGTTCGCGACGGCAAGCTACCGAACGGCCAAACCTACCTTGCCACGGTCGAACCGATGCACGGCACCGCTTCCGCCATTTACACCAAGGCCTCCGATAGCACCTGGAACCGCCTGCAGGTCCTCGATGGCTTCAAAGACGGCCATGCGATTGCTTGCGCTGACTTCCTCGGCACCGGCTCGGATCAGTTCATGGTCGGCTGGCGCGGCACGGATCCCGGCATCCGCCTGCTCACCCCCAACGACGATGCCGGCAAGAGTTGGCGCACCAGCGTCATCTCTACCAAGGAAGCGGCCGTCGAAGATTTCAAAGCCGCCGACCTTAATGGCGACGGCAAGCCCGACCTGATCGTCGCTGGCCGCCAGACTAAGAACCTCGTCATCTTCTGGAACGACCGGTAAGCCGCCGTGGCCAGGCATAAAAAAGCCCTCGTGAGAGGGCTTTTTGCTTTCAGGAAATAGTCCGACTAGGATTTGAACCTAGACAAGGAGAATCAGAATCTCCTGTGCTACCATTACACCATCGGACTGTCCTGAGTCGGTTGACGATGGGACTCCCCGGCGGTTCGTCAAAAAGAAAGGAGAGTCAT
>CAISXT010000110.1 GCA_903889525.1 uncultured Opitutia bacterium | reverse complement strand
CACCGAGCCCGCGGCCCACGTGGTCTTGAGTTTACCTTCGGCCTCCATCTCGGCGATGCGGGCGCGCAGTTCGGCCCGCTTCTCGGGAGTGAGTTTCTTGGAATCGTTGGCGCCCGAAAGCTTCCGCAACCAGGCGGGTTCACCGTAGAAGCCGGCATCGAGCAGTACCGCGGCCGCAATCACCGGGCCGCAGAGGGAGCCACGGCCAGCTTCATCTACTCCCGCGATGCCTGGACGATCGGCACCTTTTTTGCGGTCGAATGATGCCAGCGAGGCCACGGGTTACTCCGCCTTCTTGCGGCGGACGAAGGGTTTGGTGGCTGGTGGCTCGAGCCCGCGGACCTCGTAGGCGGTCTTAAAATGCAGCTTGGCGAAATTCACCAGGATCGCCGGGCCCAAGCGGCCGACGAGTTCGATGCCCGCATTTTTGGCTTCGGAGCCGGACCCCTTGGGCAGTTCCACGCCGCCATCTTGCGAGAGACGGTCCAGTTCACGAACAAAGGCTGCGCGGGCGACGATGGAAGCGGCTGCCACGACCGGGTCGGATTCCGCCTTGGTGCGCATACGCAGGTCGAACTCGACGCCCTTGCGGGCGAGTTCCTTCTGCACGAGGGGCTCTTCGGAGAATTGGTCGAGCAGGCCCCACTGCGGGCGGCGCTGGTGTTGAAGTTCGAAATCCTTGAGGGCCTCTTCGCACGACGTCGCGTGCATCCAACCCAGCAGGCGGTTGAGGTTCTTGCCGAAGCGTGAGTGCAGCTCGTTGTACTTCGCCATGCGCATGAACGTCGTCTTCACCGCCACGCCGGGGGTGGAGCGGATGACGCGGTCCAGTTCGGCGATCTTCGTGTCGGTGAGTTTCTTGGAATCCTTGATGCCCAGGTCGATCCACTCGCGCGTCATCTCACCCGTCGCGATGACGCAGGCGGAGACCACGGGGCCAAAGAGGTCGCCCTTGCCGGACTCGTCGAGGCCGGCGTGTTCTTCGAACCACTCGGGATTATTCTCGGCCTCGTAGCCGAGGACCGCTTCGCCGGTGACATCGGGCTCGAGGGTGAATTTCACGAAATCTTCGGTGCCCTTGCCCGAGATGACGCACTTGCCGGATTTATAATGAACGATGTTCAGGTTATCGCCCTTGAAGGCGAAGGCTGCGTGGTCGACGACGAAGGAGGCCCAGCCCTTGGCGACGAGGATGGTGCGGAGCTTCGCGGCCTGGGCAGCGTCGAGCTTCAGCGTATGCATCGCTACTTTCTTCGGCTCGTCGTCGGAGTCCTGCTTTGCCTTTCGTGCCATGAGTCCCAAGGTCTACCCGAGTTGGCGTCCAAATCCAGCCCCATCCCATGCCTGTTCGCAAACCCGCCCTGCGCAGTGTCGCTCCCGCGATAAGACGGGCGCTTTTGGCTTGGTTTGCGGCGCACCGCCGGCCCATGCCTTGGCGGGAGGAGGTTTCGGCTTACCGGACCGTGGTGTCGGAGCTCATGTGTCAGCAGACCCAGATTGCGACGGCGATTCCGTATTTTGAGCGTTGGGTGGCCCGTTGGCCGGACTTCAAATCGCTCGCGAAAGCGGATGAGGCTGCGGTGCTCAAACTCTGGGCCGGGCTCGGTTATTATTCGCGGGCTCGGAATCTCCTCAACCTCGCGAAGCAGGTCGCCGCGCTCAAGGAGCCGCCGCGGACGGCGGCGGAGTGGCAGAAGTTTAAAGGCGTCGGGCCGTATACCGCCGCCGCCATCGCCAGCATTGCTTTTGCGGAGCCCGTCGCCGTCGTCGACGGCAACGTTGTGCGGGTCTTGTCGCGGCTCGATGGGTATCGCGAGAAACTTAAGGATGCCTCTGCAGCCGCGAAGCAATTCACCGAGCTTGCTGATGCGTTGGTCGACCCGAAGCAACCTGGAGATTTTAATCAGGCCATGATGGAACTCGGTGCCACCGTGTGTCGCAAGGCGGCGCCGGAGTGCGGGAAGTGTCCATTGGCTAAGTGGTGTGATGCGCGGCAGCAGGGGGATGCGGCGGATCTGCCCAGCTTTGTGAGTAAGGTGCGTAAGACAGCGGTCGTGCAGCGTGCCTTGGTTGTGAGGGCGGGGAAGTTATTGCTGCGGCGTTACGGCGCTCGCTCACGCCGGCTTGTCGGCATGGCCGAGATTCCGGAAGTCGCCACGCTGGGCGTCGAACTGGCGGGTGAGCCCGCGCTGATCCGACGGCGCACGATCGGGACCATCACTTACGAGGAGCGCTTGCACGTCGTGTCGGCAGCGGCGAGCGAAGTGCGGCGCTGGACGCGCGACGTTGAACTTGAATGGGTCGCCACCGAGTCGCTGGAGCAGGCTGCGCTGACGGGGCCGCACCTGCGTTGGTTGCGCGAGTGGCTTAGTCCAAGCGGTCCGAAAGCGCGCGGCAGACAGCCTTGAGGGCGGCCACGCGGGCGAAGCGCTTATCATTGCCCGAGATCACGTGCCAAGGGGCGTGCGGCGTATCGGTGCGGGCGATCATGTCCTCGGCCGCACGGATATTATCATCCCACTTCCGGCGGTTACGGTAATCTTCCAGCGTCATCTTATGGCGCTTGTGCGGGGAACCCTCGCGCGCCTTGAAGCGGTTGAGCTGTTCTTCCTTCGAGATATTAATCCAGAGTTTGAGCACGACGGCGCCGGACTCCGCCAGGCGGGCCTCAAAGTCGTTGATCTCGGCGTAGGCGCGGGCCCATTCGGAATCTTTGGCGAAGCCCTCGACCCGTTCGACCATCACGCGGCCATACCAGGAGCGATCGAAGATGGCGAGGTGTCCGGCCGGAGGGGTCTTATTCCAGAAACGCCAGAGGTAGTGGCGGGCCTTTTCTTCCGGCGTCGGCGCGGGCGTCGGGTGAACCTGATAGTGAGCAGCGTCGAGCATGCCGCAGAGACGGCGGATGGCGCCGCCTTTGCCGGCGGCATCGGGGCCTTCGAGGGCGAGCACCGTCGCGATGCCTTTCTGGGAGGCGAGGCGGCTCAGTCGACCGAGGCGGGCCTGCAGTTTCGCGATCTGTTGACTGTAGCCTTTCTTATCAAGTGTCGGGTGTGGGGTGGCGCTTTCGAGCAGGCCGCGCGGGCGGCTGCTGGGTTTCTTGACGGAGTTGGCGGCGCGTCGGCGGGAGGCCTGGGCGAGTTGCGCGGCGATGACCTGGCCTGCGTGGAGATCGCGCTGTTTGGTCTCAGCGGCCGAGACGACGACCTTCCATGGGAGATTCTTTCCGCTGCCCTGCAGGCGGAGCTCGCGGGTTTTCTTATGCACCGAGGCCTTCGTCAGCAGCAGGTCATGGTCGGTGACCACCCAGCCCTCGGCATCGGTATCCTCGGCCTCACGGAGGCGTTTGCGCAGAAGTTTTTCTGGCGAATCGAGCCAGACCTTGACCACGGAAGTGCCGTCGGCGGCGAGCATTTCCTCAAATTGACGGAGGGATTTTAGGCGAAGGCGCAGGGCTTCACCGGAGAGTTGGTCGGTGGCCACGGCGACTGCCGTATGCGTGAGCCAATCACCGACGACAATCGTGATATGGCCCTTGGCTGGCATGTGTTGCCAGTAGGGCCAGAGGAAGGGTCGGCCGACATTCTCCTTGGCGTGCGTGAGTGGGGCGCAGATGCGCACGGAGCGGGAGTCGAACCATTCCGTCAGCTGGTTGGCGAGTTCGGAGGCGGCGAGCCGATCGTTGCCGCCGATGACGATGACGGCGGATTGTTGCTTCGTGGCCAGTCGGCGCTGGGCGGCGAGTAGCCGCAGGTGCAGGGCGGAGCGGGATCGTTCAAGTGCGCTGCGGGTGGCCATCGGCGAGACTATGCAGGACGCCTCCGCGGATGGGAAGTGCGATTGAGTGACAGAACCGTGACGGCGCCGGCCAGCCCGGCTTACTTATCGTCTTCCTCGGGTGTGGTGGCCTTGGGCAGCTCACCCTTACGCATCGCATCGAGGGTCTTCTGGAGGAGCTTCTGCATGCGGGGGTCGGTCGCGGCGGCGCCGACGGCCTTGCCCTGCCATTCTAACGCTTCGACTTTGCGGCCTTGGAGCCAGCGGACGCGGGCGAGGGTATCGAGTTTATCCGGGTGGGTTTCCTTGGTGAGCTTCACCGCTTGCACGGCGAATTTCTCGGCGAGGGGCAGGTTGAGGAATTTGGTGTAGGACGCGTTGGTGACGAGTTCCCAGGCTAGTTCGTTCATCGTCTCGGCGTCGTCGAAATCTTCCATGCCCGCTTTCTCAATCTGGGCGAAGGCCTTAGAGGGGTCGCCGTTGGCGAAGGCAATTTGTGCCTCGATCATCTCGATGAGGTCTTTGCGTTCTTCGGGGGGCAGGACGCCGGCCGCTTCAGGGAGGGCTTTTTTCGCCGCGGCCCAATCCTTGCGGGCCATCGCTTTGGAAAGGGCATCAAGTTTCTCCTGCGCCTTGGCGATTTCGGCATCCGCCACCGCGACCTTCGGGGCGGCTTTCTTGGGACGAGCCGGGGTGTCGACGGCGAGAGGATTGCCGGTGAGAGGCGTGCCCGTGAGAATATCGCCAAGTAGTTCCGCGGTGAGTTCGGCGGGGTGGCCGGCCCAAGCGATCTTCCCTTCGGAGACGACGAACGCGTGCGGGATGCCGTTGACGCCGGCGGCTTCGAGCCAGTCTTTAATGAAAGCTTTGCCGCCGAGGGCGACGCGGTAGGACATCTTCTCGCCCTGGCCTTTGAGGAAATCTTTAGCGCGTTGCGCCGAGGCCGCATCGCGTTCCGCTTCCCAGACGTT
>CAISXT010000109.1 GCA_903889525.1 uncultured Opitutia bacterium | reverse complement strand
GAGCGAGACATCCTGAGCGGTGGCGAAGGCATCTTCATTGGAGACGAGAATGACTTCGTCGATCAGGGAGATATCGCAGTTCTTTGGGACGAAACCGGCGCCGATGCCCTGGATCTTATGCGGCGCGGGCTGGACGGGCTGACCAGCCATCGTCTGAGTGATGACAGGAGAAGAAACTGGCTCGACGGCAATCGCTCGGAACTTCGGATTCTTACCCTTGATGACGGAAGCGACGCCCGTAATGGTTCCGCCCGTGCCGACGCCAGCGACGATGGCATCCACCTTACCTTCGGTGTCTTCCCAGATTTCGACCGCGGTGGTGCGACGATGCACTTCGGGGTTGGCCGGGTTATCAAACTGCATCGGCATGAAAGCATTGGCACCAATTTCATCGCGAAGCTGCGTGGCACGCTCGATGGCACCGCGCATACCCTTCGCACCAGGAGTCAGCACGATTTCCGCGCCAAGGAGGCGAAGGAGTACGCGGCGTTCGACGGACATGGTCTCGGGCATCGTGAGGATGCAGCGGTAGCCGCGAGCGGCGGCCACAAAGGCCAAGGCGATACCCGTGTTGCCAGAAGTGGGCTCAACGATGGTGCCGCCCGGCTTAAGGCGGCCATCACGCTCGGCGGCGTCGATCATCGCACGACCAATCCGGTCCTTGACGCTCGAGAGCGGGTTAAAGAATTCAAGCTTCACGAGGACTTCGGCATGAAGACCTTCGGTGACCTTGTTCAGTCGCACGAGGGGCGTGTGACCGATGGTATCGAGAACGCTATTATAGATGGCCATGGGGTTTAATGATGAGTAATTAAGTAATATTAAATAGATTTACGGGGGACCCTCTGCAATGAAAAACCCGGCGGACCGGGTTCACGACCAACTTAATACCGGCGCTTGGGAGGGGGACCGGGAGGACGGGGAGCCGTATCACGCAGACGGAAGATAATGCGGGCCGTGGTCAGATCTGAAGGGGTCATTTCGACCTTAACCCGATCGCCAGGATTAATGCGGATGAAGTTTTTGCGGAGGCGGCCAGAAATCCGGCCCAGCACGACGTGCTTATTGGGGAGCTCAATCCGGAACATGGTGCCAGGAAGCACTTGCAGGATTTTGCCTTCTAATTCGATAACGGGTTCTTCAGCCATGCCTTGTAGCCCGCAGTCCATGCCCAACGGATGGGGGAGTCAATCACCGTAGTAGGCCCTGCTCCCCTCTTGCCACCACGTCTTAGGCGGTAATTCTCGCCGCATGGAAGGAGACGCACCCACCCCCCGGCCCGGGCTCATTTGCCCGTTCGAGAAGATGCGTCCCTCGCAACTCAACCGGGACGATGCCTTCTACATGGCGCTGGCCTACAACTTGGCGGTAGATGCTTGGCGCATCGATGAAGTGCCGATCGGAGCCATCATCGAGCGCGGCGGCGAGATTATCGCGGCGGCCCACAATGAGGTCGAACGGGCCAATGACCCGACTGCACACGCCGAGATGCTCGCCATCACCCAAGCCGCGAAGAAGATCGGAGACTGGCGGCTAAACGAGTGCACGCTGTACGTCACCAAGGAGCCCTGCCCGATGTGCTCCGG
>CAISXT010000108.1 GCA_903889525.1 uncultured Opitutia bacterium | reverse complement strand
CCGCTGGTCGCAATCTGGAGAATCGTCTCGTCGCCGGCTGGCGCGCTTTCCTGAGGGAGGAAGCCGAAGTTCGCGCCGCGTTCCCACTCGATCAGGCCTTCGTCTGGGTTGTCCTTGCCGAGGATGATATTGAAGAGGGTCGACTTACCGGCGCCATTCGCCCCGACGAGGCCGAGGCGGTCCGTCCGGGCAATATTCAGCGAGACCTCCGCGAACAAGGTGCGGGGTCCGTAGGACTTGGAAATATTGGCAATCGTCAGCATCGAAAGGGCGTTAAAGAGGCGGGAAGGCCGAAGGGCAAGAGAAAGGGGGGAGATAGGGCTGGGGCTAGGGGTAGGGATGGCTCTCCGAGCCGTCCGTTCGCCGGGTGGGATGCGGATGTCGTTTGGGTCAACGGCGGGCTCGGAGAGCCCGCCCTACCTGTCAGCCAATCAAACCTAGCCCTGTCCCTGACCCTGGCCCTGCCCCTGTGGAGTTAAGGCGGGCTTCGCCCGCCTTAACTCCACTTCAGCTTACTGCGCAGGACGTCGAAATGGGTCAGGGCTTTAGGGCGGAGCAGGGCGAGCTGGACCTTGGCCGTACGGATGACGATGGGGAGTCGGCCTTGTGCCTCGAGGGTCTCGCGACCATCGACCGAGAGGCCGAGTAGGGCGCTGTCTTCACTCCGGATCTGGAGTTCGGTCTCGCCATCGAAAATCACGGAACGATTCGAGAGCGTGTGGGCGCAGATGGGCGTGAGGGCGATCACGGAGGCCGCCGGGTCGACGAGCGGGCCGCCCGCGGCCAGGCTGTAGGCCGAGGTGCCGGTGGGCGTGGCGAGAATCAGGCCGTCGGCTCGGTATTCATTGACTCGCGCACCGTCGGCCAGGACCGAGAATCGCCCCATGCGGAAAACGTCGCGCGTCTTGATGACGAGGTCATTCAGCGCGAGGGCGAAACTGCCGTCAGCAAAACGGATTTCCAAGAGGGCGCGTTTTTCGACGCGGAAATCTCCCGAGAGAATGGATTGAATCGAGGCGCTGACGTCTTCGCTGGGATAGGCCGCGAGAAATCCAAGTTTGCCGCGATTGATGCCAAAGAGCGGCACGCCTTCGAGGGCGGCCGCTTCAGCCACGCCGAGGAAGGTGCCGTCGCCACCGACCACGCCACAAGCATCCGCACCCTTGAGGTTTTCGCGGCTGACGGGCCAGCCGTCCGCGACGGTGAGGGTCACGCCAGCTTTCTGGGCGGCTTCCTGCACCGCGTGCACGATATCATCCACCCCGGGCTTGGTGCGGTTGACGACGAGCGTGAGGCGGCGGATGGCCATGAATGACGACTAGGCGGCCTTCAGGGAAGGGCAAGGACAAGCCGGGGCAGGTGGCACCGAAAAGCCTTATTTCGTGGCCTTTTGAGGCGTCGGCGTGACGAAAGCCATCCGATAGGCGAGGCTGACCTCGAAACGCTTACCGCCGAGGGCGATGACGTCGACGGTCTGGGCGAGGCCGGCAATCTCCAGGGTCCACTGGCCTTCGGGGAGGTGCTTCTTGGCTTCTTCGAAATCGTTTTTGATCTGATCGAGCAGCTCGTTGCGGTAGTCGTGAGGATTGGTCAACACGTACTCCGGATTGCCAATCACCTGCTTCTCGTCGTCGTTCTTCGCCTTCACGAGATCAGCGGCCTTGGTGCGGAGAATCTCAACGCCCTTAAGCCCTTTGTCGGCCTCGGTATGGAGTTCCCAGCGCGCATTGGCCACGTAGGTCACTTCGCCTTTGTCGGCGTCATCGTCCCCGAAGAGTTTGCTGCCGTTGCCCGCGCGGGAGGCGTAGGATTTTACTTCGGCGTGGGCGAACTCGGCCGAGATTTCACGGAGCTCCCAGCCCGGCTGATCCTTGAAGCGTTTCTCGAGTTCGGCGCGGATTCCCTCGATGCGAGCGTCCACCGCGGCACGGTCCTTGCCCTTGATCGTGACCGCAACTGGCAGAGCGAGATGATCGGCGTCGACCTGCATCCGCACGTGGTGCTTAGATCCGGTGGTTGCCGCGTTGAGCATTAGCGGGAGCAGAAGGAGCAAGGCGAGGAGGCGCATGGGAGGGAGAGAGGGAGACAAGATGGACGATGAAGGAGGAATGATAAAGAAAGATAGGGCAGGGTTTAATTGGGATGGGTAGGGGCGCGACTGCGTCGCGTCCGTTCACTACGGTACGTTCAACCTCCGGGCAGTCTGGTTCGGCCTTCGGTATCCGTCCAGCCACGGACGCCACGCAGTGGCGCCCCTGCCTCTCTTACACCACACTACCCAAGGCTTCGGCGACTTTGGAGACGTCGGTGCCGCCGCCCATCGCGGCATCGGGCTTGCCGCCACCTTTGCCGCCCAACTTGCCACAGGCGTCGGTGACGATCTTACCAGCGGCCTTGCCCGCCTTGACGGCGTCCGGACCGCAGTTGGCCACGAGGGAGACCTTGTCGCCGAAGACGGCGGCGAGGACGACGACGGCGGCCGGACCGACCTTGCCGGCTACTTTGGCACCGAGGTCACGGAGATCATTCGGGGTCTCGGCGCTGACCTGGGCGATGACGTACTTCAAGCCAGCACGGTCGCTGGCCTTGGCGGCGAGCGTATCGGCGACCTGCGAGGATTCCTTATCGCGGAAGACTTTGAGTTTCTTCTCGAGCGCGGAGCTTTGCTCCATGATTTGGTCGAGGCGCTTGGCG
The DNA here is from genome assembly GCA_903889525.1 of uncultured Opitutia bacterium. Classification (GTDB taxonomy): domain Bacteria; phylum Verrucomicrobiota; class Verrucomicrobiia; order Opitutales; family UBA953; genus UBA953. The sequence goes on along the minus strand of CAISXT010000108.1, from coordinate 2,572 downwards.
AGATCCGCGACCGGCGTATTGGTCGAGGAGGCGAGCGTCTTCAGTAACTCGGCTTCAGACTTCGCCCTTTCATAGGAGGCGAGCCCCGCGACGGCTTCGATGCGGCGGACCCCCGCGGCGATGGCGTTTTCGCCGACGATGCGGAAGAGGCCGATTTCGCCCGTGTGGCGGACGTGCGTGCCGGCGCAGAGTTCCATTGACCAGCCGTTGAGGGAGGCAGCCTTACCGCCGACCTGCACGACGCGTACGGAGTCGCCGTACTTATCGCCGAAGAACTGCATGATATCCGGGCGGCCTTTGACGGAGGCGTAGGCGACTTCGCTCCACGTCACGGCTTCATTGGCGAGGATGCGTTCATTCACCACGCGTTCGATGTCGGCGAGCTGGCCGGGGGTGAGCGCCGCGCCATTGAAGTCGAAGGTGAGTTTGGAAGGATCGACGGCGGAGCCTTTCTGCGAGGCTTCCTTGGACACGACTTCGTGCAGGGCCCAATGGAGGATGTGGGTGACCGTGTGGTGGCGCTGGATGGCGTCGCGCCGCGCTTGATTGACGGCGATCTCAATCGTTGCGCCGGTTTCCGGAGCGTCTTCACCATCGAGGAAATGCAGCCAGGTCTGGCCGGACTTCTGGGTGTCGGTGACATTCCATTGGCGGCCGCCGAGCGTAATCATCGCCGTGTCGCCGACCTGGCCACCCATCTCGGCGTAGCAGGGGGATTGATCGAGGATGACAGCGGAGCGTTCCTTAATCTTGGCGATTTGCGCGACCTTGGCTTTGACCTGGAGGGTGTCGTAGCCAACGAACGCCGTCGGGTGTTCGGAGCCGATGTCGGAAAGGGTGATAATTTCTTTCTTCTGGGCGGCGCGAGCCCGGGCCCGCTGTTCTTCCATCAGCTTTTCAAAGCCGGCGCCATCGACCGTCAGGCCACGTTCGCGGGCCATTAACTGCGTGAGGTCGAGCGGGAAGCCCTGCTCGTCATAGAGGCGGAACGCGATGGCGCCCGAGATGGCGCCGCCTGCCTTGAGCTTATTCGCTTCGTCCTCGAAGAGCGCGATGCCCTTATCGAGGGTGCGGTTAAAGGATTCCTCTTCGTTACGAATCACGTCGGCCACCACCGAGCGGCGGGTGCGGATTTCGGGGAAGACATCGCCCATCGTCTCGGCGAGTACGCCGACGAGTTGGTGGAAGAAGCCGTTCTTTAGGCCGAGCGTGCGGCCGTAGCGCACGGCGCGGCGCAGAATGCGACGGAGGACGTAGTTGCGGTCCGAATTGCCAGGCTGGATGCCGTCAGCGATGGCGAACGAGAGGGTGCGGATGTGGTCGGCGATGACGCGGAAGGCCACGTCATCTTTCTCCTGGGCCGTATCGCCGGTGGAGCCAGCGACGGGCAGGGTGGAGCCGTATTTTTTGCCGGAAAGTTCCTCGAGGCGACGGAAGATTGGTGCGAAGACGTCGCTTTCGTAATTGGAGATGATGCCGGAGAAGTCCTTGAAGTTCTTTGTGCACTGCATGATGCCCGCGACGCGTTCAAAGCCCATACCGGTGTCCACGTGGCGGGCCGGGAGCGGCGAGAAGGTGCCGTCGGGGTTGGCGTTGAACTGGATGAAGACGAGGTTCCAGATTTCCATGCAGCGGGCGTCGCTGCCGTTGACGAGCGTGCCCTTGGTGTCGCCTTCGGGCGTGAGGTCGACGTGGAGTTCGGTGCAAGGGCCGCAGGGGCCGGTCTCGCCCATCATCCAGAAATTATCTTTCTTATTACCGTTCACGATGTGGACGGCGGGATCGAGGCCGGCAGCGGTGAACTTCTCGGCCCAGACATCCCAGGCTTCTTGGTCAAACTCGGAGGGGTCGCCCTTAGCTTTGTCGGGGCGGTAGACCGTGGCGTACAAGCGGTGCTTGGGGAACTTCCAGACTTCGGTGATCAGCTCCCAAGCGTAATCGATGGCCTCGCGCTTGAAGTAATCGCCAAAGGACCAGTTGCCCAGCATCTCGAAGAACGTGTGGTGATAGGTGTCTAGGCCGACATCCTCGAGGTCGTTATGCTTCCCGCCGGCCCGGATGCACTTCTGGGTGTCGGCGGCGCGGCCAGGGGTATAGGGGCACTTCGTCTGACCGAGAAAAATGGGCACGAACTGGTTCATGCCGGCGTTCGTGAAGAGCAGATTCGGGGAGTCCGGCATCAGGCTCGATGACTGCACGATCGAGTGCTGCTTCGATTTAAAGAAATCGAGGAAGGATTGGCGGACTTGGGCGGAGGTCATGGACGGTAAAGGGAAGGGGTCTTTTTAAGCCCCGGTTGAGGGAAAAGGGAAGGGAAATGAGGGGGCGAAGCGGTTGGCGGTTGGTAGGGACGGCTGTCCTCAGCCGTCCGTTCGCGGACGGAGGTACGCACCTCGTGAGAGATTCTATCCTCGATCTGGTCAACGGCGGGTTGAGGACAACCCGCCCTACCTTGATTGCCTCCCTCTGGCCCTCGTGTCCTCAGGTCCTCGGTTGCGCCCCTTGCCCCCATGTCACCGTGCCCACGTGTCCCCTCGAAGGCTCCGCCTTCGCAGGGTGGGACGGCTGTCCT
>CAISXT010000107.1 GCA_903889525.1 uncultured Opitutia bacterium | reverse complement strand
GCCGTCGCCTGAGTAACCCGACTTGCCCGTGCCGGCGACCAGGTGAATCTTGCCGTCAGGCGTCACCTTGCGGATGCGCTGGCCGGTGTATTCACAAAACCAGATCGCGCCGTCCGGGCCGCGCGTCACGCCGAAGGGATTATCCATCTTCGCTTCGGTAGCAGGTTCGTTGTCACCCTCACCCGAGTAACCCTTCTTGCCGTTGCCGGCGAAGGTCGAGACAGACGCAGCGGAAAGGGAGATTGCTGCGAGGAGGGGGAGGAGGCGGAGGAGCATATCGCTAAGGGGTAGGGATAGGGGTAGGGGTCGGGGTAGGGGTAGGCAAGCCCGAGGGAGTCTCTCGGAGCTATGTATACGCATAGGACGATGCGGCCGCCTTTATTCGCCTACCCCAACCCCGACCCCTAAGGTTTACCTCATCACCGACCAGCGAACCGCGTTTTCCACGACCTTGATATTCTCCGCCTGTTTATAGATTGGGTAAGTTTCGTGCCCGGGGCGGTAATAGAAGACTTTGCCGGCGCCGACCTGCCAGGTCATGCCGCTACGGAAATATTCACCTTTGTCCCAGCGCTCTTCGAAAACTACAGCGTCCGGTGCGGGCACATGGAAAGGCTCGTTGTACATCTCCGTCTGAGGGATGTCCCACTTCGCTGGTAGCCCCCCAGCAATCGGGTGATTCGCGGAGACGGTCGTCATGTGCCCGGGTTTAGCGTCGGCGCGATAGCCTGGGAAAACGCACTGGGGCAGGGTGAGCGTGTAGGTATTTCCGTCACGTTTCACGTTAGGCGTCAGCGGAGCGCCATTTTTCACGCCTTTGTAGTAAGGGGCTTCATTGACGAAGACCCATTTTGCCGCGGCGCGTTCTTCGGTGGAGAGCTGTTTCAGGGCGTCATCCTTCGAGCGTTCCTGCATCAGGCGGACGAACGGCTTGGCCCAGTGGGCGGAGTGGAGGGCAATAAGGTTCAGTTTGCCGGCCTGCACGCGGCGCACGACGGCTTCGACGCGGGCATCATCTTGTTCCTTGACCTTGCGGTGGCACCAGAAGACCAGCACGTCCGCCTGATCGAGTGCGGCATCGCTGAGGCCTTGCTCAGCATCAGCGAGCCGAGCGGTCTTCACGGCAAGGTCCTTGTTCTTCGCGAGTTCGCCCGCCAACGTCTCGCCAAGGAACTTATCCCCGTAGCCAACCGACTGTTGGGGCTGTTGCTCGTCCCAGACGAGCACGCGGATCGGCTTAGGCTCGGCCGCGATGGCAAAGAGCGGAAGGAGGGCGAGAAGAAGGCGCATGGGGTGGGAAGATGATAGAGGGCAGAGGGATAAAGGATGGGGGATGGACGATACTTTGAAAGAAAAGATAAATGAGGGGAGATGAGGGAATGGTTAAGGGTTAGTTGTTCTTGGTTCCTTGTTCTTCGTTTATGCCAGCAGATCCCCGTCGCCTGCGGCGCCCTTACTTCTTGGCTGCGGGCGTGGAATGCCGTCAGCGGGTCTGGCGGATCTTGTCGAGGAGTACGGCCCCAAGAATCACGAGACCGAGGACTACCTTCTGGGTGTAGCTCTCGACGTTGGTGAGATTCATGCCGTTCTGGATCACGGCGATAGTGAAGGCGCCAGTGAGCGTTCCGAGCATCTTGCCTTCGCCGCCGCTGAGGCTGGTGCCACCCACGACGACGGCGGCGATGACGAAGAGTTCATACATATTGCCATAGGTCGCTGAGCCACTCTTGAGCTGCGAGGCCATGATGACTCCGCCGAGCCCGGCCAGTAGGCCACTGGCGATGTAGGCGAACATTAGGACGCGCTTCACGGGGACGCCCGAAAGGCGCGCCGACTCACTATTGCCGCCGACCGCATAAAGGTAGCGCCCCAATTTAGTCCGCGACATGAGCACGTGGGCTAGGGCGTATAGCACGAGCATTAGGACGACAGCATTTGGCAGGCTGAAGGCATCCGCTCCGCGTCCGAGCCAGACAAAGGAGTCGGGAATCTGGTAGATGGCCTCACCTTTCGCGAGGGTGTAGGCTAGGCCGCTCCCGACGAGCATCATGGCCAGGGTGACGATGAAGGGCGGGATGGTGAATCGGGTAATCATGGCGCCCGAAAACGCCCCCACGAGCCCGCAGGCGATGATGGCTGCGATACAGGCAAGTAGCATTCCTCCGAGGGAGGCTTCCAGCCCGCCCGCATAGTCTCGGATGAATCTCGTGGCGAGCACCGCCGACAGTGCCAGAAGGCTGCCAACCGATAGGTCGATGCCGCCGGTGATGATGACCATCGTCATCCCGATGGCGACAATGGCGATCACGGCGATTTGGTTAGCGATGTTCATCAAGTTCTCGGACTTGAGGAAATTCGGCCAGCGATAGCTGGGCGGCAGGATGACACGCGGATTTCCCAGTGCCGGGAAGTCGGTCTTTAAATCGGCAAAGACGAGCCAAGCCCCCGTGACCTGCGTGCAAGCGATGGCGTCGACCTTACCGCCGTCGGTGGTGATTTTAACTAGGGCGTCGCGGGCCTCCTTAGGTCCGCCTTTTACGGTGGCGACGATGCGGGCGCCGGCGGCGTTCAGGTCGCTCGTCATGCCTGCTACAAAAGCTTCGTCGTCGGGTTGTTCGCTGGCGACGATGAGCACGCGGGCTTGCGGACCTAATTGCTGAACGATGCTGTCAGCGACCTGTTTGGCAGCGGCCGCACCTTTAGGCGTCTGGTCGCTGTAGGTCGTTACGCTGAAAAAGGCGCACAGGAGACCGAGCACAATGAGCATGCCGTAGTCGGTGAGAAGGCGGGTGAGTTTCATAAGGTCAAAAAGCTTAGGCGTGGGCGAGGGACATGACTTGTTCCTGGGTGGCGTGGCGGGCGTCAGTGATTTCGCCCGTTACGCGGCCTTCGTGCATAACTAGGATGCGGTCGGCCATGCCGAGCACTTCGGGGAGTTCGGAGCTAATCATTACGATAGATTTACCCGCCGCCACGAGGGCGTTCATCAGCAAGTAGATTTCAAACTTCGCCCCGACATCGATGCCGCGCGTGGGTTCGTCGAAGATCAAGACTTCGGAGTTACGGGCCAGCCATTTGGCCAGCACGACCTTCTGCTGGTTTCCGCCGGAAAGATTCCCCGCACGTTGTTCCTGGTCCGATACCTTGATTGTGAGCTGTTCGACATAGCCGGCGAATTCCTTGCGCTCCTGCGTCAGTTGCACGAAGCCTCGGTGGGAGAGGCGTTCGAGGTTAGGCAGTCCAAAGTTCTCGCGGACGGAATGCCCCAGGACGAGTCCTTGTAATTTGCGGTCTTCGGTCAGTAATCCAAGGCCAGCTTGGATGGCGTCTCGAGGGGAATTAATCGCGAGCAGTTTGCCATCGAGGCGAATTTCACCCGATTCACGTCGATCAGCCCCAAAGATGAGCCGGACTGTTTCCGTGCGACCGGCGCCGACGAGGCCCGTGAGAGCCAGAATTTCACCGCGATGGACGGTGAAGGAGACGTCCTGCACGGCGCGACCACGTTTCAAGTGGGAGACTTCCAGTCGAGGTGGGCCGACGGCCGAGGCCCGGGAGGGGAATTCATCCTTCAGTTCGCGGCCGACCATCATCTCGATCATCTCGTTACGGGTAATCTGGTTGGTCGGGCGCTCGCCGACGTTGATGCCGTCGCGCAAGACGACCACGCGGTCGGTGATGGCGAAGATTTCGTCCAGTCGATGGCTGACGTAGATGACGCCGATACCTTGGCGCTTCAACTCGCGGATGATGACGAAGAGGCGTTCTACTTCATGGGAAGTGAGGGCGGCACTAGGCTCGTCCATCACAATGATACGGGCATCAAAGGCGAGAGCCTTGGCGATTTCGACCAGCTGTTGCTGAGCCGTGGTGAGTCGCCGGCAGGGGAGGTCGAGGTCGATCTCCACCCCCAGCCGTTGGAAGAGGGCGGTGGCGCGTTCACGTTCAGGCGCCTGCGCGATGAAGCCGGCTCGGGTCTCCTCTTGCCCAAGGAAGATATTTTCGGTGGCCGTTAGTCCGGGGACCAAGTTGAACTCCTGGTAGATGACTGCCACGCCGGCGTGCCGCGAATCCTGAGGGGAGTGGAAGGGTGTCGCGCGCCCGTCGATCGCAATGAGACCTTCATCCGCCTGGTGCGCACCACCGAGTACTTTCATGAGCGTGCTTTTCCCCGCCCCGTTCTCGCCCATTAACGCCACCACTTCACCCGTGCCCAAGGTGAGGTCCACTCCGCGTAATGCCTTCACGCCGGGAAACGACTTCACAATCCCCCGCATCGTGAGGAGTGGCACGGTTTCACTCATATTCCCATGACCGACTCAAGCGCCCGGCGCATCACCGCGGCGTCAGGGGTGAGGCCAGTCCAGTACTGCACGCCGACGATACCTTGGTTGACCAGCATGCCGAGGCCGTCGATGGCCCGACAGCCGCGAGCTTCAGCATCGTTCAGGAAACGCGTCCGCACGGGATTGAAGACCACATCGGCCACGACCATGTTTGGCTGGAGCGAATTCAAGTCGAGCTCCAGACGAGCGGCGGGGTCGTAGAGGCCGATGGAAGTACCGTTGATGACGATATCCGTTTCGGCGGGTACCGTGTAATCGCCTTTCCAGACGACAAGATGGGCGTCGATTTTAAGTTTCTCACGCAGGAGCGTGACCAGTTCAGCCCCGCGGGCCTCCGAGCGATTGACGATGGTAATCCGCTTGGTGCCGACGAGACCGAGTTCGACCGCAATGGCGCGGGAGGCGCCGCCCGCGCCGAAGAGGACAACGGACTTCCCTTTGGGGTTAACCGCGGTTTCCAGCGATTTCAGGAAGCCTTTCCCATCGGTGTTTTCGCCGATGAGCTTATCGCCGCGGCGGACTACGCAATTAACCGCACCCATGACGGCAGCGGATTCGCCGAGGCCGTCGAGGTGGGGAATGACGGTGACCTTATGGGGAAGGCTGCAATTGAAGCCCCGGTAGCCCATCGCTTTGGCGCCACGTACGGCGGCACCCAGGTCGTCCGGCGTGACCTCCATGTTGACATAGCGCCAGTGCAGGCCGTGATGGGCGAAGGCGGCCTCGACCATCGCGACCGTGGGATTGCCGGCGGCACCCTGCGACATGGAGCCGACGAGTTCGTGGAGAAAATTCTGTGAAGCCATAGGAAGGTTAAGTATTTTAAGTTTATGGATAAGCCGAAGGGGAGGGTAATCGTAACCCAGGTTACGCTGGCCCGGTTCGCGGCTCAGCAGGTTATTTCAGTTCGGAATCCTTCAAGCCGTCCGCCTTACGGTAAAGGCTGGTGGGGATGAGCATCTGCGCCGGGAGGGTTTCGCCTTTGGAGTGCCGGATGATCGCATCGACAATCTGGATGCCCATCTTGTCGGGGAACTGCACCGGGTCGGCGTAAATCTTTCCGTCCTTGATGGCCTGCTTGGCTTCAGGTTGTCCGTCGAATCCGATAATCACGACCTGCTGGGTCTTGCCCGCCTTTTCGAGTGCCCCACGGGCACCGAGCGCTGCGGGATCGCAATCCGCGAAGAAGCCGCGGAGGTCAGGGTTCGCTTGCAACGCATCTTCGGCCGCCTTGTAGCCAACGTCCTTGCCGGCGCCATTTTCCAGTTCAGCGACGACTTGGATCTTCGCCTTGCCGCTGGCGTTGTGAGCGTTGATCACCTCGTAGAAGCCTTTCACGCGCAGGCGGCACGATTCGGCCTGTTTGAAATGGAGGACGGCGACCTTACCGCCGGCCTGGCCGAGCGCTTCAATCATCGCCACGCCGGCTTCCTTGCCGCCCGCGAGATTATCCGTCGCAATCTGCGTCACAATCTTCACTCCGGGCTCATTGCACGGAATGTCTACGGTGAAGACCGGGATCCCAGCAGCGTTGGCTTCTTGGATGACGGGGACGATTGAACGAGATTCGCAAGGGCTGAGCACGATGGCACTCACCTTCTTGACGATGAAGTCCTTGATTTGGTTGCCTTGCTTGGCCACGTCCTTGTCGGCGCTGACGACGATGACTTCGTAGCCGCGTCGCTTGCCTTCGGCGATGATGTTATCGCCGATGACTTTGAAGAATGGGTTATCGAGCGTGAGCAGCGAGACGCCGATGGTGCCTTTGGATTTGGTCTCGGAGCTGGCGGGCTTGCCGCAGCCGGCAAGCAGCACGATGGCGCAGGTAAGCACCGTAAGGATGGAGCGAATCATGGGGGTAGGGGGGGATTGTCGGGGTGGGGTCAGAGTTGTCCAGTCTTCAGGAATTCATGGCGGACGGGGCTCGTCACACGCTGGCCGGTGGTCGAAATGAACGTCACCTGTCCGGGGGCGAATTCAAGGGTCTTCACGTTTTCAAACCCGGCGGGAATCTTAATGACGCCCTGAATGTAGTTTACCGCGGTCGGTTTGGCGGCACTCAGCGCGACGGTGGTTGCGACGCCTTCTTTCGTGAGGGCGTTCTCTTTCATTGAGGGCAGGAGGCCATCGGCGAAAAAGGCGGTGACGTCTTCGAGGCCGAGGCAGTTATTACGTCCGTTCCACGGGTGGCCGTGGCGGCCGTGGAATTCCATCCAGAAGACTGCGCTGTTGAGCACGTCTTGATCTTTCAGAGAGAACCACACGTAGCCAGCCTCGGCGTAAGTGGCCGTCGTCCATGCAGGGGTGTGCGTCTTCGCCCAAGGCTCGTGAACGACCTGCACAAGGTCGGCGTAGCCGTAGGTGCCGGGGAGGCGGGTGAGGTCAGCGTCCGGGGCGTCTTTCCAGGCGGAAGGTACTTTGGCGAGGTCGGTCCATTTGGCGCCGGGCTGCAAGGCTTGGTACTCGCGATGTTTCGGTTCGCTGAAGAGCCCGGGATTCGTCATGCCGAAGCGGAATGCACTGGTGGCAATACGGACGGCCCCCTCTTTCTCCGGCATCGCAAGGGTCGCGTGGTGGCCGAGCGGTGCTTGTCCCGCGAAGCCCTCGATGAGGTCTCGGGAGTATATCGTATTCTGACCGTCGACGAGCGAGAGCTCTTTGGTCAGGCGTCCCTTCCGGACTTTGGTTTCAATGCCCAGCGTGAGTGTCGTGATATCGCCGGTCTTCTTGGTGCCCACGTGATGCCAAGCGTCACCGACAATCTCGCCGTGCGGCGGATGCTTTTCGCCCGCGACCGCTTCGTTGTTTCCACCGAAAGGCACGCAGAAGAAATCCCCGCGCAAGGAGATCAGTACTGGGGCTGGCATGGCCGAAGGGGTTTCGTCCTGCCAAGGGCTGACGTAGTAGGGCTTCACGGGCTTTTCCGAATCGCGGAAAAACGTCACCGGCGCCATGTGCCCGCCGGTCCGCGTGATGGCCAGCTCGACTTCTTTGGTTGCGACCACGAAGCAGGGCTGAGCGTGGAAGGTGCGCAGCTCTGGCTCACCAGCCGCATTGCCTGCTGTCGTTGCTCCGATGAGGGACAGATTCATGAGTAGGGTGAGGGGTAGGTAGGCCTTGGGGCGTGGGGTCATGGGGCTAAGGGGTGTGGGCTTTAAATGGGCGGGCGATGCCAGTCGCTGCTTACTTCTTCGGCGCTGGTGCTGCCGGCTTGAGGGGGATGAAGGTGCGGGTCTGGGGCGAGCCCGGGAGTGCGGTCACCTTGAGGTCCTTGACGAGATAGCGGGCGCCGTTGAAGCCGCCGCCATTGAGGTAGAACGGGCCCATGGGGCGATTGAACGCCTCATCGGAGGCGGTGATGGTCACGCCGTCGATCGTCAGGGTGAACTTCGCACCATCGTGGATGCAGATGACATCATGCCAATCCTTGGTGAGGTCAGTCAGCTGGCCTTTGGCGAGGACTTCGCGCTTCAAGTCTTTGTAGGCGGGACGGATGAGCTCGAACTTTCCGCTGTCGGGCAGGAAGGTGAAGTCCATCGCATGGGCACCTGAATCGGCCGGCCAGGAGACGAAGAGGAAATTCTCCTTCGGATCGAGGAACTTCATCTTCCACTCCGCCTTGATCTGGTCAAAGGCGGTGAGGATTTTGATTGTAGCCGTATGCTTCTCGGTCGGCACTTGCTCGCCGAGCATCGCGCCGTCGGCGAACTTCCACGATCCATGGAAAAAGGCCAACCCTTGGGCGAGCGGCTCGTGGGCGCCGGTTTCGTGGATGATGACTCCCACGGGTTTCTCTTCGGCGAAGAGCGTGAGGTTGAGCAGGAGGAGGGGGATGTATTTAATCATGGAGGTAAGTAAAGGAGGGCTGGAGGACAGTTGATTGAGGTAGGGGCGCCACTGCGTGGCGTCCGCCTTGGGTAAATCTAAGGTTTAGCTTAGCGATTATATCTTGTGATATTGGTCAACGGACGCGACGCAGTGGCGCCCCTACCTCACGCAATAATCTCTTTTACGACGCTGCCATGCACATCGGTCAGGCGGAAGTCACGGCCTCCGAAGCGATAGGTGAGTTTCTCGTGGTCGATACCGAGCTGATTAAGGATGGTGGCCCAGAAATCATAAACGGTGAGCGGCTTATCAACGGCGTAGTAGCCAAGTTCGTCAGTCGCGCCGAAGGCCGTGCCGGGTTTAAAGCCCCCACCGGCTACCCACAGGCTGAAGCCGTAGGGGTTGTGGTCGCGCCCATCGCTGCCCTGCGAGAACGGCGTACGGCCGAACTCGCCAGAGAAGATGATGATAGTGCTGTCGAGGAGGCCGCGCTGTTTGAGGTCTTTGAGCAAGGCCGCGATGGGCTGGTCGACCTGGTGGGCCATGGCTCCGTGGCCTTTCTCGATGGCGCCATGCTGATCCCACGGATTGGCCGCCCCGCCGGCACCGATGTTAGAGGTAAGGCAGCTGAGCTCGACGAAGCGGACACCTTTCTCGACGAGACGTCGGGCAAGCAGGGCCTGACGGGCGTAACTTGCCATCAAGGGGTCAGGTGAATCGATGCCATACATTTGCTTGGTGGCTTCGGATTCGCCGCTGATGTCGCAAACTTCCGGCACGGCGGCCTGCATGCGGTAGGCGGTTTCGTAGTTGCGGATGGCGGCCTCGACTTGAGGCTCGCGCGAACTTTCGGCGAATGCTTTGTCCATTTCGCCAATGAAGCCGAGTCGACGTTTTTGATCAGCGTCGCCTTCCCCTGGTTTAATATTTGCCAAGGCTACTTTGCCGTCGGCTTTGATGATCGAGGCCTGATGTTGGCCCGGGAGATAGCCGTTGCTGAAGAGGCCGACGCCGCCGTGAGGCGTGACGGCGCCGCCACTTTGCAGCACGACGAAGCCGGGGAGGTTCTGATTCTCCGTTCCCAATCCGTAGTTCATCCACGCACCGGCACTGGGGTGGCCCATGAACGGGAAGCCCGTATGGAAGAAGTAATTTCCTTGGGCGTGTTCGCTGACCTTACTCGTCATCGACCGGACGATGGTGAGGTCGTCGGCGCAGCTAGCGATGTGCGGGAAGAGGTTCGTCATCTCGAGGCCGGACTGGCCGTAACGCTTGGCCTGCCAAGGGCTGCCGAAGATGTTGCCGTTATTGTTGAACATCGTTTTCTGGACGGGCACGGGCATGGGCTTGCCTTGCAGGCGGGCCAAGGCGGGCTTGGGGTCGAAGGAGTCAACGTGCGAGACGCCACCCGACATGTAGCAGAAGATGATGTTCTTGGCCTTAGCCTTGAGCGGGCGTTTGCCGGAGGATTCGGCGCCGAAGGCCGGCGACGAGAGGAGTCCAGATAAGGCGATGCCACCGAAGCCTAGGGAGCAACGGCGGAGAAGTTCGCGACGGGTGAGTGGGGACATGTTATTTAATATAAAGGAATTCCTTGAGGTTGAAAATGGACTGAGCGAGGTCCTGCCAAACCGCTGGCTGGTTGCCTGCATGGGTCTTCGCAAGGTCGGCTAGGTAGCGGCTGCAGGCTTGTTGCTCGCTCGGGGTCGCGGGGCGGCCAAGGGCTTGGATGAAGAGGGTATCGATTTTCAAGGCGTCACTTTGCTGGGCGTCCAGTCGGCGGGACCAGCTCTGGGCGCTCTCGATGATGAATGGGTCGTTGAGGAAGGTGAGCGACTGGGCGGGGACATTCGTGGCGTCACGACGGCCGAGCGTCGTGAAGGGCTTGGGGCCATCGAAGGTGGTGATGAGCGGGTTGAGTGCGTTACGGCGGACAAGCAGGTAAACGCTGCGTCGCGTTTGCTCGCGGGCTCCCGCCATGGCGTTGTCGCCCGGGCCGTACATCCGATTACCCAGTCGGCCAGCAAGCGTGATGAGCGTGTCGCGGAGGGGTTCGCCATCCATTCGGCGCACCCGCATGTGGGTAAGTAACTCGTTGGCGGGGTCCTTGGCTTGCGCGGCAGCCGAAGGGACGCTGTCACGTTGAAAGGCCTCGGTGAGCAGCAGGGAGCGGAGGGCACTCTTTACGGACCAGTTTTCTTGGATGAACTGTCGGGCAAGATGGTCCAGGAGTTCGGGGTGCGTCGGTTGATCTCCCAAGCGGCCGAAATTATCAACGGTGCCGACGAGCCCGCGGCCGAAGACATGGTGCCAGAGACGATTCACCATCACGCGGGAGGTGAGCGGGTTCTCCGGCGAGGCGAGTTTCTCGGCGAGTTCGAGGCGCCCGCTTTGCTGGGTCACGAAAGCCTTCGTGTCAAAGGCCTCGAGGTAGCGGCGGGGAATCATTGCAGCTGGCTTCTTGTTGTCGCCGCGGACGAAGAGGGGCTGATTGAAGCTATCGGCTTCGACTACGCCCGGCGCCCGGCGGAGTTCTGGAATAGTGGCTTCGAGTCGACGATATTCGGTGGTGATCTTCGCCGCTGCGGAGGTCGGGTTGGTCGGCAAGAGGTCAAACTTCACGAACGCATTCAGGAGATTCAACTGTGCTGGGGTGGCTTTACCTTTGCCCCAATCTTGGGCGGCGGCCTGCACGGCGGCGGTGAGATTGCGAATGTGGGTTTCGGCTGAAGTGGGAGCCGGAAATTCGGCCAAGGCCTCGGACAGCGTCGGACCAGCGGGAAGCTTAAGGGCAGGTTCGTTGTGGAAGACGACCTGTTGGAGGCCGAACCAGGCGCGGTTGCTGGCGCTTTTGTTTTTCGGATCCTGATTCGCCCGGCGCGTGATGTCGTCCGGGATGGTCAGTTCAATATAGGCATAGGAGCCGCGTCGATAGGCCGTGCTTAGGCGAATCCAGTGCGGTTGGTCGCCGGAGACTTCGGTCTGGGGGAAGATACTCCCAGCGCCGCCTTGTCCGATGGGGTAGTTGTCCGTGATGAGTCGCAAGTGCGCGCCGCCGCCACCGAGGATGCGCACGCTGATGTAATCCGAATCCACCTTGAAGCGCGGAGAGGTGAGCATCGCGCTATGTTTATTCGACAGAAGATTGCCGTAGGTACCGGCAGGCAGAAGGCTGCGGACGGGTTTGGCGCCTTCCGCTTCCACGATAAAATCTCCCGACTGATCGGCGGTGAAGCCGTTACCTTGACGGAACCATGCGGTCGAATCTTTACCCGTCAGATCCCAGGTGTAGGTTACTTGGGTGGTGATCGGCTTAGTAACGGCGATTTTTTTCCAGGCAGCCGCGATTTGTCCTTGCGGGGCTTCCCGGAGTTTGGTCCACGCGTTCAATGGGTGATCGCGGTTGGTCGAGGCTTGTTCGAAAGAGGTGAGCGAATCCCCGTGTGCGGCCGATAGTCGCGCCAGTTCAGCCTTTACCGCAGTCAACTGTTGGCGGTAGTTGATGCGCTCGGTTTCTTCGGCTGGGGTAAGTTTGCGAGCGAGGTCCTGAATTTTTCCTCGGAAGATGCCAGCCCGGAAAGAAGCGCTGACCTGCTGGGCGGAAAGGGCCGAGGTGTAGAGCCGGGCTTCTTCGATTTCACCTTTCAAAAAGGCGCGGCCGCCGCCGGTGTGCCGACGTCCAAACAGGACGCGGGCCTTGCCGGCGCCGAATTCCCGAAGGGTGGCCTGCTCGCCGTCGGGGATGTAACTCGTGCCGTAGGGTTGGCCATTGCGGTAAAGCGTGATGCGGCTCGTGGCGTCCGTGACGAGGGCGAGGTGGATGAGCTCGTTGGGTTTGGCATTCTCCGCCGGCCCGCCGAAATCGCGCGTGCGCTTGCCGTTGTCGCTACCGGCCATCCACTGCTTGGGTTGGAGCTCGGCAAAGACCATGGAGTCAAAGACGCCCCCACCGAGGGTTTCGACGGTGACTACACCGCCGCCCGATTGATCAAGGGAGGGCAGGGCCACCCAGGCTTCCAAGGTCTTGGCGTTGAGGTCTTGGGCCAATGGAGCCGTACTCGCGAAGGCGGTCTCTCCGTTGAGAATAAGGCGACCATTCCGGATGACGGCGCCGCCTTCGAGCTTCACGGGCAGCTTGCCGATCAGGTCTTTACCGTCCTGCTCAAAAGTCCACCACGATGCGGGTGTCGGTCCGTTGGAGACGGCGCCTGCTTGAAGGCGTGTACGGAATTCTAAGGAGGAGAGGGCTTCTTCCGCCGTCTGCTCTTTGTTTTTTAACGCGCGATATTCAGCGGCGGAGGCTTCGATGGAAGCGAGTTTGCCCGCCAGCGTTTGGGCAGCGGTCGACCATTCACTTGCCAAGGCTGAGCGCAGTTCGGATTTGGCGGCGATGAGTTCAGCACGGTTCTTGTTCAGTCGATCGGGGGAATCGATGGTGACTTGGGCGGGACGGGTGGAGGCGAAGATGCCGTAAAGGGCATAGAAGTCGGCCTGGCTGATGGCATCGAATTTATGATCGTGGCAACGGGCGCAGGAGACGGTGAGTCCGAGGAAGGTCTTGCTGACGACGTCGATCTGGTTGTCCACATTTTTGACCTGTTCGTCGGCGGTATCGAGCGGCTGGAAGCCGTGTTCGATGAGGCGGAAGTGGCCTGGGCCGATGACGGATTCGTTGACGTCTTCCTTGGCGTCCACGCGCGGTTTTTTCAAGAGGTCGCCCGCGAGTTGTTCGCGCACAAACTGATCGTAAGGCACATCCGTGTTGAACGCCCGAATTAGGTAGTCGCGAAAACGCCAAGCCTGATTGATTTCGGGGTCGCCCTCGCTGCCGTGGGAATCCGCGTAGCGCACTAAATCCATCCAGTGACGGGCAAAATGTTCACCATAACGCGGTGAGGCCAGCAGGCGGTCCACGACTTTGGTGAAAGCTTCCGACGAAGTGTCCGCCAGGAAGGCGTCGATCTCGGCGGGGGAGGGTGGCAGGCCCGTGAGCACGTAAGTCGCGCGGCGAAGTAAGGTGCGTTTATCGGCAGGCGCCGAAGGCTTAAGTCCAGCGGTGGCGATTTTTTGATCTAAGAAACGATCGATCGGGCTGGCGGCCTTGCCACTAGGCGCATCGGTGCGCATGAGGGGCTGGAAGCTCCACCAGTTTTTCCGGACCGTCAGCAGGTCGGACCAGGTGGCGGTCACGGATTCTTTTGGGGCACTGTTCCGCGGGTCGGGGGCCCCACGGTTTACCCATTCAGCGAAGTCCGCGATGATCTTGGCGTCGAGCTTCGGCCGTTTCTTCGGCATGTGTAAGTCCTCATGCTCATGGGAGATGGATTGGATGAGGAGGCTCTTCTTCGCATTGCCCGGGATGATGGAGGCGCCGTTTTCACCACCTTTCAGGAGGCCATCGCGAAAATCGACCCGCAGGTCGCCTTTCTGTTTCTTGGCGTCGTGGCACTCATAGCATTCCGCGACCAGCACGGGCCGGATCTTGGACTCGAAGAACTCTAAGTCCGCCGGTTTGAGGTCGGCGGCCGGCAACGCAGGTACGCCGAGTGCGAGAATGGCAAAGAGGCGACGCATTAGGAAAGGAAAGTGCGGGAGATGCGATGAGCCTGGGTGCGGATGAACTGACCGCGTTCAGCCATGGCAGCGGCGGGGAATCGACTGGAGGGGCCGGCGATGGTCACGGCGCCGATGGCGTGGCCGTGCTGATCAAGGATGGGGGCGGCGACACAATAGATGCCATCGAAGTGCTCACCTTTGTCTAAGGCGTAACCCTGGGAGCGAATCCGTTCAATCTCCGTGGCCACGTCGCGCTTGGAGGTCATCGTTTTGTCGGTATGCTTCTCGAGCTTTAGTCGCGAGAGCACCGCGTCCTGTTCGGCGTCGGGGAGGAAAGCCAAGATGGCTTTGCCAGGCGCAGTGCAGTGCAATGGGGCGAGGGAGCCAAGGTCGACGATGTACTTGAACGGGTGCAGTGAGGCCAACTGGTCAAGAATCACGCACTGATCTTCGGCAAGACAGCAGAGCTGCGTGGTTTCGCCGGTCGTCTGAAGGATGGCCCGCATGGCATCCGCCGCGGCCGCGACTAAGTTGCGGGATTCCCCGCGCGGTTGTCCGAGTAGCAGGAGTTTACGCGTCAGGGTATAACGACGGCTAACTTCATCGCGGCGGAGGTAGCCGCTATCTTCGAGGGTGCCCGTGATGCGGTGGGCGGACGCTGGCGAGAGGTCGAGGGCGGCGGTGAGTTCGGAGAGCGTCAGGCCTTCGGGTCGATGGGCGAGCGTCTCCATCATGGCCAAGCCACGTTCGAGGGCGGGCACGCTGGAAGTACCCGTATCGGCGGCTACGGGCACCGAACGTTTAGCAAGGGGTGTTTTCATAGGTGGAAACTATTCCAACAATGGAATAGTTAGGGGCGGCTTGAGTCAAGCCGGGGTCGGTGGATTTTATGACCAGCCGCCGCGGGGCTTAGTTCCGACCGAACTCGGCTTATTTCTTCGCTGGGGTCGCCAGGCCAGCTAAGGCCACCTTTTCGAGCCAAGCGGCCACCTTGGGGTGCTCGGTGTCCGCAAAAGCATGACCGACGCCCGCCATCTCGCTGCCGAGGGAGGTCGCCCCCTTGGCCTTGAGTTCCTTGGGGAGCTGGCTGGTGGCCGGCTTATTGGAGCCCTTTTCGGAGCCCCAGCAGGCATAGGCAAATTTCCCGGTCAGATTAGGCAGGGACCCCTTGGAGGTGTACGGGGTGCCGCCGCCGTCCGCGAAGATGAAGATGCCAAAGTAGTCTGTGATGGGTGCCCCCGGAGCCCTGGCGCGTAGCATGCCGTCGATGGAGTGCCCGCCGTTGCTGAATCCCGCCACGATGGATTTCTTCTTATCAATGTTGGGAATCACCTTGGCGATCTCATCGAGCATGAAGCGATGGTAAGTCCAGATCTTGGGGAATTCGCCGACCATGTTGGCTTGGGCAGGATTATTGGCACCCTTGGGATAGGGGAGGCCCACGGTGATGAAATCGCCAGCGGGTAAAAAGGCTCCGCTGGGCGAGTTGCCGCCCTCGCCGCCGCCAAGCCAGACCACCAGCGGGTATTTCTTTTCAGCTTCGTAATTCTGCGGAAGGGTCAGGTTGCAAGCCGCCATCGCTCCATGGCGATCGACGGTGAGCTCCGGAAAATCAAATTTAAGCGATGCGCCCGGCATGACCTGCGCTTTGAGTTCGGTGCGTGGTACGCCTTTTTCGGCCGGTATCGCTGTCTTGTCTTCGCCTTTGGTGGTAGGCTTCTTGGCGATGGGGGGCTTGTCCGCTGCGAGCAAAGCGCCGCTTAAGACGAGTAAGAGGAAGAGGCGGCGGAGTTTCATACGGGGTTATTCGAGCACCTGAATGTGATTGATACTGATAAAGTTCTTATGATCCGTGAACTGGCGAATCAGTTTCTTTTGGGCGTCGACTTCGAAGATCTGGGCGGTGGCGCCGAGGTGGCCGTGGCCGAGCCAGTTCATCACGAGGGTATTACCGTTGGCGAGGCGCTCAACAGAGCTAGCGAGGAAGATGGGGTTGTCGGTGACCTCGTTGCGGCCGATGTTCCAGACGACCTTGCCGGCCTTGTCGTACTCCACGACGCCGTCACCTTCTCCGAGCGCCACGAGCCAGTTACCGTTGGCAAGCTCGCGGACGTCATGGATGTCACCGTTCACGGGTTGGGACCGGAGTAGCTTACCGTCGGCCGAAAGTTCGAGGACCGCGCGGTCGCCCTTGGCGCTCACGAGGTAGCGTCCATCGGCTGTCTTGCGGCATCCGCGCATTTGTTCGTGGGCACGGATGATCGTCAGCGGGACTTTGATCTCCTTGGCAATCTTGCCGTCGCGACCAATCTCGAGGAGGCGTCCCGGGCCACATTCGACGACGAGCACGCGCCCGTCGGCCAGCGGCTGGCAGCCTTGAATTTCAACCTTCGCATCGGCGATGTATTCCCAGGCGACGGATTGGTCGGGTTTTACTTCCTTGGCACCATGGACGTGGCTGAAGAGCACATTGCCATTAGGCAGGAGCCAGGAGTCCTGTGGGCGTTCGGCAGGGGTCGACCATTCGACGCGGCCATCGGCGGCGACGATCGCGACCTTGTTCCCGACGTAATCGCTGACGAGTAGGCGACGGCCGAAGGGCTTGGGTTCGAGGCTGTTGACGGGACCTTGCGCGCGGTCGCCAAGGGCGTTGCGGTTATTCTTCATCACCGGGGGCATCGGGGCTTCCCAGCCAGCCGGTGCGTTGACGCTCACGACCTTCCGGAAGGTCACATCGCCCACGCGGAGGTTGTCGGCGATCACGCCGTTCTGCGAATGGCGCCAGCAATGGATGGCCTCGCCGTCGCTCTTGATGACGTTGCCGATGACTTCATAGCCATCGAGGTTGAAGTTGGGTTCGATGGAGGTCGTCTTGGTCTCCATGTAATTATAATTACAGCGGAAGTTGTGCAGGTTGCCTCGGAAGGAAGGGTGCCCGAGGAGATAGCCGCTTCCGTTCGGGTTAATCGTGCGGGTGAACTGCACCGTGATATTCTCGGCGTCGAACGATTCGCCCGGGCCGACCTTGCCTCCGGGCAGGAACTTGCCGGTGTGTTCGCCGTAGGCCATCACCGAGCGGTTCGTATCGGTCATCGTGATACCCTCGACGAGCACGTTGCGGACCCGGCCATGCGCGAGCACGCAGGCGTTGATATTCTTCACGAGGAAACCTGGTTGGATGTTGTGGGAGGCATTCATGTCGATCGTGCCCTTGCCGCTGATGCGGACGCCGGAGATGACATCGGGCTGGCGGCCGTGGCCGATGCGGATGCCGTAGGCTTCGGGGCCGTCGTAGCTGACATACCAGACGCTGCGGGCGTTGTGGCCGGTCTTGCTGCCGAACTTCACTTTTACGCCGCGGTTAAGCTCCTGCCAATCTCCCGTAATCGGAGTCTTCTTATGAGAGGTGTCGCCGAACTTGTCGCCCCAGGCGAAGGTGTCAGGTTTGCCGTCCTTGCCTTCGCTGTCGGTGATAATGGTAAATTCGCGGACGCCGCTCAGGTCGTAGTCTCCGCCGATTTCGAGGTCGTCGAGTTTCTTACCCGCGTCCTGGTCGGTCGTGATCTCGCCGGCTTTCTCCAGTTTGCAGAAGTCGTCGGCCAGCTTGAGCGTCGCACCGGCCATGAGTTCGATCTCGATGGACTTGTCGATGTAGAGGATCGCACGATGCTTCTTGAGGCCGTGCTGATGCAGTCCGGGCAGGAAGGTCAGCTTGTCGCCCGGTGCGGCGGCATCGAGTGCCGCCTGCGGGTCGTCGCCCGGCTTGATCTTAAATTCAGCCGCGAAGAGGGAGGATGCGAGGAGGAGCGTGAGGAAGCGCATGACAGAGATAGGGTTGGGAATAGGGATAGGGTTAGGGCTAGTAAAACTGAATTGCCGTTGAGAGGAGGGTTTAGCTTAAGCCGGCGAGGGGGCCGCTGCTGGAACCAAAGGCCTCGGCTTCGACGCCCATCTTCTGGAGCATTGAGACGTAAAGATTGCAAAGCGGGGTGTTCTGGTCGCGGCGGAATGCTAGATGCTGCCCATGCTTGAAGCCGCCGCCGGCGAGCAGGATGGGCAGGTTGGTGTTATCATGGGTATTGGCGTCTCCCATGTTGCTGCCGAAGAGCACCATCGTGCGGTCAAGCAGGCGCTGATCGCCTTCGCGGTGTTCGGTGAGTCGGCCGAGTACCTTTGCGAGCAATGTCATCTGCTGCTGGTCGGCGTCCTGGAGCTGGCGGACCTTTTCGACGGATTGACCGTGGTGGCTCAGGTTATGGTATCCATCCGTCGTATTCTGATCAGGGTGCAGCTTGAAGACCGGGGTGGCGAAGGCGTCGGCCATCAGGGTCACGATGCGGGTCGAGTCTGACTCGAAGGCGAGCTGCGCCATAGAGAGCATCAGGTCGAACTTGGCGAAGAAAAGCTGGCGGTCCGTGATGTCGGTCGGCATCGGCCGCTCGGTCGTAGGCTTGGATTGTAGTTCCCATTCACGGGCGGTGCGGAGGCGGGCTTCCACCTCGCGGACGGAGGTCAGGTATTGATCGAGGCGGATGCGGTCTTCGCCGTCGAGGTCGCGAGCGTAGCGCTTGGTGTCGTCGAGCAGGGTGTCGAGGATGCTGCCGCGTTCCTCGAGACGGTGGAGCTGGCGTGCGACTTCGGTCGGATTGCCTTGCAGGAACATTCGCGTAAAGAGCGCAGAGGCGCTGTCTTCGGCTGGCAGGAGGACGCCGTCACGTGTCCAGGAGAGGCTGCGATTCGCTTTGTCGATGTTGACCCCGAGGTTGAGGGTCGGGAGTCGCGTGACTTGGCCGATTTTTTCCGCGGCAAACTGATCCAGGGAAATCTGGTTGCGGAAGCCGCTCTTAGTCGGACCGCGGGCGGCGGTCAGGAAGCAGTTCTCGGTGCTATGTCCACCCGTGACATCAGGATGGGAGAGGCCGCTGAATACCGTGAAGTCATCGCGGAAGGCACCCAATGTCGCGAGGTAAGGCGAGGCTTCGTAGCCACGGCCAGTCTTGGTGGGGAAGAACTGGGTCGGGAGCACGCCGAGATTATTCGAGATCAGCAGCATTCGCTGGGGCGGCGCGACAGTTTTCTCGCGACCGAAGACCGGTGTGAAGCTACCCAGAATCGGCAGGGCGAGGAAGGCGCCCGCCCCGCTGAGGAAGCGGCGGCGGGAGAGTTGCCGGGCGATGTGAGGGGCTTTCATGGTCAGCGCGTGGGGCCGCGGAAGAGGGGACTTTGGATGAATCCGTGAAGTAGGTCCCGTATGCGATACTGATCTTGGGCGCAGGCGTCCAGGATGGCTTCGATTTTTGTCCGGTCGGCGAAGCGCACTGGCGTGCCGGTCGCGTACAGGACGAACTGATGCAAGAGATTGCGGGCGAGTTGGCGGTCGTCGGCGGCGAAATGGGCCTTGAGATCGCGGACGTCGGTGAAGGCACGGCCGTCGCGGAACTTACCGCTCGCGTCGACGCCGTCGGCCAGGGTGTAGGAGAAGTCGTGTCCGGCCCGATCAATCCCCTCGACTTTCTCGCCGAGCTCCAGTCCGCGATAGCGTGGGCGCCAGCCACCAAGGATGTCGAAGTTCTCGAGCGCGAAGCCAGCGGGATCAAAGCGGGCATGGCAGTTGGCACAGGAGGGATCCTTCGTGTGGCGGGCGAGGAGGTCGCGGATGGTCTTGGCACCGCGGATATCAGGTTCGACGGCGGGGACTTTGGCAGGCGGCGGTGGAGCCGGCTCGCCGATGATACGTTCCATGACCCAGGCGCCGCGGATGACGGGCGAGGTCGTGGTGCCGTTGCTGGTGACCTTGAGGATCGCGGCTTGGGTAATCAGGCCTCCGAGCGGACTGCCGGCCGGGAGCGTGACTTTACGCATGGCCGAGCCCTTGAGCGCCGGCAGGCCGTAGTGCTTGGCCATCCGGTCGTTGGCATAGGTGAAGTCGGCTTGCACAAGGTTCTTCGCTGGAAGGTTGTCACGGATCAGGCCGGCGAAATAGGCGCGGGTTTCTTCGGCCATGCTATCGACGAGATAATCATCGAAACGATATTCCGGGTAGAGACGAATGTCGGGCTCATCGCGGCGCACGTGGCGCAGGTTCAGCCAGTAATCCGTGAACGCACGGATAAACCGCTCGAAGCCCGGGTCGGCGAGCAGGCGATCCGTCTCGGCGCGCAAGGTGGCGGCCTCGCTCAGCTTGCCGGCGGCGGTCAATCCTCGGAGGCGTGCGTCCGGTCGGCTGTTGGAAAGGAAGTGAGACAGACGATCGGCGACCGCGAAATGATCGGCGGTGTGCGCAGGTTCGCGCAGATAGAGGAAGTGGCCGGAGCACAGGAAGGCTTTGTAGGCGGCCAGGAGGGCATCGTTGAACGGCTCCTTCCGATCGAGGCGAGACTGAATCAGCCGATCGTATTGCCGCAGGGTATCCTCATCGACCGGTTCGCGGGCGGCTTGGCTCACGAAATTCCGAAGCAAGGCTTTCGCATCGGTGACCGGGATATGTTCCGGGAAGAGGACACGATAGGCTGAGGAGATCGAGGTTGCCGGCGGTAAAGGGCCGACGATTTCCATCCATTGGAAAGCTATGCCGGGCTGCCCTCCAACGGGAAACGGCGGATAACGATAGGTAGGCGGACCGCCTTTGACATTGCGTGCCAGTGGCACCGGCAGGCCAAGCAGGCTGTACTCAAAGGTTTCGTTCGCAAGGAGGCGTACGGTCGTCTCGTAGGTCGCCTCTATCGGCTGGATGTCCATGATGCCGCCGGTGGCGCGGACATCGCCCGAGACGTCAGGCCCGGACGGTTTGCGGGCACGGAAGGTCATCGGGACGGGATCGACGGCCGGGGTGAGGACGTAACCTTTCTGTTGGAGGACGGAGCGGGCCGAGAAGCGTACCCGGTAATAGCCCGGTTGGGTGGCGATAAATCCTTTCGGGTAGCCGTAGTAGGGCCAATGCGCGGAACGAAAGAGGGCGAGTTCGATGGTGGGGTCTTGGGCGATGTCCTTGGCTTTGAGCGCTTCGGCACTCAGCGCGCGTTTCTCGCGGGCGAAGAACATTGCCTCCTTATTTCCGAAGGTATCGTTTTCGGGGAAAAGTGCCGTACCGACGATACGAACGGTCTTAGGCTTCGGTGCGGGGCCACCGTTGCTCATCGCCTGACGCAAGGCCGCTTCAGCCGCGTCCAGGTAGGCCGTCAGTTGGATCCGCGACATGTCCAGGGTTGCGGACGTCTTGTTGAAATGGTGGCCTTCGCGGTCAGCGGGGAGGATGTCCCGGATGTCGAGATCTGGAAGGTGGAGGAGGTCGCGGAGATTCTGTTCGTATTCATCGCGGTTGAGGCGACGGCGAGGACCGCGCCCGTTGGCTTTAATCTCGGCCTCGTCGGCGGCGAGTAAAGGGTCGGAGATTTCGCGGGCGAGCTTCTGACGATCAGCAGGGGAGAGGCCTTTCTTCTTTGGCGGCATCTCGCCTTTCGTGATGACGTCGTAAACGTGCGCCCAGCGCTCGCGATTCATGCGCTCACCCGGATTGAAGGGGAGGGCGGAGAGATCGATGTCACCTTTGGCGGTCTCTTTGTCGTGGCACTCGAAGCATGTCTTCTCGATGCCTGGGGGTGTGGCGGCATGGCCAAGGCTTGTTAGGCACACCAGGCCGGCTATCCAGAGGGGGGTCGTGATGCGCATGGAATCAGGACCCTCCGTCCTGTGGGTCGTTACTTCACAACCACCCAGATATTCCGGTAGACGACGGGGTTGCCGTGGCCTTGGAGCTGGAAGGGTCCGGGAGCGGGGACTTCGTTCTTAAAGCCGCCACCCGGGGTGGCCTTCTTGAGCTCAAGGTTATCCTGCACGATGACGCCGTTATGCTTCACGGTGAGGAAAGCGCTACCGGTTTTCTTGCCGTCGGCATCGAACTTGGCCGCGGTAAACTCGATGTCGTAAGTCTGCCACTGGAGGGGCGGGAAGCACATGTTCACTTTGGGGGCGCTGTTCTGATAGATGCCGCCGCACTCATTATCGAGGCCCTTGAGGCCGAAACTATCGAGTACCTGAATCTCGTAGCGATCCTGGACGTAGACGCCGCTGTTGGCGCGACCCTGGCCACGGCCGAAGGGCTTGAAGGGCAGGAGGAACTCGATGTGCATCGAGAAATCCTTGAAGGCCTGCTTCGACTTTACCCCGGCAGCGAGGAAGTTGCGTTCATCCATGTGCCCGTTGACCCAAGCATCGGCATTCTTACCATCGAAGAGGATGACGGCGTCCTTCGGAGCGGCGAGCCCTTCGGTTGGGCTGCGGCGGACGATACGCTTAAGGCCTTGGCCGAGGCTCTTGATGGTGAGTACGCCATTCTCAAGAATAGCGGAATCGACTTTATCCTGGAAGATCACCTTGTCGCCGTCGCGCTTGGCTTCGACTTCAATCTTAGCAGAGCCATCCCAGCCGGAGCCAGGGAGGCCGCCCTTATGGAGGACCATGCGGAAATTGCCGTCGCCGAGAGCGATGATGTCGGCACCGAATTTTTCGTTGGCGTATTCGCCCTGCAGAGTGAAGTCAGGCCCGGCGGTCTCGACGGTCAGGTAGGTGGCGGGCTCGGGCGTCTTGGGCGCAGCGGGCTTGGGGGCGTCGGCGGCCTGAACCGAAGCGGCAAGCAGGAGGGCGAGCAGCCGGGAGGTGAGGGTGTTCATGGGGGAAGTGGTTTTATTTCTTACCCTTGGGGTCGAGGTTGGCGAGGAGTTCTTCTGCGGTGACCTTGGATTCCACCCCAATGGAGGGAACGGGGGCCTTGGCTGTCCAAAGAATGGCGTTTAAGACCAATTTGCGCTGGTCGTCATTACCCCAGTTCTTGTGTTGGTGTCCGCCGGTGAAGCCGAAACCACGGCCGCCGTCGGCGCGTTCGGTGGCCCAGGCCATGTGCTGGGGGAGGCGGTCCGCCACCTGCTGGCGGACGTCGGCGTTGCCGGAGCGTTCGCCGTCTGGGAGGTTCATTTTGACGGGGGGCACGGCGCTGAGAATGGGGGTGACAGACTGCATGCCAGCCTTGAAGCGCATGTGGAAGTACCACTCGTCGTGCGTCGTGAATGGGTGGACGCCGTTGGCGATCGGATGGACGGGGAACTGGGTGAAGTCGGCCTGCCATTGCGGGTTGACCGACCAGAAGGGTTCGCAGTAGCCGCCCATCCATTCGAGGAATTCCGCGCCGCCTTTATCCTTCCGGACTTCGGTCGCCCAGTGGATGGCGAGGAAGCCGCAGCCGCGCTTCATTTGGGCGGTGAGCTGTGCGAGGCGGTCTTTCTGAATCGCAGGGTGGCCAGTGTAGCCGTCGGCATAAATCACGATGGTATCCGCGTGGGCGATTTCTTCGTCAGAGGGCCATTCGGCATTCAGATGGGTTTTGACGTCGACGAGTTCTCCCGCGCCCTCGCGGAGGCACTTGGCGAGGAGGAGCACGCCAGCGTTATGCTCGTGGGCACCCGGGCCGTGGCTCGGGCGGCCGGCGATCATGACGATGCTCTTCTTGTCGGCGGCGAGCAGGGGGAGTTGCAGGGCCAGCAGAGCGAGTAGGCAGACGCGGGTGAGAAGACTCATGGGGGTGGGGTGGAGATAGGGTGGGAGTGGTTGCTACGCAAAAACAAAGATGGGGCGGGCGGGGCGGGCGTTACTTTTTCCCTTTGGCATCAAGGTGGGTGACGAGTTCTTCCGCGGTGACCTTGGATTCGACTCCCATGGGAGGCACGGTGGCCTTGGCTGTCCAGAGAATGGCGTTTAACACCAATTTGCGTTGGTCGTCGTTGCCCCAGTTTTTGTGCGTATGTCCGCCGGTGAAGCCGAAGCCCCGGCCGCCGTCCGCCCGTTCGGTGGCCCAGGCGACGTGTTGAGGTAATTGTTCGAGGACTTGTTTGCGCACATCGGCGTTACCGGAGCGAAGGCCGTCCGGGAGGTTCGTCGTTAACGGCGGCACGGTGCTGAGAATCGGCGTCACGCCTTGCCGGCCATCCTGGAAGCGCATGTGGAAATACCATTCATCATGCAAGGTGAAGGGCTGCACCCCTTGGGTGATAGGGTGCGCAGGAGGTGCGAACTGAGCCGCCCAGCGGGGCACGGTGACTGACCAGTACGGCTCGCAGTAACCGCCCAGCCATTCGAGAAATTCTGCGCCACCTTTTTCCTTGGGGACTTCTAGTGACCAATGGAGGGCGAGCAGGCCGCACCCACGCTTCATCTGTGCGGC
>CAISXT010000106.1 GCA_903889525.1 uncultured Opitutia bacterium | reverse complement strand
TTGCTTCACCATCATGATGGCGGGCGGCGGAGTGAAGGGCGGCTTCCAGTTCGGCGAGACCGATGAAATGGGCTTCGCTGGGGTAAAGGATAAAGTTCACGTCCACGACTTGCAGGCCACCATCATGCACCTGCTCGGCTTCGACCACGAACGCCTGACCTATCGCTTCCAAGGCCGCGACTACCGCCTCACCGACGTCCACGGTCACGTGGTGAAGGAGATTCTCGCGTGACGACGCGGGGGTCGGCTGGCATGGTGAATCGTTGCACGCTCATCGCGGGCGGGACAGCGCCACGTGCTGTCCTCCTGCTTCTCATCTTAGTATCAGCTCTTTCCGCCGAGGAAATCCGTTTCAACCGCGACATCCGGCCAATTCTGTCGGAGAACTGTTTCTTCTGCCACGGACAGGACCCCAAGCATCGTGAAGCAAAGCTACGCCTCGACGTCCGGGCGGAAGCCCTACTCGAACACGACAGCGGTTTCGCAATTGTCCCGACTCATCCGGAGAAGAGCGAAATCATCAAGCGTCTGTTAACGCATAATCCAGACGACCAGATGCCGCCGCCGGCCTCAAATCGGAAAGTCACCCCGGCGCAGATTGAACTCATCAAACGCTGGATCAGCCAAGGAGCGCCGTATGAAAAACATTGGGCGTTCATCCCGCCCGAGAAAGCACCCAGCCCTGCCCTCACGGATCGCACCTGGGCTCGCCAACCTTTTGATCGGTTCGTATTGGCCAAACTCGACGCCGAAAAACTGAAACCTTCCGCGGAAGCCAAGCCCGGCGTCTGGCTACGTCGAGCTTCGCTCGACCTCACCGGCCTGCCGCCGACCCCGGCCGACATCGCCCTCTTCGAACGAGATGCTCTCCGCCACGGCGAGGCCGCTTACGCCTCGGCGGCGGAACGACTCCTCGCGTCCCCCCGATTCGGTGAACGCCTCGCCCAAGACTGGCTCGATGTCGCCCGCTACGCTGACACGCACGGCTTTAATAACGACTCCGGCCGCACGATGTGGCGCTGGCGCGACTACGTGATCGAGTCTTTCAACGCTAACCTCCCCTTCGATCGCTTCGTAACCGAACAACTTGCGGGGGACCTACTCCCCAAGCCCACCCTCGATCAACGCATCGCCACCGCCTTCAATCGTAATCACGTCATCAATAGCGAAGGCGGGATCATCGAGGAAGAGTATCGCGTGGAATACGTCGCCGATCGCGTACGCACTGCGAGCACTGCCCTCCTCGGCCTCACCACCGAGTGCGCCCGTTGCCACGACCACAAGTTCGACCCCATTACCCAGAAGGATTACTACCGCTTCTTCGCCTTCTTCAACAACGTGCTCGAATACGGGGAAGACGGACGCATCGCCAACGCCGTACCGCTCCTCGTCACCCCCACGCGCGAACAACAAGCCAAACTGAAGGAGATGGACGCAGCCATCGCGGCATTGGATGCGCGCCTCGGCCGACTCGCTGCCAACACGATTGGGCAGGCAGCGCTACGCCAGCAAATCAACGCAGATGACACCAAGCTTCAGGCCCGCCTGATGAAGCCGCTCTTGCCTGACCCGAAGAAACCCGACCCCAAGTTGACCCCGGGTGCCCAGGTGACCGCCAAAGATTCCGACATCGACGCGAAACGCGGGACGACCCTCAGCCTTTGGTTCAAGACCGGAGCGGGTAACACCTCCGACGCGCCGCTCCTCGTCGCCCTTGATCGCTCCGGCAACCCCGCCGGCGTCGGCTACGGTAACGGCCGCGAACTTCGCCTCTGTGATGGTGAACTCGAATGGACCGCCAGCCAGAAGCATCCCGCCTACGCTACCATCGTCCGCACCGTCGGCGCTAAAATCACTCCTGGTGAATGGCATCAGGTTGCCGTCCTTATCCAAGGCAAAGAAAATGCCGCGAGCATCAGCCTCTTCCTCGATGGCGAAGAACTCCCGACGCATATTCGCCACGACGGGGTGTCTGGTGCTCCCGGCAAACGTGATTGGTTTTTGGGTAATGATGGCAAGTCGCCGCCCTTCATCGGGGACATCGGTGAATTCCGCACCTACGCCAGCATCCTCAAACCCGAACAAGTACGCGAGGCCTTCACCCTGCAAGCCTCAGGCAAGTCGCCGAACCATTCCGCCGAACTGGCCGCCTATCGTCGCCGCTCCGCCTCTAGCCAGAAACTCCAAGTCGAGCGCGATACCCGGTGGGCCGAACGACTCGCCTTCGCTCGCAACCTCCCCACAACTATGGTCATGGAGGAGTTGCCGGCGCCCCGGCAGGCTTTCGTCCTCAATCGCGGACAATATGACGCCCACGGCGACAAGGTCGCGGCGGGCGTACCGG
Source organism: uncultured Opitutia bacterium (assembly GCA_903889525.1). GTDB lineage: Bacteria > Verrucomicrobiota > Verrucomicrobiia > Opitutales > UBA953 > UBA953. The sequence continues at coordinate 1,840 of CAISXT010000106.1, read as the reverse complement.
AAGACTTGATTGCACCTTGGCCCACGGACGCCCCCAAGAACCGCCTCGGGCTCGCCCGCTGGTTCCTGCAACCCCGCCATCCCCTCACCGCCCGGGTCGTTGTCAATCGCTTCTGGGCCCAGCTCTTCGGCATCGGTCTCGTGAAGTCCGTCGAAGATTTTGGCACCCAGGGCGAATGGCCCAGCCACCCAGAGGTGCTCGACACCCTCGCTCGCGACTTCGTCGACGGCGGCTGGAACGTGAAAGGTTTTTTTAAGTCTATCATCCTTTCCTCGACCTACCGCCAAACCAGCGATGCGTCGCCTGAGCTCTATGCCCGGGATCCGGAGAATCGCTTACTTGCCCGAGGGCCGCGCGTGCGGTTACCGGCTGAGATTATCCGGGATCAAGCGCTCTCGATTGCGGGACTACTGACCCAAAAAATCGGCGGACCGAGCGTTCGGCCGTACCAACCCGCCGGCATCTACGAAGGTATTGTCGTCGGAGCGGATTACCCCAGCACCAAGTGGATTGAGGATAAAGGCGAAGACCTTTATCGTCGCAGCCTCTACACCTTCTGGAAGCGCACCGTCCCGCATCCCGCCATGCTGACGTTTGATTCACCGGATCGCGAATTCTGCAGTGCGCGCCGCTCTCGCACCAACACGCCTCTCCAAACCCTCGTCCTCTGGAATGAGACCGGCTACCTCGAAGCCTCGCGCAAACTGGGTGAACGCATGCTGAAAGAAGGCGGGGCCGATGATGCCTCCCGGACAGCCTATGCCTTCCAACTCGCCACGGGGCGGGCGCCGACGGTAAACGAAACCCGCGTGCTCGTCCGCTCACTCGCCAAACTGCGCGCCGACTTTACAGCGCGGCCGGACGATGCCGCCAAAGTCATCAAGGTCGGCGCTTCCGTCCCGGACTCTACCCTCTCAGCCGTCGAACTCGCCGCCGCCGCCAGCGTCGCAAACATGATTCTCACGCTGGACGAAACCATCACCAAGAACTGACCGACATGTCCTGCCATCAATTCGAGAACATGCATTCGCGGCGGGAGTTCCTGCAAAAGACCGGCCTCGGCCTAGGTGCAGGGGCAATGGCTCACCTCCTCGGCGGGTGCGCTTCGAGCAGTGTCGCCGATGATCCGCATATCAACGGTCTAGCTGGGCTCCCCCACTTCGCACCCAAGGCTAAGCGCGTCATCTGCTTATTTCAATCGGGCGGCCCCTCGCACCTCGACCTCTACGACCCCAAGCCCGAACTCGAGCGGCAGTTCGATAAAGACCTCCCCGACTCCATCCGGCGCGGCCAGCGTATCACTGGCATGGTGGCTTCGCAAGCCCGCCTCGCCTGCCAACCCTCACGCTACAAGTTCAAGCGCCACGGCCAAAGCGGCACCGAGTTCAGCGAACTCCTGCCGCACATCGGCGGCATCGCCGATGACATCTGTCTCGTTCGCTCGATGCACACCGAGGCGATCAATCACGACCCCGCGATCACCTTCTTCCAGACCGGCAGCCAATTACCTGGCCGTCCCAGCATGGGAGCTTGGACGGATTACGGCCTCGGTCGCATGAACGACAACCTCCCTTCGTTTGTCGTCCTCATCTCGGTCAATAAGGAAAAATCTGGCCAAGGCTTGCTAGCCCGACTCTGGGGCAGCGGTTTCCTGCCGAGTGCGCACCAAGGCGTGCAGTTCCGTGGCGCCGGTGAACCCGTGCTTTACTTACGAGACCCCGACGGGCTCACGCGTGATCAACGTAAAGCCATGCTCGAAGGCGTCAACGAGCTCAACCGCATCAACCTTGCCCAGGCCGGCGATCCGGAAATCAGTGCGCGCATCAGCCAAGCCGAGATG
>CAISXT010000105.1 GCA_903889525.1 uncultured Opitutia bacterium | reverse complement strand
TGTCTCAGTGCCGTCGAAGAAACATTCACTGGCGGCGCGCGCAGGATCGTCAGTCGGATACATCCGGCGAGGGCTGGCGGTGGCACGGTGGAGATACCGTCACGCGACAGGACCGCAAAATCGACCAAACCGCAAAGTTCGCTGATATCCTTCCAACGATCAAGCCGGGCGAGTTGATCGGCCCCCAGGACCCACACCCGCCAAGCCGAAGGAAACTCCCGGGCTAATTCGCGGGCGGTTTCGATGGACCAACTCACACCCTCCCGCCGAATCTCCCGATCGTCCACAACCGCCCACTGACATTCGGCAAAAGCCAGCCTGCACATGGCCATTCGCTCCGTCGCCGGGGCCACGGGAGCCGCATTGCGCAGTGGAGCCTGCCCCGCGGGAATGACCCGGAGTTGGTCTAGGCCAAGCTGCTTCCATGCCGCCGTCGCGGCCGCGACGTGGCCGAGGTGCGGAGGGTCAAAGGTACCACCTAGAATGCCGAGCGCGGCAGGCATGCCGTCATTACGCTCAGCGCCAAGGGGAGTGGCAACCCAAAGCAGGCTTGAGCCCGAGCCCTTTGAACGAAACTATCCCCGAATGGCGTCCCCGTCGCGATTCCTCCCTCCGGGCTTCGACCCCAACCGACCCGTGGCCATCATCGCGGGCAAAGGCCGCTACCCCGCACTCCTCGCCGAGGCGGCCCGCGCTCGGGGTGCCCAAGTCCGTCTGGTGTCCTTCGAGGAAGAGACCGACCCAGCCCTGATCGCCAGCTTCGCCCCCTCGGAGCATCGTGCCGTGCCTGTTGGCAAGTTGGGGGTCTTACTCGAATCACTCCAAGCCCTCGGCGCCTCCGGTGCCGTGATGGCCGGGCAAGTCACTCCGCGGAAACTGTTTTCCGGCATGATCCCTGACTTGAAGCTGATCGCCCTGATGGCCTCACTCAAAGAGCGTAACGCCGAGACAATCTTCGGCGGCATCTCGGCCGAAATCGAAAAAGTCGGCACGCGGATGCTCGATGCCCGCGTCTTCCTCGATGACCACCTCGCCACCAAAGGTTGCATGACTGGTTGGACTTCCAGCGTCTCCGCTGAGGAACTCGCCTTTGGCACCCGCATGGCCCGTGAGATGGCCCGGCTCGATGTCGGGCAAGCGGTCGTCACCGCCAAAGGTACGGTCATCGCCGTCGAAGCCTTTGAAGGGACCGATAACATGCTGCGCCGGTGCGCCCAAACCGGCGGCAAAGAAATGCTGCTCACCAAAGCCTCCAAGCACGCCCAAGACTGGCGCTTCGATGTCCCCTGCTTCGGCCTGAAGACGCTGGAAAGCATGGCCGAAGGCGGCGTCAAGAAAGCCGCGCTCGAAACGGATGGCGTCATTCTCATCGATAAGCCGCTCGTGCTCGCCCGCGCCAAAGAACTTGGCATCGAACTTCTCGGTTTCAGTCTTTCCTAATCACGGCCATCGGCCGTCGCCGTCACACGCTGAAAACTTTCACCCTTCGTAGAAGTTCCAGCCGACGATACTTTCGGCGATAAGCCAGCCAAGAATGAGGGCCAAGATAATCAGCAACCAGCGGCGATGGCGCACCCAGGCACTGGGCTTGTCGTCGGCATGGTCTAATCCGCTCCGGGTCGACAAAATCAGCCGTAATTTGGTGTACCAGGGTAACGCCGTCTTCGCCGAGAGATCGGGATGCGCGTAGATGCTCTCCCGATAGTCGGGCTTACGGATTAAACCAAGAATTCGCCGAAGCATTACCCGTAGTTACACCCCTTACCCACGCTTTACAAGCGGAGGGTCTCGGGATAAGTCCATTGCCGTGAAGTCCACCACCCGGTCCCTCCGCGCCCTCAAAGGGGTCCGACCCATCGTCTGCCTCACGGCTTACGACGCGATCACGGCCCGAATCGCCGAAGATGGCGGGGCCGATCTCATCCTCGTGGGAGATTCGGTCGGCAATACGGTCCTGGGCCTGCCCGACACCGTCGGGGTGACCCTCGACATGATGATCCACCACGCGGCCGCCGTCGGCCGGGCTAAACCTGAAGCCCTCATCGTCGGCGACCTCCCCTTCGGTCTCGCGCACGACAGCTTCCCTAAGCTCCTCAACTATTGCCGACGCTTCCTCCAAGAGGGCGGCGTCAAGGCCGTCAAAATCGAAGGGGGTGCTTCCCTGGCTCCCGCCATCGCTCGCCTCGTCGACGCTGGCATCCCGGTGATGGGCCACGTGGGCATGCTTCCCCAGCGCGTGAACTCCGCCGGCTACCGCCGACGCGGACTGACGCCCGTCGACCAGCAGAAAGTCCTGATCGACGCTCAGGCGATCGCGGCCGCCGGCGCGTTCGCGATGGTCGTCGAATGCGTCGACGAGACTTTCATGCCAAAAATCACCGAAGCGGTCTCCGTGCCCACTATTGGCATCGGCTCCGGTCGCGGGTGCGATGGACAAATCCTCGTCATTCACGACCTGCTCGGCTTCACCCCTAACCCGCCACCCTTCGCCCGCCCTGAAGCCAACCTCCACCGCGATGCCGTCGCCGCGGTCAAACGCTGGGCCGCCAAGGTGCGAGCCAAAAAAACCAAATGAACTGCGTCATCTTCGGAGCGGGAGCCTGGGGTACCGCCATGGCCATCCACCTTTCCCGCCTCGGCCATCCCGTTACGCTCGTGCCGCGTCGCGCCGAACAAGCCCTCGCCCTCGCGACTTTTCGCGAAAACAAAGATTACCTCCCCGGCCACCGGCTGGCTACTTCGATTCAAATCGGTCTGGAAACGAGCCCGGCACTGATGGATGTTGACCTAGTCTTCCTCGCCTGTCCCTCCAAGGGCTTACCCGAGCTCTTGGCGAACATCGGCCCGGCCGTCGCCACCTCCTCAGCCCGCATGGCCATCTCGCTCTGCAAGGGACTCGACCTAAAAACTCTCCGCCGTCCCACTGAACTGATGGCGGCGGCTTTTGGAAAAATCCCGGTCGCTTCGTTCAGCGGCCCCAGCAATGCCGATGAAGTCGCCCGCGGTCTGCCGACCGCCCTAGTGCTCGCCTCGGAAAAGATCGATGAGAACCTACGCGACATCCAAACCGCTCTCAGCGGCCCCACCCTGCGTGCCTACACTTCCGCCGATGTCGCCGGAGTAGAAATTGGCGGCACGCTCAAAAACGTTTATGCCTTGGGCGCCGGACTCTGCGATGGGCTCAAACTCGGTGATAATGCCCGCGCCGCCCTTCTCACGCGTTCGCTGCTTGAAATGGTCCGCCTCGGCGAGGCCGTCGGCGCCAAGTCCGATACTTTACTCGGGCTTGGGGGCGTCGGCGACATGATGGCGACCGCGCACGGAGCTTGGAGCCGCAATCGCGCCTTCGGCGAACAAATCGCCCAAGACCCCCAAGGCACCCTCGCCGCCCTCGCCCATCGTCGCGATGCCGTCGAAGGCCACCGGGCCGCGGATGCGCTCACGCAGCTCGCGCTTCGCCGCGGCATCGATGCGCCGATTCTGTTCTGCCTGCACGCCATCCTTTACAAAGGTTTGGATCCGCGTGCCGGCGTGATCGCCCTGATGACCCGCGACCTCCGCCAGGAGGCATGAACACTCCCAGCACGGCGACGCAGCCGTCGGCCATCGCTGGCCTGGGCCTTTTCGCCATACGTCGATTCTCCGCGGGCGAACGCATCGCCCCCTACTCTGGCCCGTTGACCTCCGTCCAGCCGTCCACCCCGGCGGCCTCCTCACCTGTCTACGCTCTGGAAGTTAGCCCCGGTGTCTGGCTCGATGGCTCACGGGTCGATAATCCCTCACGCCACGCCAATCATTCCTGCCAACCTAACGCTGAACTCGTCTGGCAGGGCGAGACAGCCGGAGCCTGGCTGATCGCTTTCCACGCCATCGAGACCGGCTCGGAAATCACTTTTGATTATGGGTTTTCGCTCGCCGAAAGCCTCTTCCACCCCTGCCGATGCGGTGCCCCAGAGTGTGCAGGTCGCATCATCGCCTCACCCCTCCGGCCGGCCCTGCGCCGCCACCTGCGTTTTTCGCGTCCAAGGGATTGACCACCCGCGGGCTGACAGTCAGTTTTCGCAGGTCAAACGCCCAATTTACTAATGAAAAAAGTCGCCCTTACTGAGCTTGATCCCCGACTGCAGAAGCAAATCGCTGCCGCCGAACAACAACTCCGAACCAACCCCCAGTATGCCGTCGAGGTCCTGGCCGGTATTTTACTCCGCAATCCGGGTTGTATCGAAGTCCGCCGCAACCTGCGTAAAGCACAGAAAGCAATGCTGGGCACTAAGAAGGGCCTGTTTGACGGCCTCACCGGCGCACTCTCTTCAGGCAAGATTGCCAAATCCGTCGAAGCTGACCCGGTTGCCGCCATTGCCGCTGCCGAGGAAGCCCTCGCTAAGAAACCTGGCGATGCGAACGCCAACAAGACCATCGCCCTCGCGGGCATCAAACTCGGCTTCTTTGACCTCGCCGCTTTCGCCTACGAAGAACTCAGCACGAATGACCCCGCCGAAGTGCAACACTTCGTCGATCTCTCCAATGTCTGGATCACGGCCGGCGAATACGACCACGCCCTGAACGCCGCCGATAAAGGTCTCAAACTCTACCCGGGCAACGGCGACCTCCAGGAGTGCGTCCGCAAAGCCTCCGTCAGCAAGACGATGAAAAAGGGCAACTGGGAGGATAAGGGAGACTTCCAATCCAAACTTAAGGATAAGGACGAAGCCCAACGCCTCGAGCAATCCACCCGCGCGGTCACCGACTCCGCTTCCGCTCTCGAGCAAGCCGCCCAAATGGCTGAAAAAATCCAGGCCCAGCCCGATAGTTTAGATCTTTATCGCGATATCGTCCGCCTCTTCATCGCCGCCGACGACCTCGACAGCGCCATCGCCTGGCTCCAACGCGGCCGCCTGACCACCCTCGGTAAAGCCGACTCCTCCCTCGAACGCCAGGAAAGCGACCTCTTCATCCGCCGGTACGAAAAGCTCACGAAACAACTGCGTGAACTCATCGCCGCCAACCCCACCGACAGCGCGAGCAAGGACGCCCTGGCCAAGAACGAGACGGAACTTGCCGAATTTCGCCTCCGCACCGCGACGACGCTCGTTGAGCGCTACCCCAACGATTACGCCTTCCGCTTCGAACTCGGCTCCCTACTCCTCACCGCCCATCGCCTCGAAGACGCTGTCCAGCAGCTGCAGTATGCCCAGCGTAATCCGAAGTTCCGCCAGCCGGCGCTCCTGGCCATCGGCCGTGCCTTCACGCTTGGCAATAAGTTCGACTTGGCCATCGAGCAGCTGACTTCCGCCAAGAGTGAAGTGCTGATGATGAATGACCTGAAGAAGGATATCATCTACGCCCTCGGCGATGCCTTTGAAAAGTCCGGCAAGGTCAAGGAAGCCGTCGACGAATACAAGATCATCTACATGGCTGACTCGGGTTACCGCGATGTCGCCAAGAAGATCAATGACTTCTACGAACGCCAAAAGGGCGCTTCGGCCTAATCCTCAACACGACTGAACTCACCGCGGTCGGCTCCCCCCGCCCGCCTCCTCCTTTCTGCCCATGGCACTCACCCCCTTTAAGAGCAAACTCATCGCCGATGTCGGCATCAGCATGGGCGACGAAGGCAAAGGCCGCCTCATCCCCGAAATCGTCCGCGAACTCCAAGCCCTCACCGGGCGCCGGGATGCGGTCGGGACCGTGCTCAAGGTCAATGGTGGCGCCAACTCCGGCCATACGGTCGCTGGTCTTAAACTCAATCTGCTCCCGGGCGGCGTCGCCGAACGGGATGTCGCCTGCCTCGCGCTGGGTTCCGGCGTGGTCGCCGACCCCCGCAAGGCCCTCTGGGAAGCCCTGCCGCTAGAGAAGATTGGCTACCCAGTCCTCTCTCGCCTGCTCATCGATGAGCGCTGCATGGTCAGCGACGTCGCCCACCGTATCCTCGATCTCGCCTGGGAAGACTACCGTATCAACGTCCTCGGCCATGAGGCCCGCGGTTCCACGGGTCGCGGCATCACGCCCGCCTACGCCGATGAAGTCGGGCAATTTCAAATTCACTACTCGGAATTCCTCGGCGATAAGGCCGCCTACGCCTCCCGTCTCTCCGCCCGCCTCCAACGCGCCTCCGACATCGTCCGCGACGTCTGCAAGCTTTCGCCCGATAAATGGTCCGGCCTCTTCGTCAAACTGACGGACGCCGAACTGCGTGCCAACAAGGGCGCCATCGATTCCGGCGTCTTCACGCCCGCGGAATTCGACTTCACCCGCTTCGCCGGTAAGACGCCCTTCACTTTCGATCTCTCCGCCGTCGTAGATTGCTACTGGCAGGCCGGCACGACCTTAGCCTCGACCATTGGCGATGTTCGCGAACGCATCCTCAGTGATCTCGCCGCGGGTCGCCGGATCATCGGCGAATTCGGCCAAGCCTACTGGCTCGATAAGCGGGCGGGCTTCGCTCCCAACGTAACGGCTTCCCACACCTATACCCCAGAGTTCTTTCAGTCGGCTGGCATCCCCGTCCAAGCCATCCACACGGTGGGCTGCTGTAAAGCCTACGACACCAAAGTCGGCACGCACGTCTTCCTCACGAAGATGGACGATGCCCACCCGCTCCAGCACGCCTTGGCGAAACTCGAGTTCGGCACGAGCACCGGCCGTCAACGCATGGTGGGCTGGTCTGACTTAGTCGAGAAGGCTGATGCCCTCCGTTATGGTGGCTATGATGATTTAGTGCTCAACAAACTGGATGCCCTCTCTCCCCATGGCGAATGGCAAGGCGGCGACCTTCAACTCTGTACCGGCTATCGCGACACCGCTGGCAAGGTTCTCTCGGGCGTGCCCCGTAACGACGCTGTGCGTCGTCAGCTCCAACCAATTTATGCCACCCTGCCTGGCTGGAAGGCTGACATCACGAAGGTGCGCGCCTACGCCTCCCTCCCGGCTGAAGCGCGTCGCTACGTGGCCTTCACGATGGCCGAAATCGTCCGCCTGGCCTCTCGCGGTGGTTCTCTGAATTCCCTTCCGAATCTCCGCTACATCGGCGTCGGCCCGGACCCTGATCAGATTGTGTCGGACATTCCGTCGACGGCCGAACTCATCAAGCAGGCCTAACCTACTGGCGCCAATGAAGGCCGAGCTGACCCATAATTTCGCCGTGCCCCTCTGGGCACTCGTTGATCAGTCTAAAATCGACGCCGGTAAATCCGACCTCCGCGGCCTCGCCAAGGAACTCGGCAAATGGCTGGCTCACAATTTCGATGTCGACCACAAGGGCGTCGCCATCGAAGTCCCCTCGAGCGATGACCCGGATAACGAACCGATGTTCGTCGTGGCTTCCGTTCCCGAATCCCAGTGGCCAGTGATGATTGCCCTCGCGCAAAGCCGCGCCTGCCGACTTTTCCTCGTCCTGCCGACCGACCCGGGTGCGTTCACGCTCAAGGAGCTGAATCTCCCGCCGCTCCCCTGACCGTTAGGCGGCGAAGGCCTTCACGGTCTCCAGGTGCAACTCGGCCACCTCTTCCAAGGTAAGGCCACCCCATTTGTATCCGCCCGCGAGCGCAAAGATGTACGGTATCTTGCGCAGGCGGGCCCACTCCACGACTCGGCGCTCACGCTTCAGGATGATTTCTTGCGTGATGCCCTTCATGCCACCAGCCTTCTCATAGGTGTCCATGCCGGCGTTATAAATCAGGAACTCCACGGGCTCGAGATGCCGCAAGGCCCGCTCCACTTCATCGAGGTAGGCCTCCGGGCCACCCATCTCGACGTAGAAATGCCGTCGGGGATCGGTCGGTTCCCACGAGTCAAAGCCGTTGACGGTCACGTCGGCGAGCCACACCCGCTTATCGTCACCGAGGATATCAAAGGTGCCCCCGCCCGCATGGGCATCGAGGTCAAGAATGCCGACCTTCTTGACCTTCTTTAAGGCCTCGAGCGCGGCGAGCGCTAGGCCATTGAATTGGCAGAAGCCGTTACCCGCGTTGCGTCGGGCATGATGCAACCCACTGGAAAGACTCCCGGATCGGCCGTTCTTCCACGCCTCTTTCACGGCGTCGCGCATCCCCCCAGTCGTCGCCAGGATACTCTCCAGCAAGGGCTGAGACCAAGGCCCGACTTCCAGAAAACTGTTCGTATCCTCGAAGGTGCTGCGCACGTACTCCGGCGCATGGATCAACTCGAGTTCCTGGCGGGTCGCCAACTTCGGCGCCGCCAACCTGACTTCGCCGGCTTTGCCCGCTTCAATCATCGCGGCCACGAGCTTCGACTTGGTGACCGTCTCGGTCATTCCCTCGACGACATAGGCGGCGCTATAAAAGACGGTCAGGGGGGTCGGTGGCATCACTCTGTTATACAAGGCAACTACTGCTTCGTCAAATCTCCCGCTGTCCTCCGCCCAAAGGCCTTAAATCAGCCCTTTGCCTGCCGAACCAACCGTCGCAGAATGACCGCCGCCTCCTGCTGTCCGCTCGGGAAAAGAAAGATATTATCGCCCCCGGTGTCCCGGGCGATGACCACCGCATTCGAATAGGCGGTGACGTCCAAGACTTTGACGTACTTGAAATTGAAATTCTTGATCTCGCCTTTGAAAATCACCCGCTGCGCGGTAAAGGCCAAGATGCCGCTGTCCACTTTGACGACCTGGTCTTCGGTTTCGCGCTCGACCGCGTAACTACCCACCCGGTAGCGGAGGCTGCCAAAAATGCGGACGCTCGAGGAGAGGCCGCCGTAACTCCGACGGACGGTGATCCGCTTCTTGAGATAGAAGTCCACCTG
>CAISXT010000104.1 GCA_903889525.1 uncultured Opitutia bacterium | reverse complement strand
GGGCCTCCTCCAGCGATACAAGGACCTCCAGGACATCATCGCGATCCTGGGCCTCGACGAACTGTCCCCTGACGACAAGCTCGTCGTCTTCCGCGCCCGTAAGGTGCAGAAGTTCCTCTCCCAGCCCTTCCACGTTGCGGAAATCTTCACAGGCTCACCTGGCAAGTACGTCGCCCTCGACGACACGCTGCGCGGCTTCGAGATGATCCTCGCTGGCGAACTCGACCAGGTGAACGAGAACGACTTCTACATGAAGGGCGGCATCGACGAGGTCCTCGCCGCTTCGGGCCAGGCCAAGAAATAAGCCCCCATGCCCCTTACGGTCGAAATCGTCACCCCTGATCGCCGCGCCTACGAAGGCACGGCGGATAAGGTGACCCTGCCCACCGCCATGGGTACCATCGGCATCCTGCCCGGCCACCAGCCCATCACCGCGATCATCGCCGCCGGCGAAGTCATCCTGACGGTCGACGGAAAAATCAGCCGCCTCGCCATCGACCAGGGTTTCGTCCGCGTCGTCTCCAACAAGGTCTCAGTCGTCACGGAAGCGGCGATTGATGAAGCCAAGATTGATTTGAAGGCCGTCGAGAATGCTGAAGCCCGCGCCCGTGAGGCCGTCGAGGCTGCGCGTGGCCAGAAGGACATCGACCCGGTCGAGATCGCAAAGATGGAGCAGATTCTCCGCTTTGCCCTCGTACAGCGCTTGGTGAAGGGTCGCTCCTCGCCGGGACTGTCGGAATAATCCCCAATTTCGTTTAAAGTCATTTAAGCGGAACTTGCCCCTCTTCACGGAGCGGGCAGAGTTCCCTTGTGATTAAAACTGCAATCACGGTCTCGCTCGTCGCCCAAGCCAAGGGCGGCCCGTTTGTTTTCTGGGATGGCCTCGAGAGCGCTTGTGCGACCTCGGCTCGCCTGGGCTTCGATGCCATCGAAATTTTTGCTCCCTCTGCGGCCTCCATCGCCCGCCCGGCGCTCCATGCGCGCCTCAAGCAGCATGGCCTCTCCGCCGCGGCTTTCGGCACCGGCGGTGGCTGGCTGGTCCATAAGTGGCACCTCACGCACGCCGACCCCGCCATTCGTCGTCAGGCCCGCGAATTTATCCGCGAGATCATCGACTTGGCCGGCGAATTCAAAGCCCCCGCCATCATCGGCTCGATGCAGGGCAAGGCTGAGGGCGAGGTCTCACGAGAGCAGGCGCTCATCTGGCTCGCCGAAGCGCTCGAAGATCTCGGTGCTCACGCCCAACAGTATGGCGTTCCCCTCCTTTACGAGGCGCTCAATCGCTACGAAACCAACCTGCTCAACCGTCAGCTAGATGCGGCCCAGTTCTTCGAGAAGCTGAAGACCGCCAACGTCAAACTGCTGTGCGACCTGTTCCACATGAACATCGAGGAGATTTCGAACGCGGGCACCCTGCGAGCCTGCGGCCGCCATGTCGGCCACGTGCATTTCGCGGATAGTAACCGCCGTGCCATCGGTTTCGGGCACACCGAGACCGCCTCCGTCATCGCCGCCCTGCAGGCGATTAATTTCAACGGCTATCTTTCCGGAGAGATCCTGCCATTGCCAGACTCGGAAGCCGCCGCCGCGCAGACAATTAAGGCTATCCGCCAACACTTACCCCGCTAAGACCATGCTCAAGCACCAGCTCATCCATCCTAAGATCAACGAAGTGCTCGGCCGCGCCGGCCACCACTCGGTGATCCTCATCGCTGACGGTAATTATCCCGCATGGACGAAGCGCGGACCCAATGCCGAGCTCGTCTCGCTTAATCTCTCGCCCGGCATCCCGACCGTCGCCCAAGTGCTGCGCGCCGTACTCAGCGCGGTCCCGGTCGACGCCGTCAATACGATGGGTATCCCGGCCGACGACTCCTACGCGCAGAAGGGCGATCCGCCCGTGTGGGCCGAGTTCCGCCAGGAAGTGAAGGCCGCCGGCCTGAAGCTCGAACTACAGCCGATCCTCAAGTGGGATTTCTACAAGGCCGTCGAATCCGCCGATCATATCCTCACAATCCAGACCGGCGACCAAGCCCTCTGGGGTAATGTGCTTCTCACCGTCGGCTGCCGCACGGCCTGAACTTTCGTACCATGAAGACTCGCCCCCTCGGTAAGACCGGGATCGAACTCCCTATCCTTAGCTTCGGCGCTTCGTCGCTCGGCCAGGAATTTCGCAGCGTCGCCCTCGATGATGCTTTGAAATCCGTCCAGGTCGCTCTCGACTGCGGCCTCAACTTCATCGACACCTCGCCCTTCTACGGCCGCGGTATTTCCGAAGTGCTCTTGGGCGTCGCCCTCCGCGGCGTTCCGCGCGATAGCTACAAGCTCTGCTCGAAGCTCGGCCGCTATGACCTGACCCACTTCGACTTTAGCGCCAAGCGCGTCGCGGAGAGTATCGACGTCTCCCTGCACCGCCTCGGCACCGACCACCTCGATATCATCCTCTGCCACGACATCGAGTTCGTCCCGATGCAGCAGATCGTCGACGAGACGATCCCGGCGCTTCGCAAAGCGAAGCAGGCCGGCAAGGTGAAGGCCATCGGCTTCAGCGGCTACCCGCAGAAGATCTTCAAGTTCATCTGCGAGCAGGCCGAGGTCGACTGCGTGCTGAGTTACAACCAGCATACGCTCCAGAACACCCGCTTCTCCGACGAGTCCGTGCCTTACCTGAAGGCCAAGGGCATCGGCGTCATGAACGCTGGCCCTTTCAGCGCCCGTCTGCTCACTAACGCCCCGCTGCCGGCCTGGCTCAAGGAGCCAGAGGAAGTGAAGGCCGCCGCCCGCGCCGCCGCCGCTCACTGCACGGCCAAGGGCAGTGATATCGCCAAGCTCGCCTTGCAGTTCTCCCTGATGAATGAGGACATCACTACGACGGTCTCGGGCAGCGCCAATCCGACCAATATTCGTAACTGGGCCAAGTGGGCCGCGGAACCGATCGACGAGCAACTCCTCGCCGAAGTCCACGCGATCTTCGCCCCAGTCAAGAACCTCGGGCACCTCGAAGGCCTCAAAGAAAATAACTAAGCGATGAAAGCCATCCGCCTCGACCAGCCGCAACAGTTTGTCCGCATTGATATTCCGGAGCCGTCAGCGCCAGGGCCTGGTGAGGCCGTCGTGCGCGTGCACCGCATCGGTATCTGCGGGACGGATTACGGAGGTTACCTTGGCAAAATGCCTTTCTACTCCTACCCGCGCATTCCAGGCCACGAGCTCGGCGTGGAGGTTCTCTCCGTTGGCTCCGGCGTCACAAATGTGAAGCCTGGCGACCGTTGCTCAGTCGAGCCGTACATCAATTGCCAGACGTGCTATAGCTGCCGCCGGGGTTACACCAATTGCTGCGAAAAGCATCTCACGCTTGGAGTGATGTGCGATGGCGGTATGGCGGAGAAATTCCTCCTACCAGCCCGTAAACTCCATATCTCCACCAAGCTCTCCTATGATCAGCTCGCCTTGGTCGAGACGCTTGCCATCGGCTGCCATGCCGTGGATCGCGCGGCACCCAAGCCCGGTGAGACCGTCCTTGTCATTGGCGCCGGCCCGATCGGCCTCTCGGCCGTCGAGTTCGTTAAGGTCTCGGGCGCCAAGTGTGTCGTCATGGATATGAATGCGGACCGCCTGAAGTTCTGCGTCGACGTGATGAAGGTGGATGCGGTCATTCAAGCCAAGGGCGATGGCTCCGAAGTCGCCGCACTGGCCGCTCTCACGAACGGCCAGTTGGCCGACGTCGTGATCGACGCCACGGGCAGCAATAAGTCGATGGTGGCCTGCTTCGCCTATGCGACCTTCGCGGCCCGCGTGGTCTATGTGGGCATCACGCAGCAGGAACTCACCTTCCCACACGCACCTCACCTACATCGCCGTGAGCTGACCATCATGGCCAGCCGCAACGCACTTTCGAAGGACTTCGCCCGCATCATCAAGTTAATCGAAGATGGTGTGATCAATACCAAGCCTTGGATTACGCACCATGCGAAGTTTGACGACTTGATCGCGACCTTCCCGACTTGGTTGAAGCCGGAGACAGGCGTCATCAAGGCAATCGTCGACGTGGTTTGAAGCCATGCGCCTCGACGCCCACCAGCACTTCTGGTCGTACGACGCGGCGCAATACCCATGGATTCCGCCGGGCTCCCCGTTGCATCGTAGCTGGCTGCCGGATGATTTAGCCGCCTTGCAAAAGCCGCTTGGCTTCGATGGTTCCATCGCTGTTCAGGCACGCCAAGTAATCGAGGAGTCCGATTGGCTACTGGGCCTAGCAGATAAGCACGCCAACGTGAAGGGCGTCGTCGGCTGGGTCGATCTGCGTTCCGATCGCGTCGAGGTTGACCTCGCGCGACTGGCGAAGCACCCGAAATTCGTGGGCGTGCGTCACGTGGTGCAGGAAGAACCGGATGACAATTTCATGCTCGGGAAGGAATTCCAGAGCGGCATTGCCAAGCTCCAGGCCTATGGCCTGACCTACGACATCCTCATCTATCCGCAACAACTCGCGGCCGCCATTCGCCTCGCGGAAAATTTCCCCCAACAACCCTTCGTACTCGATCACATCGCTAAGCCGATGATCAAGGATGGAACGGTGGAGCCATGGAAGACGCAGATGCGTCGCCTGGCCCGGCTGCCCAACGTTCACTGTAAAGTCTCTGGCATGCTGACTGAAGCCGATCATCAGCATTGGCAGCCCGAGCAGTTTCGGCCCTATCTCGATGCCGTGTTTGCAGCATTCAGCCCGTCTCGCCTAATGTATGGCTCGGATTGGCCAGTGTGCCTGTTCGCGGCAACTTACGAGCAGAGCTTCCGTCTCGTCGATGACTATGCCCGCAGCTTAACGCCCACGGAGCGCGACGGACTCTTCGGTGCCAACTGCCAAAAGTTTTATTTCCGCCGCTGACCTCAGCGCACGTCGGTGAGCTTCACCGGCTTGAAAAGCCAGCCCTTGGCCTCCATATCGATATTCGGAACTTCCGCGTTCCCATTCGCAATTTCGGCTGGGAGGGGGGTGTCGGCGAAGCGCACGAGCTTGAGCCCAGTGCCTTTGCCGGCGGCATCTGCCACTTCAAAGAAAAGGTAGGCGTTGAAAAGCCCACCGGGGGTTTCGCCGATGACAATCTCGATCGGTACGTTTTGTCCGGCGGTTGCATTGAGCCAAGGACCGCAGCGCAGCGGCTTACCTAGCTTGGATGGTTTGGTTTCCTCGTATTTCTGCTTACCGAAATCCGGATAGATATTATTGCCGCCCGTGATGGGCTGTTCGTAGCCAGAGTCCAAGACGACGCGGCCGCTCCAGCGCACACACAGGAAGTCATCACCCATGCCTACAAACCGAAACCGGGCGGTCTGAGGCATCTTCACTGCTCCTTTATAATGGGCGATCCAGCGTGAAGGCTTGACGGTTTTTTCGACCCCGTAGGCCTTGGGGCCGACGTCTGCGGGCATGACTGGGATGAAGATTTGGGCAGCCCACAGCGTGTCCGGAGCTCGATATTTATCCGCGAGCGAGGACGCCCCCCAGCGCCTTAAGACCAAAAACTCCCGCACCTCTTTCCGGTAAGCCTCGATCGCGGGGCCGTTGGACTTCGCGCCTCCATTGAGAGGGTCCCCCATGGCGGCGGTCGGCTTCCCGTCCTTGGTTTGTTTGAAGTCGTAGAAGGTGCCGACGATCCCGAAGTTCTCACCGATGCCGCCCTTCGTGCCAAAGATGGAGACGAAATTTTTGCCGCCCCCGACGCCCAGCCCTTTACCCGTACCAATGCCGCCGCCGCTGCCGCCCCCGAAGCCCTTGGAGTTACCGCCGGCCGCACCCCCGCCCGTGAGCATGGAGGCCGTGGTCGTCGGCAGGCTGGCGACTGCGATAGCGGCACTGGCGCTCTTGGAGGTGATGCGGGAATTGGTCTTTGTCAGGTTCTTGAGATTCTTAGGCTGCAGCCGGGTCTTATACTCCTTGGCCTTCGGTCCGCCGTTCCCGCCGCCAGCCCCGGTGCTGAAAGACTCCGGGTCTTTTTTAGCCGCGTTCTCGGTGATCGTGGAAACAACCCAGACGACCGCGACGGCGATCAGCCCGAGGTGGATGAGAATGGACATGGCCAAGCCCTCCCCGCCCAGCCGGCGCCAAATGGATCGCTGCGGCCGAGAAAGGGGGAGCTGAGTTGCCTCAGCGGGTGGAATGTCCAGGGGTTCGGACATGGGCGGCAGAGTAGGGGATACCACCTAGGCCTCAATCAGCAAAACAGCTACCGCCGTCCGCTTAGCCCCAAGATTTGGCGGGAAAATCACAGGGCGTGGGCTTGCCCCCTGCCTCCGCCCCTCCACCTTCCTCTGATGGACTCCCGCCTGCACGATTTGGAAGAGCGTCTTACTTTTCTCCAGCGGCACGTTGAACAGCAGGATCGGGAAATCTTAGAACTCTCCAAGGAGGTTGCCAAGCTCTCCGACCGCCTCGCTCGTACGGAGGCGAAGATGGCCCAATCCGGAGATGCCGCTGACTCGAGCCCGCCGGCCGACGAGCGCCCGCCGCATTGGTGAGTCCGCGCCCGGGCGAAATTATTTGCCCGCGGCCACGCCGATGATTCATTAAACAAACACCCGCCGCTATGAACGAAAATCTGACTTATTGGGAATATGGGATTTATTTCGCAGTGTCTTTGGCGGTGACCATCTGGGTCGGCCGGACGCTCTTTCGGAGTGGCCGCCCCTTTTTGGTGGATGCGTTCCACGGCAATGAAACCATGGCCGACTCGGTCAACAACCTGCTGATTATCGGATTCTACCTCGTGAACACGGGCTTCATGTTGCTTTTCCTGAGCTCTAAGGATCATCCCACATCGGGCATCAAGGTCATCGAAGACCTCAGCCGCTCCGTGGGCGTCGTCGTTGTCGTCTTGGGGGTGATGCATTTCATTAATCTCATCGTGTTGAACAAGCTGCGCACCTCCGCCGGACAGGCGGCCCCGCCCGCTTTGCCGCCGCGCTGATTAATTCGGGGATATGTGCGGACGCGTCACCCAGTTTTCACGCTGGGAAGAAATTGTTCGGAGCCTGTCGGCGCCCATGGCTCCACAGCCCGTGCGGTATAATATTTCACCCGGGACGCCGTTGCTTTCTGTCCGGCGCGAGCAGGGCGTCCTCCGGACCGAGGCTCTGCGTTGGGGCTTGGTGCCGGCTTGGTCGGCCGATCCGGCGGAACCTGGCCACGCTAACGCGCGGGCCGAAGATATCTTTGAGCGCCCAACTTTTCGGGAGGCGGCCCGCCAGCGGCGCTGCCTCATCCCGATTGATGGCTATTATGAATGGAAGGCCGAAGGTCGCCTCAAG
The DNA here is from genome assembly GCA_903889525.1 of uncultured Opitutia bacterium. Taxonomy (GTDB): domain Bacteria; phylum Verrucomicrobiota; class Verrucomicrobiia; order Opitutales; family UBA953; genus UBA953. The sequence continues at coordinate 513 of CAISXT010000104.1, read as the reverse complement.
GTGCCCTATTACTTTCGAGCGGCCGACGGCGGTCCGCTCGCGGTGGGGGGACTCTGGTCGCTCCAGTTGACCGCCGACGGGAAATCGCGCCACACGCTTTGTTTGGTGACGGTCGCACCCAACCGTGAGGCTGGGGAAATCCACTCACGCATGCCACTGATACTTCCCTCCACCGCTCGCCAAGAGTGGCTGACGGAGCGTGCCTTCACGCCCGAGGATTTTAGTCGCCTCGCGATGACGGCGCCCGAGCGCACCTTGTCGCTTCACCGGGTTTCGCCCGAGGTCAATCGGGTGGCCCACGACAGTGCCCAATTAATCACGCCTTTGGTCGGCGCCATGGATCAGCCGGACTTCTTCGGGGATTTGCTTGGCTAGTCGGGGTCTTTTCGACAGACCTTTCGCATGTCTAGCCCGCTGCATACTCCCAAAATCGTGGAGAAGCCATGGGGGCGTGAAGTGTGGTATGCCGATACATCTGGTTACGCGGGGAAGGTGCTGGAAGTGAAGTCCGGC
>CAISXT010000103.1 GCA_903889525.1 uncultured Opitutia bacterium | reverse complement strand
GGACTTCAACATCGCTTTGGTGCGTGAGTTCTTCCAAGGGGTGGCCAATTCACTGGGCTGCAATCTACACCTGCGCCTCGAGTATGGCGATGAGCCGCACCACATCGCGGAAGCGCTCTTCAAGGCCTTCGCTCGCGCGTTACGTGAAGCGGTAGAGAATGATCCTCGTCAGGGTGGTCGCGTGCCGAGCACCAAGGGTTCGCTGGCTTGACCGTGGAAACCGCCGGGACACCGCGTCGCCCTCGGGTGGCCGTCATCGATTATGGCATGGGTAACCTGCGCAGCGTGAGCCGCGCGATGGTCGCCGCGGGTGCGGATGCTTTTCTCGCGGCTTCGCCCAAGGAGGCGGAGAAGGCCGAGTTGGTGGTCTTTCCTGGGCAGGGTGCCATGGCCGATTGCATGGACTGTATCCGCCGGACTGATTTTGAATCTTTTCTCAAGCAGTGGATCGCCTCGGACCGTCCTTTCCTAGGGGTCTGCATGGGGCTGCAGGTGCTTTTCGAGCGATCCGAGGAGGCTGACCGCCCTGGCTTGGGCATTTTCCCTGGGGTCGTCCAGCGCTTCCCTTCGCAGCCAGGCCTAAGGATTCCCCATATGGGCTGGAACGAGGCCATCTTCAAGCCGGGCAGCCCCCTGACGGAAGGCCTGAAGGCCGAAGGGGAGCCTTTCTATTTCGTGCATAGCTACCGGGTAGTGCAGACCGACCCCTCGCTAGTCTGGTGTGAGACCGACTATGCCGGGCGCTTTGTGAGCGGGGTGCGTAAGGGGAGGGTCTTTGCGACCCAGTTCCATCCTGAGAAAAGTCAGGTCAAAGGCTTGCAACTCTACCGCAATTTCCTGACTTTAGCCGTCCGCTGAGGCGAGTTTTGTCCTCTGGCGGTACCACCCCCGCATGAGCTCAAAAACCGCTACTCTCAAACTGGACGACAAGGAAATCGTCCTCCCCATCGTCGTCGGATCCGAAGGCGAACGTGGGGTCGATGTCCGCAAACTGCGCGACGACACCGGCTACATCACCTTTGACGATGGTTACGCCAATACCGGCGCCTGTGAATCCAAGGTCACCTTCATCGATGGCGAAAAGGGTATCCTTCGCTACCGCGGTTACGGCATCGAGGAACTGGCCGAGAAGTCCAACTTCATCGAGACGGCTTACTTACTGATTTACGGCGAGCTTCCGACCTCGACTCAACTCGTCGCATTCAAGGCACGCATCCTGGATAACTCTCAGATTCACGAAGGCCTGCGCATCGCGCTCAGCGGTTTCCCTGGGAACGCCCACCCGATGGCCGTACTATCCGCCACACTGAATACGCTGGGTTGCTATTACCCTGAGCTCGGCACCAACGAGCGTACGCATGACTTGGCCAAATTTGACGAGACCGCTGCCGTCCTGATTTCCAAGGTGCGCACGCTCGCGGCACTCGCTCACCGCTCCAAGGAGGGCGAGCCACCCGTCTACCCGAAGCCGGGTCTGGATTACTGCTCCAACTTCCTGCACCTCTTGTTCTCGCAGCCTAACGCCGATTATGCCGTTCACCCGGAAATCGCCCGTGCGCTTGATTTGATCCTGTTGTTGCACGCCGACCACGAGCAGAACTGCTCTACCTCGACTGTCCGCATGGTCGCTTCTGGCGGCGCCAATCTCTTCCCGTCCGTCTCCGCCGGTGTTTGTGCTCTCTGGGGTCCGTTGCATGGTGGTGCCAATCAAGCCGTCATCGAGATGCTTGAAGAGATTCACGCCTCGGGCGACGACGGTTCACGCTTCATCGCCGACGCTAAGGATAAGACCAAGAGCGTCCGCCTGATGGGCTTTGGTCACCGCGTTTACAAGAACTACGACCCGCGCGCCAAGATCATCAAGGCCCAGTGCGACAAGGTCCTCAAGGTGCTCGGCATCAATGACCCGCTCCTCGCCATCGCGATGCGCCTGGAGGAAGCCGCGCTCAACGACCCGTACTTCAAGCAGCGTAATCTCTACCCGAACGTCGACTTCTACTCGGGCATCATTCTGAAGGCTATCGGCATCCCTACGGAGATGTTTACGGTGATCTTCGCTATTGGTCGCATGCCGGGCTGGATTTCCCATTGGAAAGAAATTGCCGAGACCCCGAAGCAGAAGATTCATCGCCCGCGTCAGATTTACGTCGGGAACACCGAACGTGCCTACTCGCCGATTGCGCAGCGTGGTTAAAGGGATGCCGGCTTCGGCTGCTCGCCGCCTCTCCCGACTTTAATGTCCACCCCTCCTTTGCGCGTAGCCATCGTGGTGCCTGCCTTCCGCGAGGAAGCGCGCATCGCTGAAGTGGTGCTTGAGGCGAAGCGTTTCGTGGACACGGTCTTGGTCATCGACGACTGCTCGCCAGACGAGACGTCGGCCAGGGCACTGGCTGCGGGGGCGATGGTGATTCGTCATGAAGTGAACAAGGGTAAGGGGGCAGGCTTAAAGACCGCTTTCGCTCGGCTCGCTGAGTTGGGCTACACCCATGGCATCACCATGGACGGCGACGGTCAGCACGACGCCGAACAGATTCCGCTTTTCCTTAAAGCCATTGAGGAGCCGGGCGTCGCGCTCGTCGCGGGCAACCGTTTCTCTAATCCGAAGGGCATGCCCTTCGTACGTCGGATGGTAAATGCCTCCATGTCGTGGCTCATCAGCAATCTCTGTCGCTGCCACATCCCTGATTCCCAATGCGGGTATCGTGCCTTGGCGGTCGCCAATCCCGCCATCTTGGCCGCCAAGAGCGACCATTACGATTACGAGACCGAGGTCCTGCTGCTGACCGCTCGAGCGGGCGGAAGGATTACCAACGTACCAGTCCGGACCATCTACCAGGGGCAGCCCAGTAAGATTCGTCCAGTGCGAGATACGATTCGATTCTTTAAGCTCCTTTACCGGATCTGATTATTTAGCCGTCTTCGCGTTGATGCGGAAGACTGCCCGTCCGGGGGTGTCGCCGGTTTCTCCGAGCAGTTCGCAACGGCCACGCACCGAGGAGCCTTCACTCGTGTTCAGGAGTCGAAAATCGCGTTTTTCACCGATGCAAAGCAGTGATCCATGGGTGTCGGCGAATTCGCCTAATTGCTTCTCGATCGTGAGCTGCGGTAAGGGGTGGTAGGAGTAGAAGGGGTAGTAGGGGCGGAAGTTGCCTTTGCCATAGTCGGCCAAGAGTTTCTGGTCGGGTACGAAAATTGCGGCTGGGGTTTCGCCGAGGTAGAATTTCGCTGCCCGGCCGAGGAAGCTGCAGGTCACGAGTTTTTCGCCAGGTTTGCGTGCGGTGGCCGCAATTTTGCAAATCTCCCGGCTGCCTACGGTCCCTTCGAGCCGTGCTTCAATCCAGAAGAAGGCGGTGAAGACCAGGACAACGTTGAAGGCGGTGGAGATGGCCGCCCAGGGGAAGGCTTTGCGGAATAGGGCAAAGAGGCCGGCGATGGTGAGCGGTATGCCCAGGGCAATGAGTTGAGGGAGGAATGGCAGTGAGTTGGGGTGGAACGTCGGCAGGTACCAGATGAGGGCGACGCCTTGCAGGAGCGTGAAGAATCCCACCGCCCAGCGTTCAATAGGGCCGAAGCCCTCGCGGATCCAGCGCTCAAGGGTGACGCCGGCCAGGAGTGCGACAGGGACGATGAGGAAGAAGATGTAGCTAGGCAGCTTGCTGGCTGCGATGGTCATGAAGATATAGGACGGAACGAGCCAGCAGATGACCATGGTGAGACCAGGTTGATCGCGGAAGCGTTGGCGGAAGTGAGCCGCGGTTTCCCAGAGCGCGGCGACGATGAGGGGAATCCACGGCAGCGAACCGCCGATGAGCATCTCAAGGTAGTAATACCAATGGTCATTACCCTTATGCTCGGCGTGGAAGAATCGGTCCCAGTTCTCGTGGATGAAGAAGGTGTCCCAGTAATAGGCCCAGCCAGTCGCCGGCGAGGTGGGGCCGGACTTGTGAAGCATGAACATCGCGAGGTACCACGGTACCACGAGGAGGAGCCAGAGGGGCACGCAGAGCGCCAGATGACGCCAGCTCCAAGGTGATTTCAGTCCACTCAGCCGAGCGTAGGCCACGCTCGCCATGGCGATGAAGAGCAGGCCTTGCGGGCCTTTAGTCAGCATCGAAAGGGCGGAGGCAATGGTCAGAGCCAGCAGCCAGCGAAGTCGTCGGGGTTCATCGTGGAACGCTCGCCAGAGGCAGTACATGCCTGCCGAGATAAAGAGGGTGTGGGAAAGGTCCGTCAGCATCAGGCGCGACATTACCACGAAGAGTGCGCCAGAGCCGACGACGACGGCGCCTAAGAAACCGGCAAGTGGGGTGAAGAGTTTCCGGCCAATGCCCCAAGTCAGGAAGACCACGAGGGTAGCGGCGAGTGCGCCAGGCACACGGGCGGCGAACTCGTTATCCCCGAAGACAATTTGAGCGAGGCAGGTTTCCCAGTAGAACAAAATCGGCTTTTCGAACTGGGGTTCGCCGAAGACGCGCGGGGTGATCCAATCGCCCGATTGCACCATCTCACGGCTCGTCAGGGCGTAGAAAGGTTCATCTGGATCAATGAGCCCGAGGCTGCCGAGGCGCCACCAGAAGAGGAACAGCACGAGGGCCGTCAGCACCATCGCTTGGAAGCGGGTTGAGTGCAGGAAGGCGGGGCCCGCGGGTGCGGGGCTGGATGGTGCGCTCATGTTCAGGAAATTTGGACGAGGGTATAGCGTTCTTCGCGACTGGCGAATTTGGAGAAACGTTCGCCGCTCAGGGCCATCTGGGTGTGGTGGCAGCGGATGGCATCCAGTTTAAGGGATCTTTCGGCATCGCTCAGTTCGAGTTGATCAGAGGCTAGGTGACGGCGCATCACCTTCTGAGACCAAGGGCGATGGATGAGGTAGGAGTAGACCAAGCAGTGGAGGCCTGTGGCGCGCACGGCGTCCAGTCCGTAGAGATGGGTGGCTTGGTGGTCTGGGTGGCGGTCGATTTCGGAAGGCACGATCACTAAGGTGGGCTTCCATTCACGCAGGAGCTTTTCAAAGGCGGGACGCGGCCCTGGTAGGTCTTCTTCCCAGAGGGCTAGGATGCCAGCGTCGGGCAGGCCGAGGGACTCTGCTTGGACTTGGCCGGCACCGAGTAACTGAAGGGCATGCTGGCCTTCGGCCCGGCGGCGAGCACCCCAGCGGGCACGTTCGGGGGCTTCAATGAACCAGCGCCGCTCGACGAAGCGTTGCGGCCAAGGATTGTTATCGCCGTCGGTGACGAAAATCACGCGGACTTCCGCTCCGGCGGCCAGGGCACGCTGGATGAGTCCCCCCGTGCCTAGGGATTCATCGTCAGGGTGAGGGGCGAGAATTGCGATGCGAGCGCCAGCACGAAGCACCTCGTTGAGCCGGACCGACGGTGCCGAGGGAGCCTCCATGTAGCCTTATCGATGCCGTTGGATAGTGTTGGAATCAAGCCGTAAGCCCCCGGCGCAAAGGGGGAGGGCCGAACGTTTCCGTTCGGCCCTCCGTCTTTTGAGCCATACACTGTAAGCCGGATTCTGTCCTTGGGTGGCTCTCGCCGATCCCCTGCGCATTCATTTCTCTGACCTTGCGGACCCGCCTTGCGGCGGTGCGACAACCCGGAACCTTGGTGGGCTACCTCGAACGGTCCCTGTTCGTCTTGCACCGGATTGGGTTTACCTTGCCTCGTCGGTTACCCTTCGAGCGGTGGGCTCTTACCCCACCTTTTCACCCTTACCTCGTTCCTTTCGGAGG
>CAISXT010000102.1 GCA_903889525.1 uncultured Opitutia bacterium | reverse complement strand
GGCTCCGGGCTCGAAGGTGACGTTGATGGTCAGCAGGCCCGTGGAAGAAGCATTCGAAGAATAATAGAGCAGGTAATCCGTGCCATTGATCTCCTCTTCAATCGGGGCGGCGACGGTCTTGATGAGCGTCTCCGCGGAAGCACCGAGGTACGAGACGGTGATGGTGGCGACGGGTGGCGCAATCTGGGGATACTGCGCGACGGGCAGCACCTTGAACGCGAGCAAGCCAGCCAGCACAATGACCAGCGACATGACCGACGCGAAGATGGGCCGACGGACGAAAAATTCCCAGGACATGGCGGTGCTTTACTTAGCGGAAGGGGCGATGACGGCGGCAGGACGCGGCACGACGGGCGCCCCCGGGCGAACCTTCTGAAGATTATCGGTGACCAGACGGTCGCCGGTCTTGAGGCCGCTGAGAATCACCGCGATGGGTCCGGAAATCTCATCGACCACCACCGGCGCCATGACGGCCTCATTCTTATCATTGGCCAGCCAAACGAAACGTCCCTGCGCGGACTGCATGAGGGAGGCCGCCGGAATCACGAAAGCATCTGGCAGGGTGCGTCCGACCACGCGCACGCGCACATACTGACCGGGAAGCAGCACGGCCCGGGGATTAGCGAACTCCGCGCGCATCTGCACGGTACCAAGACGGGACTCCACTTGCGCGGCCACGAAATTCACCCTGCCCGCCGTGGGATAGACATCGCCCGATGGAAGCACGACCTCGACCTTCGCCTTGGCCGCCGCTTCGCCATTCCCCTGGAAGAGCCGGGCATACTGTTGTTCCGAAAGGCCAAAGCGTACCCAGACTTGTTCGCGTTGCACGACCGTCGTCAGCAAGCCGTCAACCCCTGGTGAAACCAGCGAACCCTCGGAGCGATTAAGTCGACCAGTGAAGCCGGCGATGGGGGCGCGGACTTCGCAGTAGGAGAGATCCAGTTCAGCGGCCCGGACCTTGGCGGCGGCGACTTCCACCGCAGCGGTAGCGGCCGCGTAGGTCGACTGCGCATCCGCGGCATCCTTAGCGCTCGCGGCGTTCACTTTGATCAAAGCCGCTTGGCGCCCAGCTTCAGCCGAAGCCTGCTCAACGCGGGCCTTCTCTTGCCCGAGCTGAGCCTTGGCCAGGGCGAGGGCCACTTCATAGGGAGCCGGATCAATCTTAAAGAGTAGGTCGCCGGCCTTAACCGAGGCACCTTCCTGGTACGACTGTGCCAGTAAGATACCCGTAACCCGCGCACGCACCTCGACCTCGCGGGTACCCTCAACCTGGGCGGTCAACTCGACTACCTGCGGGACCGGCACTGAGGCCAAAGTTACCAACGCCACGACGGGGGGCGGCATCACCATCGGCGCCTCCGCGGGCTTGCAGCCCGCGAGCACCGTTAATAGGCAAAAAGAGAGAAGGACCTCGACAGTCCCGGATTTACATACAGACATGTATGTAAATCTAATTAACCCTCTATGGCTCGCAAGACCAAAGCAGAGGCGGAACTGACCCGTCACCGAATTGTCGAATGCGCCCGGCAGGTTTTTAGTAAAGATGGGGTCACCAACACCTCCCTGGAACGCATCGCCAAGGAAGCCGGCGTGACCCGGGGGGCGGTCTACTGGCATTTTCGCAATAAAGCGGACCTCTTCATGGCCGTGCGCACCGATACGGGCACCCTGCTCCGACTGAGCGATGAAGCCGGCCGAGATCCCCTGCACCGGCTAGAGCTCTCGCTCCGCGAGACCCTTCGCCGACTCCGCGAAGAGGACAAAAGCCGGCTGACCTATGAGGTCATGCTTTGGAAATGCGAGTATGTCGGGGAGTTCTCGACCGTCCGCGACGACCTGATGGCGGCCGGGCGCGGCTTCCTTCAAGAAGTTACGGCGCTCTATACTGAAGCGAAAACCGCTGGACTCACCGCCCCCGACCTAGACCCAAGCCTAGCCGCCCTCGAGACCTTCTGCCTGTACGCCGGGATGATTAAAATCTGGCTGGCCGCCTCGCCAGAAAGCGGCCTCCGCGACCAATTCGCGGGACTGATCGAACAGCATGTCAACGGGCGTCGACTGGGCGTCGGACACAGGTTGACCCCTCCTAGCCGAAGCCCTAGAAAGTAGCCCATGAAGGCTCACCCCGCCCTGCTCTGGCTGCTGCTGTTCGCAGCACCGCTGCTGCGGGCCGCCGACCCGCAGGAGCCGCAGACGATGCCGCTACTTTACGATCAGCCGGGTGAGAAATATATCCTGCGCATCGACAATCGACGCTACCAACTCCCTTACACGACGAAGGACACCGTGGTCGGGCTGATGGCGACCATCAACTACCCGCGCGTCCGCCAGTGCTTCGACGAATATAAACGGGCGCTCGAAGACAAAGCCAAGGCCGAGAAACAAATCGCCGCCGCCCAAGCCAATGCCAACCGCGACACCACGCGCGTCGACCGTCTCCGTCGCAGCATCGACTCGCTCCGCGCGCAGATGACCTTCCTCCGCAACGGCACGACCATCGATCTTCGCGAGATTAATTTCCTGCAGGACCAAATCCGCAATCAGACCGCCCAACTTAGCGGCGCCGAGGATCAGGAAGCCCGCTCAATGTCGATTCTCGACAAGACCCAAGGCTCCGCCGAGTCCGTGATGAAACGGGCCGACAAAGCGCGCGAAGAATACGCCCGAGCCCTTTCAGATCACGAAAAGCCTTTCGCCAATCTCCGAGCGCTGGCCATGTCCCTCGGGCAAGCCCTCTGAATTTTCCACGATGAAACTAAGCTCCCTCCTCCTTGGCTGCCTCTTGGCTACTGGCCTCGCCCAGGCCCAACAAACCAAAGCCCCGGCCGCGAAAGCCGCCCCCAAGGCCGCGGATCGCGCCGCCGTTCGGGCCGACGAAAAGATCACCTGGAACGATGTTCGCCAATGGGACCTCGAAGGCCGCGCCTTCCCCGACGCCGAGCGGAAAAGTTATTTCGACCGCCTGCCGGCCGAGGCGGACGGCAAGGTCACGCCCGCCGTCTGGGGCCTCAGCCGCGATAGCGCCGGCCAGATGTTCCGCTTCCGCTCGGATGCCACGACCATCTACGCCCACTACAAGGTGACCAAAGCCTCACTCAGCATGCCGCACATGCCCGCGACGGGTGTCAGCGGGCTTGATCTCTATGCCCGCGACAAAGATGGTAAATGGCGCTGGGTCCAAGTCGTCCGCCCGACCGCACAGGAAATGAAAGTGCGCATCGCCGAGGGACTGGATGCAGGTGAACGTGAATACGCGGTCTACTTGCCGCTCTATAACGGCGTCGAATTCCTGAGCATCGGCGTACCCGAAGGAAAAAAGTTCGAAGGCCTCAAGCCGCGCGCCAAGCCCATCGTCTTCTACGGCACCTCCATCACGCACGGCGCCTGCGCCAGCCGCCCAGGCATGGTGCACACCGCGATCCTCGGCCGACGCTTCGATACCCCCGTCGTTAACCTCGGCTTCTCTGGCAACGGCCGCATGGACCAAGCCGTCGGCGACTTCCTCACGCGCATCGACGCCGCCGCCTACGTGATCGACTGCCTCCCGAACATGGGACCGAAAGACGTCTCGGAAAAGTGCGCGCCCCTCGTTAGACAGCTCCGCGCCGCCCGACCCGACACCCCGATCATCCTCGTCGAAGACCGTCGCAACACCGATTCATGGATCATCGCCTCGCGCCGCAAACTCCACGATGATAACCACGCCGCCCTCAAGGC
>CAISXT010000101.1 GCA_903889525.1 uncultured Opitutia bacterium | reverse complement strand
GGTGCTGGGTGATGTGATTGGCTACGGGCCGTTCCCGAATGATTGCCTGCGGATGGTGGCAAAGGCCGAGGTCTGCCTACAGGGGAACCATGAGGCGGGTGTGATCGGTGAACTTAAGGAGCAGTGGTTTAACGACGCGGCCTGGGGTGCGCTCGAATGGACCCGTAAGAAGCTGACGCATGCCGACCGCGAGCAGATCGCGAAATGGCGGCCGACGGGTGCTCATGACGGCATCCAGCTGGCTCATGGTTCGCTGAATCCTGACGCGGTCTTTGATTACCTCCTGACGCCGTGGGCGCTAAAAGCCCACTTCGCCGCCCAGACGGCCCCGCTTTGCTTCGTGGGACATACTCACGTTCCCGAAATCTGGACCGAGGGCAGGGAAGACCCCGTGCCGTGGCCTAAGCCCGCCGTCTATACCCTCGAGGCCGGCCGGAAGACTGTGATCAACGTCGGCAGCGTCGGCCTCCCGCGTGGCGGCGATGATAAGCGCGCCACCTGGGCGACCTATGAAGCGGGTAAGGGTGAGGTTACGTTGCGTCGTACCGCTTACGACGTCCAAGAGGTCATTCGGACGATCAAGCATCTCCGGCATGATCCCATCATCGAGGCAAAGCTGCTCAGAGACCTCGGTCAGGGTTAGAGGCTTGGAGGCTCAGAGGCTTGGTGGACCAGAGAGAGGCAGAACTCAAAGGGGGCACCATAGGGAAACCGGATAGTTAGCTAGGGATTTATGCCCGCAGCATCCATTCCGGTCTCCGGTTTCCCTTTGAGCGAATGCATCGCTTCAGGTGGCGGGAAGCATCTTCGGGTGGCTGGTGGCGGCTGGGAATCCGGATGAGATACCCCATCCGCGGCTAGTGTATTATCGGTACGGCAGTACGTTGACCATCCATTTGGTTCTTTAATCTTGAACTGATGAGCGGTCATGGAATCATTCATTTTAACAGTACCTCCCACGCCTCTTGGTCGACTTCGGTCGGCTTAAGCGCACCAGGGAGGGCTTTTGTTTTTGTGGCAAAGATCTCGTGTGCCACGATGGCCTTCGCCTCTCTTGACTTTATTCCAAAAACGAATAAACATGTCGTACGTTGAAAACGACTGGGTCCTCTTGCCGCACTCGGCCTACCTGCGCGACCTGCGTTGGTATGCGAAGAAGCGGCCGGCGGAACTTTCAGCCGTCCTTCGTAATCTTGAACGCACCATGACCCTCCTCGCTAACAGTCCCCACCCTCGGACCATCCAAGCCGGCTTCCTGCATCCGGAGCCGCACGGCATGGTGGCTGTAGATCAGCGCGGCGGGGCAGGGCGCCTGCAGGAGACCCGACTCTATTGTTATGCCCATGCGGGAAGCCGCACTGTCCATCTCCTCGGGATTGGCGACAAATCCTCCCAGCCAGCTGACCTGGCCCGCCTTTCACCCCTCGCCCGCAATCTCAATTCCTGACCATGGCCTCATCTAAGACCATCACCCGTCGTCCAGCCGCATCTGCGCGTACCTATCGTAGCGTCGACGAGATGCTTCGCGGACATGGCTATCGCCGGGTTGCTGACGCTGTGCGACAGCTTTCGGCTAAGACCAAGCTGATCGACCAGCTCATCGTCGCCCGCGTGGCCGCTGGACTCACCCAGGCGCAGATGGCCGCCAAGCTTCGTTGCAGTCAGAGTCGGATTTCCAAGATCGAGGATAGCCAAGATGCCGACCTCAGCCTTGGCGATATTCAGGCCTACGCTCGCATCGTCGGATTGAAGCTCAAACTGGATCTAAGGTAGGGAGGCGATGACATCGCATCCGTTAGTCGGAGATCCCATTCGTGTAAAAAATAAGCGCGGGTCGGATGAACCGAGCCCGCGCCGACTGGGATAACCCCTGTCCTGTGTTTAATCATAATACATCCACGCCGCTTTCAAGCCGGAAAAGTCCCTAGGACAGCACGTGGTGCTGTCCCTACCTAGCGCGACGGGGTCGCGAGGTGGAAGCGGTTAGCGGTTGGCGGTTGGGAACACAGAGAGGCAACTAGGGCAGCACGCGGTGCTGCCCCTGCCTGTTGGCAGGGTCAGTGGCAACGTTCCAGGAGGAACATGGCGCCGATGAAGATTATCATCATGATCACGAGGCAGCTGCAGCACGGGCCGACCGCGTCGATGCGACTTTGCCACTTATCCCTGAATTCCCGGTCGGTGCTCAGCCGGTTTCGCATGAGGCGGGTTGGCATAAGAACTCAATCATGGCGTCGAAAATCCCATTGTTCATCTTCATGTCCATCCAGGCCCATTGGCCGTTGGGGTTAACTTCCAGGAAGAGCGCGGCTTCGAGATCCTCTTCGCGTGCCATAAAATCTAGGCGACCAAAGCGAAGGCCTAGTTTATGCATGTAGGCATCAATTCTTTGTTGAAGGTTTTCCGGTAAGGCGACGTTCTCCCAGCCGGCATCCATCTCGGTGCCGATATACTTACGCCAATCGAGTCCTTGGAAGGTCTGCCGATCGAGGCGTTGGGCAAACATCTTACCGTCGACATAGAGCACGGTGACATCAAAGCGGGCATCAATGCGCTCCTGCAGGAACCACGGCCAACCTTCAGCGAGTTCTGAGGGTTTGACGTTTTGGACGTAGATAAACTTCGCATTGCCGTTTTCGTCAGCGTTGGAGAAGGGCATGCCGTGAATGGATTTGAGGACGGCGTCATCTTTCAGGCCCGATCTTTCCGGATGGGTGGTGAAACTCCAGGGGGCGGTGGGGAAGTAGGGCTTGGCGACGTCGAGTTGTACGAACTTGACGACATCACGAATCTTGGAGGGGTGAATCGGGAGTTTTTCAGGCCATTTATGGGCGATCAGCTGGAGTAGGCCCGTGTGGGCCGCGGAGATTTCGCGGAAGGCGTGCACTTCTTGGTCCTCGGTCTCATTAGATTTGGGCGCTGGCTTGCGTAAAATGGCGGTCACCAGGGTTTGGTCGGAGACTTGACGCCCGAATGGGTCCGAGATCGTGAAACCCTCCGAGTGGATTTGAATCTCGTGGTCGTGCGGGCGGTCATTGTTAACCCGGAGGGCGCGGTCACCGAGGCGATCAACGATCATGTCGGTGGTGATGTCGTAGCTGGAGGTGAAGATGAGATGCATAGGTGGATTGCTAGGGCATAAAAAAGGCCCCTCGCGGGGCCTTTTTCGCAACGTGTAAGGGATTAGCTATCCGTATCCGTGTAGCCGTTGTTGTCGTCGTTACCGATGTAGCCGCCGATTCCGCGGGAAGAGGTCTGAATGTTGCCGGTGGTGTTGGTGAAAAGGTTGGTCATCGAGCCGAGCTGGGCCTTCTGGGTTTCGGCATTGTAGTTGAACTGATGATCCGTGGCAGCTGTTGCCTTCGGGATCATGTTGGAGGCGAGACCAGTGAGGGCGGTCGCAGCCACAAGAGCCTGAAGGGCGTTGTAGGCGGGGGTGGTGGCGAAGTCGGCAGGGGTCTTCTTGGTGTTCATGAGGTTGGTTTCGAAGTTGAAGCTGAAGGTGCGGGGCGGTTTCTCAACAGGTAAAATACCCATTTAATTAAAAATATATTATAATTTTATGATAAGATATTTTGGTAAACGAGGTGCCGGAAGAAGGTTTTAAAGTCTCGATTGCCATCAATGAGAGAGAGCGTAGAAAAGGATTCGTATGAGCGCTGATCCTCGTGGGTATTATCGCATCCTTGGTGTGACGACACGCGCCTCGCAGGAGCAGATTAAGCAGGCGTTCCGGTCGCTTGCCAAAGCCCTGCACCCTGACTTGAATCGCGGGCAGGATACGACGGCGGCCTTCCAGGCCGTCAATGAGGCCTATAGTGTGCTTTCCGACCCGGCACAACGTGCCGCCTATGATCAGACGGGGTCGCCCGAGCCCGCACCGCAAGCCCGTTCAGCCAACGCGGGCGCGCCGCCGATGTCCCAGCCGGTGTACGAGGTCGAGCCCTATACGTGCGTCGACTGCGGGTGCGTCTCGCCGCGTCTGCGCCACATTAAGTATACGCAGGTGGTCAGTTACTTGGTCGGTTCCTATAAGTCCAATATCTGGGGCGTCTTCTGTGAGGCGTGCGCCTCGAAGCGTTTAACGAAAGCATCGCTCATCACGGGTGCCTTTGGGTGGATGAGTGTGCCCGGGTTATTCTATTCGGCGCACGCGCTCGGACGTAACCTGACCGGAGGCCAGCAGGAGAACCTCATCAATCTCGAGATCTGTACCCGCCAGGCGGTTTATTACTTGATGCGCGGCGAGCGGTCGAATGCTCGCATTGCGGCAACCGATGCCCGCGCCTTCGCCGGTGGGGTCAATGAGGGTTGGTGGAATGATAATGAGAAGCGCCGCGCCCGGGAACTGATTCCGATCATCGAGAAGGTTATGTCGCAGGTGTGAGCGCGGCGCGGCGGGGCCGCGAGGTTGAGCCGCGAGAGTATCGAGTATGGAGTAAAGGCGGCGAGCTACCAGCGCGACTGGGTCGCGAGGTGGAAGCGGTTAGCGGTTGGCGGTTGGGAACACAGAGAGGCAACTAGGGCAGCACGCGGTGCTGCCCCTACCTGCGAAGGCGGAGCCTTCGAGGGGACACGTGGGCACGGTGACACGGGGACACGGGGCTGTTCCCGCGAATTAGCCGGGTAACGGGTCAGCCTGGGGGTAGGGGTGTTACAAAGTAATTCTTTAATTATAGTCGTATATTATCGCTTTGGGTGGGAGGGAGGGTGATATTGGCGGCCATGGAAACCACTACGTTGATCATCGTCTGGCTAGTTATTGCTGGCATCATTTTCTTCCTGGCCACGCGCTGGGTCGTCAATGTGGGTGCAACGGAGATCGCGCTGACCGAACGCCGTTACCTCGGGGGTGAACTTGAAGAGGGACGCGCCTTTGCCATGAACGGCCAAGTGGGGATCCAGGCCGCCTACCTCGCGCCGGGTTTGAAATTTATCGCTTACCCGTTTGTGCGCGTTCTTGAGACGACGGACTTCACGGTGATCGGACCCAACCAGCTCGGTATCGTGACGGCCACCGACGGCGCGCAGATGCCCGCGGGACGTATTTTTGCCGAAGATATCGCCGGCGAGAACCACGGTCAGTTCCAGAACCCGGAAGCCTTCCTTAACCATGGCGGCGTCCGCGGTGAGCAGTTGCGCTTCCTGACGAACGGCCAGTTCAAACTCCATTCTCGTCTGTTTAAAGTCCAACTGATTCAGAAGACCAGCATCCCGCAGGGTAAGATCGGGATCATCGAGGCACGCGACGGTGCGACGCTCGGGCCCGGACAGCTCGTCGGCCGCGCGGTCTTGGGTCATGATAATTTCCAGAAAGCAGAACTCTTCCTGAAGAACGGCGGCCAGAAGGGCCCGCAGGTCGATATCCTGCGCCCAGGTACCTATAATATCCATACGGGCATGTTTAAGATCGAAGTCCGCGATGCGGTCTCGGTCGGCGACGGCCAAATTGG
>CAISXT010000100.1 GCA_903889525.1 uncultured Opitutia bacterium | reverse complement strand
TAGTGGATGCATCCTCCCGCAACCTCTCCGATGGTCAAGGAGAAGGTTACAAACCCACCTCCCGGAAGACCGGGAGGTGAAAAGAGACCCTTTCTGGCTGCCTGGGTAGGGATCGAACCTACGACCAAGTGATTAACAGTCACCTGCTCTACCGCTGAGCTACCAGGCAGTGCGAAAGGAGTCCAATCAAGGCAAGGTCGGGGCGCCTCTGTCAAACAAATCCTCCGACCGACCGCGGAGGATCTTATCCCAGAAAAGACTCTGCAATCATCCGAAAACGACGGATTGGAGGGGATGCGCGACGACATTCGCCCCGCGGCCCCCTAATCTCTGGACACCCTTGTGCGGCCTGTCTTCCTTGTACGCATTCTCATGCGCTGGACCCGACTTCCTGAAACCCCCAACGCCCCCGGCTTCGGTGGCGCCTTCGTGGGCACCTCCGGCGACCTGCTCCTTTGCGGCGGTGGCTCCAACTTCCCCGCCAAGCCGGCCTGGGACGGCGGGGTCAAAGTCTGGCACGACGAAGTATTCTCCCTCGCTAGCACCCGCTCCAAGAAGTGGGCGAGCCTCGGCAAGCTGCCCCGCCCTTGTGGTTACGGTGTCAGCGTCTCGATCCGCCAAGGCCTCCTGATGATCGGTGGCGCGGACTCACATCGCCATTACGCCGATTGCTACACTCTGTCGGTCGAAGAAGGTGAACTCAAGGTCCGCCCCTTCCCTTTCCTCCCCCGCCCGCTCGCCTACGCGACCGGCGCGCTCGTCGGCAGTAAGGTCATCGTCGCTGGCGGTACCGAACGCCCGGATGCCACCGCGGCCTCCTCCAGCGCCTTCGCCATCGATCTCGCCAACCTCAACGCCGGCTGGAAGGAACTCCCGCTCTGCGCCGGATCCGGCCGCATGCTCGCCCAATCCGCCGGCACGAAAGACACCTTCTTCCTCTTCGGCGGCGTCGCGCTGAGCCCGGGAGCCAAAGGCGTTGATCGCGAATACTTATCCGACTGTCACGCCTTCACCCTCGGCAAGGAATGGCGTCGCCTCTCCGCGATGCCCCGTCCACTGGCCGCCGCACCTTCGCCCTGCCCAGTTATCGACGACAATATTTTAATCCTCGGTGGCGACGACGGTAAACTGGCCGGCAAGGTCGAAGCTTCCAAGCACCCGGGCTATACCAAGTCGGTCCTCTCTTACGACAAGTCCACCGACACCTGGACCGAAGCCGAAGAAGGCTCGGCCAACGTCCTCTCAACCGGTTGCACGAAGTGGTCCGGTGGCTACGCGCTGACCAACGGCGAGCTGCGTCCATTCGTCCGCTCCGCCGAAGGCTGGCTCCTGCGGTCGGAATAAGGTTGGGGCTGGCGAACCCCCGGGGGGAGGCTAAAAACACCCACGGGACCCCCATGCGAACGCTCCTGCTTCTCCCCTGCTTGCTATGGGCCGCCTATGCCGGCGCCCAGTCCGTTAATCTACCCGATATCCCCGACCCCTTAGGCCGCGCCGGCATGATGGCTGCAGTGGTCAAGGATGCGGATGGCTCTGAAGTCATCATCGCCGCCGGCGGGTGCAACTATCGCGATAAAAAGCCCTGGGAGGGCGGGGTGAAAAGTTTCTACAAAGACATCTATAAACTTCGCAAGAAAAGCGGCGTCTGGGCATGGTCCCGGATTGGCGAACTCCCGAGGCCGCTGGCCAGCGGAGCGTTCTGCGCGACACCGAAGCTAGATGGCCTCATTATCGCTGGCGGGTGCGCCCCGGACGGCCACCGGGCCGAAGTCCTCCTGATAAATCCTGACGGCAAGGTGACCCCGTTCGCCGACAACCTACCCACTCCGCGCGCCTATGCCGGCTTCGTGGCAACCAACGGACATCTCATCGTCATCGGCGGCACGGCCCACCCCGACGATACGGCGGCAATCGGAACTTTGACCTCACTGGACCTTGATGATCCGGATAAGCCCTGGCGCACCAGCTTAACCGACCCGGCATTTGCGCGAATCATTCCGCTCTGCGGCGCCGCCGATCGCACCCTCATCTGGGGTGGCGGCTGCGCCCTTACCGCCAAAGACAAAAAGCCGCTGCGCGATTACCGTGAGGATCTTTCCTTCCAACGTTTTGATGCCCAGGGCAATCGCTTCCACGGGTTACCCGGAAAGCTCGCCGGCTGTGCCGGCCCGGGCGTGGCAGTGCAGACGCATTTATTTTTCGTGGGTGGCGATGACGGCAGCCAATATGATCAGCCTCCCCAAAATCACTCTGGGCTGGGTCGACGCATCATCGCCCTAGACGTCGAAACAATGGAGGCGGAGGAAGTCGGCGAATGGCCTCACCCCGTGGCCGTCGCTCCACTTCTGCGCTTCGGTGATGACCTCATCACAATCAGCGGTGAGACTAAGCCCGGCGTCCGGACTCCGGCGGTGACCCGCTGGCCCATCCCCTCCAAATACCGATGAACCAGACTCCTTCCGCCTCCCGCACGGCATGGCTGGTCGTCATACTACTCATTCCAGTCGCGTTACTCAACTACCTCGACCGCCAGATGCTCGCGACGATGAAGTCGTCTATGATCGGCGACATGCCGGATATCGAGACCAAGGCCCAATGGGGCCTCGTCCTCGGTTCCTTCAAGTGGGTCTACGCGATCTTCAGCCCGATCGGCGGTTATCTCGCCGACCGAGTCAGCCGACGCCACGTCATCTGCTTCAGCCTCTTTGCGTGGTCCGCGATCACCTGGGCGACCGGACATGTCCATACTTACGATCAGCTGCTCTGGACGCGTGCCATCATGGGCGTCAGCGAAGCATTCTACATTCCTGCCGCGCTCGCGCTCATCGCCGACTACCACCTCGGCCCGACCCGTTCCCGTGCGGTCGGCCTCCATCAGATGGGCATCTATATCGGTGTGATTATCGGCGGATTCGCCGGCTACGCTGCGGATAACCCAGACCTCGGCTGGCGCGGCGCCTTCGAGTGGTGCGGGCTGCTCGGCATCGCCTACTCGATCCCGCTCTTCCTGTTCCTACGCAATCGGCCGGCAACCGAACAGGCAACGATTAGCCCCACCGTAGGCTCGACCGTCCGCTCGCTGCTCGGCAATCCCAGCTTCCTGCTTCTTGTGGTTTACTTCACCTTACCCGCCATGGCGGCGTGGGTCGTGCGCGACTGGATGCCTGACATCCTCCGCGAACGCTTCAACCTCGGCCAGGG
>CAISXT010000099.1 GCA_903889525.1 uncultured Opitutia bacterium | reverse complement strand
TTCTGGCGGCCGAAGCCCTTGACTTCAGTTACGGTCATACCCTCGATGCCGATTTCGGCGAGAGCGTCCTTAACTTCTTCAAGTTTGAAGGGTTTGATGATGGCGACGACGAGCTTCATGGTGGTGTGTTTAGGTTGGGTTAGGCGTTCGGTTGAGCAAGACCACTTATGCATCCCCCGTGCCAAGTGCCGGGAAAGGGGGGCTGGTCTTACGATTGATTATTTTTGAGCAACACGTCCGACACGCCAGCCAGTTTTTCGACAGATTTGAGTCCGGGTGCCAGTTCTATGCCGCTATTGAGGTCGAAATAGCCCGCTCCAGACTGGGCGGCCTCTCCGATATTCTCTACGCCGAGTCCTCCGGCTAAGATCCAGGTGGATGCGGGGTGGGCTCGCAGGAGTTTTTGGAAGCGATTCCAGTCGGATTTTTTACCGGTACCGCCAAAGGCATCTTTGGCGTGGGCGTCATGGACAAAACCGGCCGCCAAGGGGATGAGTTCGGCTGGCCATTCCGCGCCGTCCGCCAGTTTAGGGGCCAGCCAGAGGTGTGCCTTGCCGAGACGGGTGGAAAGCGCCACCGGGTCACACTCTTTTTTAGCCGGATCAAAGTGCGCCTGCACAATGGCAAAGCCTTCGGCGAGCAACGCCGCGGCTTCGTCCGCGGTCGGATTAACGGCTACGGCGACTCTTTTGTCGGCCGGGATTTCGCGGAGTAACTGTGCTCGTTCTGCCGTCGCAACGAAACGTGGTGACCCACTCCAGCAATTCACCCCGAGATAATCAGCACCGTAGGCGAGGGCGAAAGTCGCATCCGCGGCGCGGGTGATGCCGCAGACCTTGATGTGCGCCCGGCCGATCATGAGAGGGCGTCAATCACCGCATTACGAATGGCGGTGGCGGTCGGCGCGGCGGCCGTCCCGGCAAGCGGAATGCCAGCCTTGCGCAACGCATCAGCGGTCGTGTCGCCAATGGCTACGGCCTTGGGCTGGCGGGCTCCTGCATCGGGGCGCAAGGCGGCTGCCTGGTGGAGGAAAGATTCCACGGCCGAAGGGCTGGCAAAGACGATGACATCGGCTCCGCGACGACGGAATTCAGCGGCTTCTGGCGATTCGGCGACGGACTTCTCTTCGGTGGCGTAGACTTTAAGTAAGTCCACGATGGCCATGGCCCCTTCCATGAGGAGACGCGAAAGTTCGGGCGAGTTTAGGTTGCCGGTGACGAGCAGGATTTTCTGATTCTCGATATCGTGCTTAGCCATCAGCTCGCGGCCCAAGGTGAGGGCGTCGTTCTGCGTGGCGGTGAGATCGGAATCCAAGTGGTATTGCCGCAGGGCTTTTTCCGTCGCTGGCCCGACGCAGGCGAAGCGGACGCCGCCGACGGAACGGATGTCCGAGAAGCGCTCAAAGAAGCGGTCAAAGAATCCACGCACGCCGTTGGCGCTGGTGAAGATGAGCCAGTCGTATTCGCCCATGGCGTCGAGCACCTCGCTGAGGACGGTGTCATCAGGCTCGAACTTGATCTCGAGCAGCGGGAGTTCGGAGACCGCCGCGCCGGCTTCGGTGAGCGCGGTCTTCCAGTCGGCACCGCGTCCTTCCGGACGGGTGAGGACGACGTGGCGGTCGCGAAGGGGGAGTTTGCTCATAGTCAGCGGGGCAGGATCTGGCGGAGGATGTCGTCGGCCAAGGCGGAGGCCGCGGCGAGGTCGGTGACGGGGAAGGCGAAGTCGCGGCGACCGAAGTCGGCGCGAAAGAGGTGGACGTGGCCCGCGGCGTGGTGGCACGCGAACGCCGTGTGGCAGCCTTCGCCGAGCTTGGTCAGGAACAGGCGCTCGACGGTCACGGAATACGTCGTCACGGCGCAGCCGGCCGCGAGGTATTGGCCGACCTCGGCGGTGCGCGATTGAATTGCGACGGCCCCTTGGCCGGCAGCCGGTACCATCTGGGATAAGGCGACTGGCTCGAGGGTGAGGCCGGGCCATTCCTTGATGCCGAGGCGGTTGAGTCCGGAAGCGGCGAGGTAAGAGGCGTCGGCGTCTCCGTTGGCGAGTTTCTTGAGACGCGTATCCACGTTGCCGCGCAGTTCGGTCCACTGCGCCTGCGGGAAGGCGACGGCGCCCTGCACGCGGCGGCGCGGGCTGCCGGTGGCGATCAGTTTCGGTTGGGTGACGTCGACGCGGCGGACGAGTACATCGCGGGCATCCTGACGCGGCAGACAGACCGCGATGGCCAGACCGGCCGGCATCTCCGTGGGTAAATCCTTCGAACTATGGATGGCCACATCCGCTTCGCCGCGGAGGAGAGCCTGTTCGAGTTCAGCGGTGAAGAGCCCTTTGCCGCCTTGTTTCTCAAGTGACCAGCTCGCCTGACGATCACCCGTCGTGGTCAGGATGCGGACCTCGGTCGGGCGATTGAGCGCTTGGCTGAGTCGGGCCGCAGCGTCGTGGGCCTGTTGAAGGGCTAGAGGGCTACCGCGGGTGACGATGACGATGGGGCCGGACATGTCAGAAAGAAAGGTAGCCATGACGCATGAGCCACAACACGCCCCAAGTTAGGGGAATCCCCAGGTTGCCGATGAGTAGGGTGGTGGCAGCGATGCGCAGGAAATCCCAGCGACGTTGCTGGGCGGCCATCATGGCGATGACGGCGCCACAGAGGGCGGTCGGGATGCCGACACCCACGCCGACCCACACTACTCGGTCATAAGGGTCCGCCACCAGCCCCAGGAAGACTGGCGCTGCTTGGCGGGTCATTAGGTAGGCGGCGTAAAGCGTGCCCGCTGCCAAGAAGAGCGAGAATGCCTGAACCACGCCGTAGGCGCGGGAGTCGTCTTCACTCAGTTCAGTTGGCACGCCCAAAGCAAAGACGCCCCAGGGCCGACTTCCAAGATTCAAGTTTCCTAGGGCGGGAATAATCCGCCCGTAAAACTGTCCTCAGTGGCCGCCGAGGCTTTCGTGCTCCTTGATGTATTCCTGCTTGAGGCCTAGGGCTTCCGGGGCGTGCAGGACGAGCATCTTCATGCGCACGTCGGCCGGGACCGTGGAGGCTGTGGCCTTCGAGACCACAATCATTAGGATGATCGACAGCGGTACGGCCCAGATGGCCGGCTGTTCGCAAAGGATACGGGCAAGCGGGTGGGCGACCCAGTAATCCGCGATGGCCATGGCGATCGGGTGATCGGCCCAGTAAGCCGAAAGTTCCGCGGCATCGGCGATCTTCTTCGCCTTAGCGACGGCGACATCAGAAACTGAAGTCAGGGTAATGGATGTCAGGGCGCTGAGTCCGCCGACGAGCATACCCGTGGCCGCACCGCGCATGGTCATGCCGCGCCACCAGACGCTCATGAAGAGCAAGGGGAAGTAGCTGGCCGCCGCGATGGCGAAGGCCTGGCCAACCATGAAGTTGATTTCCAGCGCTTCGACTTGCGACCCGAGGCCGACGGCCACGAGGCCAACGATGAGGGCCGACCATTTGAAGGCCTTGAGGCGTTGTTCCGGCGAGGCGTCAGGCTTCAACATGCGGCCGTAGATATCGTGCGCCAAGGCGCTCGACATCGAGACGAGCAGGCCAGAGAAGGTGGACATGAATGCGGCGAAGGCGCCGGCGCAGGTAATCCCCGAGAGAATGGACCCGAGGAGTGGATGATCGCGGCCCGCGAGCAACGTAGGCAGCTCGAGCACGACCTTGTCCGTGCCCTTGGCGCCGACAGCGTCGTAGAGCTCCGGTGTCAGCGAACGACCGATGACGCCGTAGACGGGTGGGAAGACGTAGAACACCCCAATGAGAATCATTACCCACATCGTCGTGCGTTTCGCGGCGACGCCGTCCGGGTTGGTGTAGAAGCGCACGAGGATGTGCGGTAGGCCGGCGGTGCCGCAGACGAGTGCGATGATCAGCGAATAGGTGTAAAGGAGCGAGTAGGGCTTCTTGTTCGCCTCGAGTTCCGCTTTCGCCTCGGGCGTCTTGGCGGCGACGATAGATGCATCCAGAGCCTTGGTGGTGAGCTTACCGAACGGCGCGATCCAGGCCTCATCCTTGGGCGCCTTGGCCGGCAGGGCCTTGCGCTCGATGCCCGCCGGGGTGGCGGCCACCGTTTCCTGGCTAGTCTTATTGGCCGCGAGGTGCTGCTGGTAATGGCCGACGATCGAGGCCAGCACAAAGATCGGCACGGTGATGGCGAAGACCTTGAGCCAGTATTGGAAAGCCTGGACGAGCGTGATGCCCTTCATGCCGCCGAGCGACACGTTGAGCGTGATGACGGCGCCGACGACGACCACGCCAGCCCAATAGGGCAGGCCAGGGAAGATGTAGGCGAGCGTCGTGCCCGCACCCTTCATCTGCGGCATGGTGTAGAAGAAGCCGATGAAGAGCACGAAGCAGACCGCGATTTTCCGGAACACCGGCGAATCATAACGGCCTTCCGCGAAATCCGGGATGGTATAGGCACCGAAGCGGCGCAGCGGGCCAGCGATGAAGAGCAGGAGGAACAGGTAGCCGCACGCATAGCACACGGGATACCAGAGCGCGTCGTAGCCGGTGGCCATGACCATGCCCGCCACACCCATGAAGGAGGCCGCGGAGAGGTATTCGCCCGAGATGGCGGAAGCGTTCCAGCCGACGGAGACCGAGCGGCCCGCCACGAAGAAGTCGCCGGCGCTCTTGGACTTACCGGCGGTCCAGAAGCCCATGCCGACGGTGATGGCGACGGTGGCGAGGGAGCAGATGGCAATCCAAGGGTCGATGCCTTTGGCGGCTTCCGCGACGAGGAGGAGCGTGTTCATGTTACTTGGTCAGGCCGTCCTGGGCGGCTTTGGCTTCGGCGTCCTCGAGCGCGATGGAGCGCTTGATGAAGATGAAGGAGATAATCCAGACGAAGGGGAAGAAGAGCACGCCGAGGATTAACCACGTGAGCGTGAAGCCGAAGACGCGCTGGGCCATGAACTCCGGCTGGAAGTAGTTCAGCAAGGGTAGGGCGACGAGCGCGACGACGAAGCACAGCGCGCAGGCGATCGACAGCTTTAGCTGGTCGCGCATCAGGCGCGCCAGGAAAGCATCCGAATGGATGGAATCAGGGGTGGAGGGGGACTCGCTCATGGGGGTGGGGACAGCCAAACCTTTTGCCCCCGCTTGGCAACCCCTTGAATGTGACAGCTAAAGTCGGCTGGGTTGATATCTGGGCACAAAAAGGGCCGACTTGCATCGGCCCTTCGGTTCCGGAATTCCCGCGGCCGCTTACTTGGTCGTGTACTCGGCCTGAGCGCCCTTGATGTTGCGCTTCTGGACCCAAGGCATGAGGGCGCGGAGACGCTGGCCAGTCTTTTCGATGGGGTGGTTCTCGCCCTGCTTGAGGAGCTTATGGTAGTTCTTGAGGCCGCCCTTGTATTCCTTGACCCACTGGGCGGTGAACTTACCGGACTGGATTTCCTTGAGGATGTCGCGCATCGCCTTGCGGGATGAGCTGTTGATCACGCGGGGACCACGGGTGATGTCGCCGTACTTGGCGGTCTCGGAGATCGAGAAGCGCATGCCGGAGATGCCGGCCTCGACCATGAGATCGACGATGAGCTTTAGCTCGTGGAGGCACTCGAAGTAGGCCATCTCGGGCTGGTAGCCAGCTTCGACGAGGGTTTCGTAACCCACCTTGACGAGTTCGGAGGCACCGCCGCAAAGGACGGCCTGTTCGCCAAAGAGGTCGGTCTCGGCTTCTTCCTTGAAGGAGGTCTTGATGACGCCGGCGCGGGTGCCACCGATGCCCTTGGCCCAGGCGAGAGCGGTCTTGGTAGCCTTACCAGAGATATCCTGCTGGACGGCGATGAGGGCGGGGACGCCCTTACCTTCGACGTACTGCGCACGGACCACGTGGCCGGGGCCTTTGGGGGCGACCATGGCGATGTCGACGTTTTTGAGGGGCTTGATCAACTTGTAGTGGATCGAGAGACCGTGGATGAAGAGGACAGTCTTGCCACCCTTGCCGAGGTTAGGAGCGATATCCTTTTCCCAGACGTCGGCCTGCTTCATGTCGGGGATACCCACGAGCATGACGTCGGCGCGGCGGACAGCTTCGGCGGTCTCATAGACCTTGAAACCCTTTTTCTTCGCAGCGGCGGCGGACTTGGAACCCTTGTACAGGCCCACGATGACGTTCAGTCCGCTGTCGCGGAGGTTCATCGCGTGGGAATGTCCCTGGGAACCGAAGCCGAGGACGGCGAGGGTCTTGTTCTTCAGGAAGCCGAGATCGGCGTCCTT
>CAISXT010000098.1 GCA_903889525.1 uncultured Opitutia bacterium | reverse complement strand
CTTCCGGATGGTCAAATTCCGCACCATGACCGATGACCTCGGAGCGGATGGTGAGTTATTGCCCGATGCGCAGAGGCTGACCGCTTTCGGGAAATTTCTCCGCTCCACTACCCTTGATGAATTCCCCGAGATGTGGAATGTATTGGTCGGTGACATGAGCGTCGTCGGGCCGCGCCCTCTGTTGATGCGTTATCTCTCGAGGTATAGTTCCTTTCAGGCCCGCCGCATGGAAGTGAAGCCCGGTGTCACCGGCTGGGCACAGGTCAATGGCCGCAATTCGCTGACTTGGGAGGAGAAGTTCGCCCTCGATGTATGGTATGTCGACCACCGCACGTTCTGGCTCGACCTTAAAATCGTGGGCCGGACATTCTTCAAAGTCTTCGCACGGAGTGGTATTAACTCGGAAACCGCGGCGACAATGGAGGAATTTCAGGGTTAAAGCCGCATGTGGATTCATCAATTTATCAACAAACTTTTCCCGGCCCGGATTCGCTCCCGTGAGTTACAGGAATGGCAGATGCGGGATTTTGCTGGGCCCAGTCCATCGCACATTAAGCGCCGCGTGCTACTCCGCCTCGGGATCCTTGAGGGCACGTGGGTTGAGACCGGTACCTATCTTGGGGAGACCACGGCGATGTTGGCTGAAAAGGCTTAGCAGGTTTATAGCATCGAGCCGGAGCCGGCACTGTGCGTGCGCGCGCAAGCTTTGTTCGCGGGTCGCGGGAATATCGAAATCATCCGTGGTACGAGTGAGCAGATCTTCCCAGGACTCATGCTGCGACTATCCGGCGATGTGAGCTTCTGGCTGGATGGGCATTACTCCGCTGATACGACCTTTAAGGGCGAGAAGGATACGCCGATCAAAGAGGAGTTGGCCGCCATCGCCCAAGCCTTGCCGCGTCTCGGCCGGGTTGCTGTCCTGGTGGACGATGTTCGTTGTTTTGAGCCCTCGCACCCCGATTTTGCTCATTATCCTTCGCGTCTATTTCTGGTGGAATGGGCGGAGCGTCTTGGCCTCAAGTGGCACATTGAGCACGACATCTTCGTCGCCCGTAAGGACTAAGGCTAAGCCGATATCTTTCGGAGCCGTCAGCGGCCCACGCCAAGAATCTTAACCGATTGGCGCAGGAGCATCCACGCGGCGCTCAACGGCTCGCGCTGGAACGCGCACGTAATCCAGCCGAGCCCCGTCAGGGTTCGTCTCTGTTTGATTAAGATAAAAGCTCCGGGCATGAGGATATGGCGGACATGACTGCCGCGCCTAAGGTAAGGACGGAGCTCCCAAGATTGCGTTAGTAAGTCAGCAAATTCAGCCGCGGGCGCAAGGCGTTGGCGAAGTAATTCCAGGCGCGTCTGCAGGAAGAGCGCTCGTTCGTCCGGCTCGAGCTGGAAGCGGGCGAGATCGCTCTCCGTGACCGGCGTATTTAGTCCGTCAATGGGGTCGGGTTGGCCGCGGCGGCGGCGGCGGGCGCTACACATGGCCGCAAAGGCGGCGATGGTCTGGTCGGTGCGGTGCGTGTGCGTGATGCTGGCGCCGTGGATTCGGTAGTACGTGAGCACTTCCGGGAGATTATCTATCTCGTGATGTTCGGCGATTCGGAGCCACAGGTCATAGTCTTCCGCTCCTAATTTAAACGCTGGGCGATAACCGCCGACGGCCAGAGCGGCGGAGCGGCGAAGCATGATGGCTGGCTGGGCAAGGACACATCGGTGCGCGAGTGCCTCGGCGACCACTGCCGCCCCCGTTGGGTAGCGGAGCATGCGAAGTGGGCGGCCCTCGGGGTCGATGTATTGAAGGAAACTTCCCAGTGCTGCCACCTGGGGGTGTGCCTGGAGGTAGGCGACTTGGCGTGATAACCGCGTGGGGGCGGCCAAGTCATCCGCATCGATAAAAGCCAAGAGCTCACACTTGGCCATGCGCAGAGCGGTATTGCGGGTGTTTACCAACCCTTGATTTTCTTGAGAATGGATGCGTAGCCGAGGGTCTCGGGCGTATTCCCCCAAAATGGCCGCCGTGCCATCCGTTGAGCCGTCATTAATGACTAGAAGTTCGAAGTCCGCCAAATCCTGGGCAAGAATACTTTCAAGGGTTTCGCGGAGATAGCGTTCGCCGTTCCACACGGCAATAACGACGGAAACCTGAGGCTGACCCATGGCTTAATGGAACTCCGCCCCGGTGGGGCGTCCATCCCTAAGTCGGCTCAGGCCGTGAGCCAGCCGGCAGGCCGGAGGTCGCGGGCATCGAGTCCGCTGCTTGGCTGGAACCACTGCGCCGGGGTGATCACGATCTTGGCGGGATTGGGATTCAGCCAAGCCCCCCACCACGAGAAACTGCTATTCGCCGTGATATGATGCGAACAGCGGGACATGAGTAACAGGTCCTCCATGGCGGAGGAGGTGTGCTCGGAAATGTAGCGGGTGTCCGCTGGCAGCGGTAGGTGTGCCCTCACCCAGGCGGGGTCATCGGTAAAGACGCAGATGGTCGGTTTGGCTGGGAGGCGTTGGGCTAGAATTGCCAGGGCACGCTCATAGTAAGCAAGGGGTGCAAGGCCGAGGATGGCCAGGTTTTTAGCTTCGACGTAATCACCCCGTCGGACGTGCAGCGAGACGGATGGGTCGGCCGGAATCAGTTGGTGGGTAAGTTGCTCGATGGCTCTGACGTGGGCGGCTGCAGGCTGGAAATCACCCCGAATTACCTCTGCCTGCTCAGTGAAATAAAGTTCGCTCTGGAAATATCCATCAAGGGTTACGGGGGCGGATAAGGCGAAGACCGCTGGATTAAAAGGGAAGGAGGTTTCGTGGAAGTAATCACGGATACCCAGCATGGAGCGCACTAGCCGCTTGAGGCGGCCGGGAGGCTTGGGAGGTCGCCCGGCCGTGAGGGTGAGGTGATTGGGCGCGAGGGCGAAGCCCGCTAAGTCGAACGGGCGGTGGCCTCGTCGGTTAAGTCGACGGAGATCAAGGGTAAGGTCGGCGCCTAATCGCAAGCTTAGCGCCCGGGCGGCCGCATACTGGAACATCTGATTGCCGAGGCCGCCGTCGATAATGGAGGTTACCGCTGGCATCAGGACGCCAAATGTTTTCGGAAGACGTAGATGCCACAACCGTAGCCATCCCGGATTTCCGCCGTGTGCAGGTTTACCTTCTGATGCAGGTCGCCCGCATCATCGACATAATCAAAGCGGAGTAATTCCAGGCGGCATCCTCCGGTTGGCCATTCCAGGATTTCGCGCGGAGCGAAGATGCGGTGGGCATTAAAACAGACTTGGGTTTGGGCTGCGATGGGGAAGCTGATATAAAAAGTGCCGCCGGGCTTAAGCATGCGCAGTAGGTTCACAAATCCGCGTCGGTGGCCGTCAGGCATCAAGGGGTCGGTGTATCGCCCTAAGCCGAAGTGCTCAATCGTGTGAAGGCACGAGACGGAATCCGCAATCTCCGTAGGAGCGTTTGTTTCCTGCATGAGGTCTGCCTGCAGGAAGCGGATATTCTCATGGCCCGTACCTTGTAACGGGCGGACGTCCATGATTTCGATGGGACGAAAGGCAGCTACGTGTGCCACAAAGCCATCCACGCGCGAGCCGACGTCGATGTGCCGTACGGGCTTCGCATGGTGAATCAGCGAGGCGACCAAGAGGTCTTGGTGAAAATAGTGACCACGGGCACTACCGGCCTGGTCGGCATAGTCGTAGAGGATGGGGAAGAGTTTATCGACCTTGCCGCCTTTGGCGATGAACTCGCGGCGGTGCGAAAGATAAAGCGGAAGGAAGCGGAGTGGCTGCCGCTGGCGCAGTAGCTTGGAAATTAACCTCCAGGCCGTGGGGTAAAAGCAACAGCGGATAAATTCCAGGATGGAAGGCTTCTTCATGCGGAAGGGTGAGGGGGACGGAAGTATGCGTTATTTTCGCCTGCCTGTCCCTATCCGTTACGTGACACGTACCAGTCATCGAAGCGGGAAAGGTCCGCGTATTTACGGACGTAGCCTCTGGAGGTTAGGAGGGCGTAGATCTGCTCCCGGATGGGGGCATAATTATGTTCGCAGACGATGACTTTAAACCGGTGCTGGGTAAAATCGAGGGCGGCCAGGATATCGAGTTCACTTCCTTCGGTGTCGATAGAGAAGAAGTCGACGACGGCAGGAGCCCGATGGGCGTTGAGTAATTCGTTAAGCGAGATGGTCTCGACTTCATAGTTATGATGCGATTTACGGGCCGCACTGTGAAAATCATCGTTGCTGAAGGTGCTCAGGGTCGAGAGCTCAGGATCCGTGACCTCGCTAAAGGTCAGTTTCTCGCCCGTGGCCTTCCATACGCAGCGGTGCTCGATGAGGCAGCCGCGATTCTTGGCTAGATCAAGATGCCAGCAACGTGCGGGCTCAGCGAGGATGCCCTTCCAGGCGAGCCGCTTTTCCATCATCCAAGTATTGCTGCGATCGACGCCGTTAGTGGCGCCAAATTCTACGAAGAAGCCGCCTCTGAGCGCACCCAGTTCAGAGAGCGCGAAGACGTCCTGTCCGATTTGCGATTTCGAAGCTCCGGCGAGCTTCCAGCCTTCATATGGCCCGACCCGGCGCACGAGATTAATGGTCAGGGAGATTTTCTGGCTGAACCGGCGCAAGCTCCGGGCCAGGCTGCCAAGGAGTGAGCGATCTTTATTTTGGAGCGGAATGGACATCGTGAAATCAGGAAAGGTGTTTGGTGCCGAGGGTGCTTAGCGCTGGGTCCTGTTTTAGCGGCAGGTCGACCGGGGCTCCGCCTTTCTGGGCAGATTGATAGAGGGCGAGGATGAGTTCGACGGCTTTGCGACCTTCGGCGCCGTTGACGGCTGGCTGGCGGCCGGCGCGGATAGCCGCGATGGCTTCTTCGAGATTAGCGCGATGCCACGCGTGCCCGATGGCCTTAGGATCATTGGCGCCCGCCCCGCCGCCTTCAGTGGCCGGGGCGACTTGGGCGGCGTCAGACGGCAGGGGCTTTTCGAATTCAAAAGCCGTTAGTTTGTCGTCGCGCAATACGGCCGAGCCGCTCGTGCCATGGATGCGGATCTCGGCAGGGAAGCCCGTGGCTGACCAGCAAGCGGTGGAGCCGGCGATGGTGGCGCGACAACCGTTGGCGAATTCGATCCAGCCGGTGGCGATATCCTCGACTTCAATGCCGCCATGGGCGACGAGTCCAGCGGTGGCGGAGACGCGCTTAGGCGGTCCGAGGAACCAGAGAAGGAGGTCGATGGTGTGGATGCCTTGGTTCATCAGCGCCCCGCCGCCATCGAGGGCGAACGTGCCGCGCCAGGCCGCGGAGTCATAATAGGCCTGCGTGCGCCACCAGGGGATGAGCGCGCCGGCGAGGGTGAGCTGGCCGAAGCGACCCGCTTCAAGCGCGGCCTTGAGCGCGACTGCTCCCGAACCGAAGCGGCGGGGTAAGATGCCGGCGACCGTCACGCCGGCCTGGGCGCAGGCAGCGGTGAGTGCGTCGCAGCGGGCGAGGGTGACCTCAAGAGGCTTCTCCACGACAACATGTTTGCCGGCCTGAGCACAGGCGAGGGCTGGAGCGAGGTGGTCACCGCTCGGCGTGCAGAGGCAGATGATATCTACAGCCGGATTGGCGAGGAGTGCTTCCGGTGTTTCAGCGAACTCGATGCCGTGCTTGGACGCGAAGTCGCGGCCCTTGACGGGTGAACGGTTATAAGCAGCAACGAGTTTCACCCCGGTAATTTCGGCGAGAGCTTTCGCATGGAACTCGGCGATCATGCCGGTTCCCCAGATGCCAAAACCTAGGGGCCGTTGGGACATAGGGGAGGTTATGTGGGAAACGCGGATGAGGGAAAGGATGAACCTAATCGCCCCCGCCCTTTCAGTCGTCTATTTACAATCACCCATGGTCGGACAGGTTTGGTGTCATGCGGTTACTCCACTCGCTTCGCGGTCGTTGCCTCATGTTAATGCGAATATGCGGATATCAGGGCGACGCCCTTTTTTTTGGGGTGCGGTTCCCGGTCCGGCTCGCGCCGTCACCAACGATTATCAGACATCTTGACGCCCAGCGTTACGAGCGTGCCGAGACCTTGCTTGTCCGGCAGTTTCTGCCCCCAGGTGCGACGGTCCTAGAGTTAGGGGGAAGTCTGGGTATCGTTTCCTCGGTGATTCTTGGTGGTCGGCCGCTCAGACTCGTGACCTACGAGGCCGTACCAGCTTTCGCGGTGATTGGCCGTCAGGTAGTCGCTCATAACTTTCCTTCAGCGGATTATGTCTGCATCAACGAGGCCGTCGGTCCAGTTGACGTGCCCGAAGTTACCTTCCATTGGTCGCCGGATCAATCCTTGGCCGGCTCGGCTGGCACGGCCTCCAGTGAAGGGCTTGGGCTTATCCGCGTCCCGGCCGTCGACCTGGCGTCAGCGGTCGCGCGCCACGGAATCGCCCCGGGCGCCTGGCTGGTCGCTGACATCGAAGGCATGGAGTTCGAACTGCTTCTTAATCAGTCCGGCGCATTCGCCCCGTTCGCAGGAGTAATCATGGAGTGCCACGATGGCGAATACGCCGGCCGCCATCGCGATCAGCGGGAGGTTGAGACGATGCTGGCTTCAGTGGGCTTCCGGTTACTTAGACGGATAGGCCCTGTTATCTGCATGGCACGATAAGCCAAAAGGGGAGCGGCCAAAGGCCTTATTTCCTGCGCAGGTTTTCCACCTTCTTGAAGCGCAATCCGAGCCGCCCGAGCACACCTTGGTCGTGCCAGGTGCGCCGGACGCTTAGCCAGGCGCGCCGGATTTCTCGCCCAATCTTGGCGGGAAAATTTACCGTGGGTTTAAGGCGGTCGCCAATCAGTGAGTTCGCGTCATCCCGATGGGAGGCCAAGGAGGGCTCGCAGTGAAGGAGGGTGACGTCGTGCTCCCATTCCTGGTTCATAAAATCATCGACGGCACACCAGAAACGGGAGGATTTTTCTAAGAGCCTCCGAGCTGCTTCAGGGGTAATCAGATAGGCCACCGTGCCAGTCCCTGGGACGGTGGGCCGACCCAGGCAGGCTTCCCCCTCCAGCTCAGCCCAGCGCCGGAATGGCCTAGAGGGTAGGCTATAGACTTTCGCCACCCAAGGCCGTCCGGTGATTTTCTCCGCCGCGAGGTGGATCGAGGGAAGATTCGTTGATTCAACATGGGCGTCGTCTTCCAGAACAAGGAAGCAGCCGCTCGTGGCTTCGGCTACTTTTTGCCAGGCACCCCGGTGGGCAAGGAAGCAGCCCATTTCCCCTTTGCGTAAAGGGTAGCCATAGAATTGGAGACGACGGTGCTCATCGTAAACATCGCCGATGTCACCTGCTTCGCCGATGAAGATCGCCGGGGATAGCGTAAAGCGAAGGTTGAGCTGGCCGAGTCGGGCCACCGCGGTCGCATGCCTCGGTGAGCCTGCGTGGCTGATCAGAACAATGTGCGTCTCGGCGCCCATATCCAATCGATGTCTCTAGCGGGCGCGCTGTGCAATCGATAAACCCCCGCGAGTAGCCCATGCGAGGGTGCGACGTCGGCTAACTTAGGTAGAAATGCCTATCCTTAAATCTTGTGAAACAATGAAACAAAATATAACCAAGACCCCCCGAACGCATGTGTCCGATTCTCGTGATAAACCTCGATGCCTCGAGGGCACGCATGGCCGCAGCCGACCAAAAACTGCAGGCCTGCGGTCAAGGATATGAGCGCCTGGCGGCCGTGAACGGTCGCGCGTTGCCCGCGGAGGAGCTGGCAGGCGTGGTCTCGGCGGACCGAGCTGATTTCTTTAAACCCCTCTCAGCTGGGGAGGTCGGATGTTATCTCAGCCACCTCCGGGCGTTGGAGCGAATGGTGCGTGAGGGATGGCCTCGCATGGTGGTCTTGGAGGATGATTTTAAATTAAAGCCGGACTTCCTGCCAGCCATGGAGGCGCTCTTGGCCGTGCCAGGTGAACCGCCGCATCTTATTAAGCTTGAGAGCGCACTCTCAGGTGGCGATGTCGTCACCGTATTGTCCACCGGGCACAAAGTGGTCCGGTATCGCCGCCCACCGATCAATGCGACGGCCTTGCTTTGGTCGCTGGAGGGAGCCCGTCGATTCCTCGCCCAGTCTAGCAAACTCCGTCGTCCGGTCGACATACAGATGAAGCATTGGTGGGAGGGCGATCTCGATGTGCTGGCCATTACGCCCGCCATTGTCGGGCTAGACCCAGAACTGTCGAAGGAGTCCACCATTGGCGCCCGCCGACCCGTCGGTTTCTCCGGCCTGATCCGGCGCTTGGGGTATCGGGTAAGTTATTCGCTGGCCAGCCACTGGCATTGCCTCCGTAAATTTGGCTTTGGCGGCTGGCGCCGGGCGACCTTCGGCTGAGCTTGTATGGCGCGACTACTCCAGCACCAGTAGGGCGTTGTTTCGCGTGCTCTTGACGAGGCGGTAGCCACAACCGCGCAGGATGCCGGCCATGACGTCGCTGTCGTGCAAGTGCTCCATGCAGATGCGTTTCGGCCAGCGTGAACGCGGAGCGGCGCGGAAGAAGGGCTCGAGGGCGGCGCGCTCGAAGCCTTCGACGTCGATTTTCAGCGCATCAATCGTCTGCAAGCCGGCGTCATCCAGGATGCTGAGTAACTGGCGCACGGCGAAGTCCCCATGAGCATCGTCGCGGACGATGTGCGCGATGGCGAGGTCGTTGCGGAGCACGACGAGTTTGGCCTTGCCGTCGAAGTCGCCGACGCCGACATCGAAGACCCGGGAGGTGTCGAGGCCGTTGAGTTCGAGATTATGGCGCAGGCGGGCCACACAAACAGGGTTGGGCTCGATGGAGACGACGCGGCCTCCCGGCTGGAGGAAGTTACCGAGTGCAACCGAATACAGGCCAATGTTGGCGCCGACATCAACGAACGTGCCACCAGGGCCCGTGCCCGCCTTCAGAAAATCAATCTCTTCTTGATTGTAGCACGGGTGAATGAGCAGGGCACTGTCGACGAGGTTAGTCGTGGGGTAGACTCGGAAGCGTCCGAAGACCGACTCGACATCGACCGGCCCGGAGCGAAGGGCGTTGAGTAACTTAACCCAGAGGGGGCGAAGTGAGCCGCGGTAAAGCGGGGGAATCCGAATCACGCCGAGGGCGATACGTTGCAATAGGGAGGCGCGGAGCTCTCCGAAGGCGGGGGCGGCGGGGGTCATGACGGTTAGCGGCAGTCTCTTCTCGCCGGGTTTATTTTCAATCAGAATAACCTGCGCAAAATCAACGCACGCCCATCTTCCAGAGCATCCCGTCAAGACGACAGCATAGGCTCGCGAGCCGTTGCTGGAGTGGCGACGCATAAGCGTGCTCGCGTAGCGTGCGATGTCGATAGTGCCGGGCGCTCGGCTTGATGCCTGCATCAAGCAGGGCAAGGAGCGGGTTGATGAGATAATCGTCCGAAAGGCAGGTCGGTTCACGATTATCACGAAATGGCGGCGTCGAGAGCAGCGCGAGGCGAGCCTGGGGGTCGGCGTCGACGGCCAGAATGTGTTCGATGGCGGCGGCTTCCGTCGCGAAGTTGGAAACGTTAATCATGCAGCCGGGATTGAATTCGCGGCCAACATCCGGAGCCCCCCAGTAAATGGGAATGGTGCCGGCGAGTAGCGGCTCCACGAGTTTCTCGGTCACATACCCTGGTGAGCTGGTATTCTCGAAGGCTAGGTTGAAGCGGAAGCTCCGGAGGAATGACATTTTATCCGCTAAGGGCTTATTCGTCGTATTGAAATGTCGGCCCGCGGAGACGAGCGGTCGGCGGCGGTGGAGCGCCCGGAAGAAGCGATTACGGTCGGGGCCGCGGGGATTGCTGGCGACAAAGCAGGCGAACTCGGCGCGATCAAGTAAGGGGCGAGCGTCGTAGTTGGCCGGGCGGATGAGCGAACCAAGTTCTGGCAGCACCTGTGCATAGTAAGGGAAACGGACGGCCCGGGGGTCGCCCGCGAGCTCGACCGGCGTGTAGGCAAGGTCACACTGCTCGAAGTCAGGCAACATGTTCTCGCCGGTAACATAGACCTTCAGGCCTTTGAAATCCCAGTGGCGTTCGCCAAAATCGGAGTAGATCAGTAAATCCGCCGTAGCGAAGTCCGCTCGCACTACCTCACGGTGCAAGGACAGTAGCCGGAAGATGCGTTCCACCGTCGGGCTAGAGCCGCTAGCCCAGTCCGAGAATGCAATGCGAAGCGGTACCATGAATGCGACCTCAAGATGTCCGTGGGCGACGGGTTGGCAAACAAATCAGGCTTCGGTCTGGTCTGGCGTCCGTCGAGCGCGCGGCTCAACATCCGCGGTCATGAGTGCCAGTCCAAGTGAGCTGCATCGCCCTTGCCCGATCTTGGTGATCAATCTCGCTGGTTCGACCGTGCGTTGGCAGAAGGTTTCGGCGGCACTGGCGGTGGTGGGATTAACTTTTGAACGGCATGAGGCGTCGGATGGTCGCCTTTTACCGGCGACGGAAATTGCCCGGCTCGCGCCATGGAATCCTGCAGCGTTCTTCAAGCCGCTCTCACCAGGTGAAGTTGGGTGCTGCCTCAGTCACGTGTCTGTAGCCGAGCGGATTATCCGCGAAGGATGGGAGCGCACATTAGTCCTAGAAGACGACTTTCTCTTGGCGGATAATTTCGTCGCCCGGCTGAAAGATTTGCTGGCCGTGCCCGGCCCGCCCGCCGATCTGATTAAAATAGAGGGAGCATTACGCGGAGGCGAAAGGGTGGCGGAGACTCCCGGAGGTCAGCAACTCTACCGCCATCGGCGTCCGCCTTCCCGCACCGCCGCCCAACTCTGGTCTCTCGAAGGTGCCCGTAAATTCCTGGCCAGCGCCCAGCCTTTTCTACGGCCTGTGGACGTGCACCTGAAGCACTGGTGGGAACATGACCTCGAGATTCTCTATGTCCGGCCTTCACTTGTAATGGATGGCGACGCCACGGGAGTTACCTCAACGATTGGGGCCCGGCCTGCCAGTGGACTAGGTGGCGAACTCCGTCGACTACGCTACAAGACCAGCTTCGCATTCGCCAGCCAGTGGCATTACTTAAGGCGTTATGGGCTGGTATCGTGGTGCCGGCAGCTGTTCGGCTGAGGACTTAAGTGCGCGGGCCATACTTGCGCTGCGGGGCTTGGGTCGGGGCCACGGGCTCAATCTGCACGCCGGCACAGGCTGGATGGCGTCCGAAGGCGCCGTAGCTCTCGGTATCAAAGCGGGTCGTCATACCGCGGGAAGCTTCGGCTACGAGGACGCGTCCGTCGGGTTGGATGATCCCGATCTGGACGATGGTGGGGCCATCGACCTTGCGGGTGTGGGCCACGATTTTCTCCATGAAGTCGCCTGCGTCCGCGCCAGGCTTGAGCGCGAAGAGGATCTTCTTGATGAGGGTCGGGGCGCGACGGAGAGGGGTGATGGCGTGGGCGCTCAGCGACCACTCGCCTCGTTCTTCCCGGAAGTTAAGGCGGGCATCAACGATGACGTGCGAGCCATCCATGAGTAGTGGCAACTCCCCGTCTTTAAGCAGAGCGGCGGCCTCATAGGCTTCCGAGAACATCATCACGGGGATGGTGACAGAGCGGGAGGCGACGGTGAAGAGTGCCCAGGGGCGATTATCTTTCTTGGAAATCTTCTTCTCGAGGCCGGCGACAATGCCGCAGACGCGCACGGTGTGGCGTTCTTTCTTATCGAGCTCGATGCGGTCCGGCGTGACGGTGAGGGTGGCGACGGCTTCGTCGAGGCCGTGGTAATCAGCGAGTGGATGGCCGCTGAGATAGAAGCCAAGGAGGGCCTTCTCGCTGTTGAGCATCTCGAGCTTGGGCATCTTCTCCGACTTGCGCAGAATCATGTCGGTGGGCCGGGCCGCCCCGGCATCTTCCGCGCCGAGCATGTCGAAGAGCGAGCCTTGTCCGCTGGCACGTTCCTTGCGCTCGCCTGCGAAGTGGCGGCGGACAGATTCAATGGAGTCGACGAGATGTCGGCGATCTTCGCTCGTGAAGTCGAAGCCGCCGGCACGGACCAGGCAGTCCAGGGTGCGGGAATTGAGATCGAATTCGCCCATGCGGCCCACGAAATCGGCAAAATCTTTAAAGGGCCCATTCTTTTCGCGCTCCGCCACGATGTTGCGGGCGGCCTGCTCGCCGACGCCCTTGATGGCGCCGAGGCCGAAGCGGATGGCATTCTCTTTGATCATCGGCGTGAAGTCGGTGTCGGATTGATTCACGTCCGGGCCGAGCGCCTTCATGCCAAGTGCTTCGACTTCCGCCATGAATTCGGCGAGCTTGTCGGCATTGCCTTGTTCGGAGGTGAGCACGGCCGACATGAACTCGACCGGGTAGTTGGCCTTCAGGTAAGCCGTGCGGTACGAGAGAATGGCGTAGGCGGCGGAGTGCGATTTATTGAAGCCGTACTC
This sequence comes from uncultured Opitutia bacterium, assembly GCA_903889525.1. Classification (GTDB taxonomy): domain Bacteria; phylum Verrucomicrobiota; class Verrucomicrobiia; order Opitutales; family UBA953; genus UBA953. Next base: position 5,755 of record CAISXT010000098.1, on the reverse strand, counting down.
GGCGAACTTCTCCAGGGTCGCGAAGATTTCCTCCGCTTTCTTCTTATCGATATTATTGGTCGTTTTGGCGCCCTCGACGAAGATCGAGCGCTGCTGCTCCATCTCCTCACGGATCTTCTTGCCCATCGCCCGGCGGAGCATGTCGGCGCCGCCGAGGGTGTAGCCAGCCACCACGCGGGCGGCTTCCATCACCTGTTCCTGGTAGACCAAGATGCCGTAAGTCTCTTTGGCGACCTTCTCGAGGAGCGGGTGGGCATATTTGACGAAGTTAGGATCATCCTTCCCCTTGATGTAGTCGCCGATGAACTGCATCGGGCCAGGTCGGTAAAGGGCGATCAGCGCGACAATCTCATCGATGGCTGAAATATGGAACTTACGGCAGAGCGATTGCATGCCGCCCGATTCAAGCTGGAACACGCCGACAGTCTTGGCTTCATTGAGCAGGGCAAAGGTCGCGGCATCCTCGAAGCCGACTTTCTCAATATTGAACTCGGTTTTCCCGCGGTGCTTGCGCACGAGCTTCTGGGCGTCGTCGATGATGGTGAGCGTCTTCAGGCCCAGGAAGTCCATCTTGAGGAGGCCGAGTTTCTCAACGGGGTCCTTGGCGTATTGGGTCGTCAGGTCGCCTTCCTGCATCGTCACGGGGATGATATCGGTGAGCGGCCGGTCGGCGATAATCATGCCGCACGCATGCTTACCAGAGTTACGGACCATACCCTCGATGACTCGGCCGGTCTCGATGATGCTCGCAGCCTGCGGATTAATGGCGACCTCCTCGCGGAGCTCGTTGGATTTTTTCAGGGCGTCTTCGAGCGAAATATTAATGTCATCCGGGACGAGTTTAGCGAGGCGGTTGGTCTCGACGAACGGTAGGTCGCGGATGCGGGCAAGGTCGCGGACGACCATCTTGGCTCCGAAGGTGCCGAAGGTGATGATGTTGGCGACCCGGTCTTCGCCGTACTTCTTGCGCACGTAACCAACGACCTCGTCGCGACGGCGCATGCAGAAGTCGATATCGAAGTCGGGCGCGGAGACGCGCTCCGGGTTTAGGAAGCGTTCGAAGAGTAGGCCGAAGCGGATGGGATCGATGTCCGTGATCTTGAGGCAGTACGCCACGATTGAGCCGGCGCCCGAACCGCGGCCGGGGCCGACGGGGATATCATGACGTCGAGACCAGTCGATGAAGTCCCAGACGATGAGGAAGTAGTCGACGAAGCCCGTACCGGCGATGACGCCCATCTCATAGTCGACGCGGCGGCAGAGTTCGGCGGGGCTGGTCTTCCCAGGGCCGGGAATCTTCTCGTCCTTCCAGGCCTTGGGGGAGTCGTAGTCGACGCCGTAGCGCTCCTTGAGGCCGGCCTTCACCTGCTCGAGTAGGTAGGATCCGTTGGCCCGCATGGCCTTGCGCTTCTCGGCTTCGATGACGAAGTCGCCCGGCTTGCCGGCGGAGACGAGCAGGCCGTTCTTGAGCTGCTCGTAGCCGTCCAAGATCTCATCAATCTTGTCGTCGGCCTTGGGCTTCACGCCCTCGCTGAAGATGTAGACGGGGTAGTTATTTTGCCCGACGGGTAGCTTCACGTCGCACATCTCTGCGATATCGACGGTGTTCTTAATCGCGGCGGGGACTTCGCTGAAGACGCGCAGCATCTCAGCCTCGCTCTTTAGGTAGAACTCCGTGGCGGAGTAGCGCATGCGGCGCTCATCGGCTAGGCGGGCGCCGGTCTGAATGCACAGCATGGCGTCGTGGGCCACAGAATCGCTGGCATCGACGTAGTGCACGTCGTTCGTGGCGACGACGCGGAGTTGGAATTCCGTGGCGAGTTTGAGGAGGTCGGCGATGATGCGCTTCTGTTCCTCCAGGCCGTGGTCCATGAGCTCGATGACGAAGTTCTCGCGGCCGAAGATTTCGACGAATTTGCCGCAGGCTTTGCGGGCAGCTTCATAGTCGCCCCGGAGGAGCGCCTGCGGGATGACGCCCTGGAGGCAGCCGGAGAAGCCGATCAAGCCATCCGCATGCTTGGCCAGCTGCTCGAGGTCGGTGCGCGGTTTGTAGTGCAGGCCGCGGACGTGCGCGTCGGAGACCAGTTTGGTGAGGTTCTGGTAGCCTTTAAAATTCCGGGCGAGCACGCCCATATGGAAATACTTATGCTCTCGGCGGTCCGGCTTATCGGTGAGGGCGTGGTCCCAGACGAGGTAGAGTTCGCAACCGAGTAGCGGCTTGAGCTTCACATCGCCCTTGGAGCGTTGCTTGGCCTCGTTCCAAAAATCGAAGAGGCCGAAGAGGTTGCCGTGGTCCGTGATGGCCACCGCCCGCATATTCATATCGCAGGCGCGCTCCATCAAGCGGTCGATGCGGCTACAGCCGTCGAGCATGCTGTAGTCGGTGTGCACATGCAGATGCACGAAGTCTCGACTGATGTTTGCGGGGTCGGCCATGCGGAGGCCGATAATAGGGAGGGGCTCGCGGTCAGGGGAAGGGCATAATCGGCGGGGTTATTCGCGGTCGGGCGGGAAGGGTGGGCTTGCCTGCCTCTAGGGCGGTGCCCAATGATTGGATATTCCCATGAGCGATCGCCGCCTTTCATCCCTCCAGCAGCTTTTGGTCGGTTTGGTCTTGGGCGCAGGCTACGGCCTCATCTCCCGCCTGCTCTTTGCGCCGATGAGCCAGGGCGGCAAGGCGTCAGCATTTTATGCGGTGATGTCCTGTAGCTTCATCTTCTTGGTCCCTTTGGTACTCGGCTTCGTGGTAGTCTGGTTCGGTGAAGTCGAGAAGCGCTGGTTACGCCGGATTTTTGGCCCCTGGCTCGCTGGCCTCGCTTTCATGGCGGCGGCGATCGGGTTTAATCTGGAAGGCTGGATTTGTGTGATTCTCTGGCTACCCATCGTCTTGGTCATGTCGACGTTGGGCGGGGTGCTGGCTGGCGTCATCCTAGACCGCCAGCCGTCAGACGGCTCGAAGCGCCTCTGCTTCGCCGCCGTGGCGTTGCTGCCGTTCGTAGCCGGTCCGCTGGAATCATTACGGGAGCGGTCGACGGAGATCGCCACAGTGCACACAGCGATTGAAATCAAGGCCACGCCGGGCCAAGTCTGGAGGCAGATCCGCTCGGTACCCCGCATTACCGAAGCCGAGCACGGCTTCTCGCTGAGCCATAAGCTTGGCTTCCCGCGACCGACCGAGGCGATCCTTGAAGGCACCGGTGTCGGTTCGGTGCGCTATGCCCGCTTCGAGGGCAATGTGCTCTTCGTCGAGAAAGTGACCGAGTGGGCGGAGAATAAGCGCCTGTCGTTTTCCATTGTCGCCGACACGAAGAATATCCCCCCGACGACGTTTGATGAACACGTGACCATCGGCGGGCCGTATTTCGACGTCCTCCATGGTTCTTATTGGATTGAGCCGCGCGGTGCAGACCGCGTCGTGCTGCACCTCGCCAGCGACCAGCGTCTCTCGACAGGCTTCAACTTCTACTCCCACTGGTGGACCGAATGGCTGATGAACGACCTGCAGGCTTATATTCTGCGGATCATCAAAGCCCGCGCCGAGCAGGCCGCATAAGCGCCGCGCTTACTTCACCTTCACGAAGGTGCGCTTGCCGGCCTGAATCACCCATTCGCCCGCAGGCTTAGTGACTTTCAGGGCTGGATCAGAGACCTTGTCTTCGCCGATCTTGACCGCGCCACCCTCGATGAGCCGGCGGATTTCCTTTTTAGAGGGGAAGAGATTCGTTGCAGCCAAGAGGTCGACGATGCCCACTTCGGCGGCTCCGCCCGAGACGGCCTCCCAGGCGAATTCCGGCATATCGGTCCGCACGCCGCCCTTGGAAAAGACATTCTCAAACTCCGCCCGTTCTTTCGTACCGGCGCCGGCCCCGTGGAATTTATCTGTCAGGCGGGTAGCGAGTTGCTTCTTGGCCTCCATCGGGTGGCCGGCCTTGAGTGCGGCGATTTCTTCCGGTGCGCACAAGAGGAGGAGGTCGTAGTAGACCCACATCGTCGCATCGGGCACCGACATGATGCGGCCGAACATATCTTTCGCACCGTGATTGAAGGCGATGTAGTTACCGAGGCTCTTCGACATTTTCTTCTCGCCGTCGAGGCCGACGAGTAGCGGCATGCCGAGCACGGCCTGGGGCGGCTGGCCTTCCTGTTCCTGTAGGTCGCGGCCGACGAGCATATTGAAGAGCTGGTCGCTGCCGCCGATCTCGATGTCGCACTTAAGCATCACCGAGTCGTAGCCCTGGAGGAGTGGGTAGAGGAATTCGACAATCGAGATGGGCGTGTTTGAGGCGTGGCGCTTGGCGAAATCATCGCGGGCGAGCATTTGCGCGACGGTCATGCGTCGGCTGAGCTGGAGGGCGTCGAGGAACGACATCTTGCCGAACCACTCACTGTTGCGGCGGACTTCGGTTTTCTTGGGGTCGAGAATCTGGTAGGCTTGTTCGAGGTAGGTCTTGGCGTTCTCCTCGATCTCCGCTTCGGACAGGACGGGGCGCGTCTCGGATTTACCGGTGGGATCGCCGATGCGCGTGGTGTAGTCGCCGATGATGAGTACAGCCTGGTGGCCGAGTTCCTGGAACTGGCGTAACTTCTGGAAGACCACCATGTGGCCGAAGGTTAGGTCGGGGCGGGTGGGGTCGACGCCGAGCTTCACGCGGAGGGTCTTGCCGGCCTCAAGGCGCTTCAGAATCTCCGCCTCACCGATGAATTTCTCGGTGCGGGATTTCATGACCTTCAACTGTTCCGCGGGGGACATGCCTTTACTGTTCCCGAAGACGGGGAAGGGGGAAGACAAAATTCCAGATTCCAGAGTATGGAGTATTGAGTATGGAGTATTGGGGCAAAGGAGGCCTAGAGGACTCTGCAGGTGACGGCTTTTCGGCCATCAGCCGCAGGAACTAGGAGCTGAACGGCCGATTCCCGAAACGCCGATGCCCCGGTGGCCGTCACCCGGCACCTGGAATGGCAACTAGGGCAGCACGCGGTGCCGCCCCCGCCCAAGGCAAACCCTCCCCCGATACTCTATGCTCGATACTCCATACTCTCCCTTCAGGTCCGGCCCTCGGGCCCTCCGGTCCTCTTAACCTCTAGGGGTTGCCCTCCGGTGTCTTCCTTGCCTAATGGAGGCATGGATCTTGTCCGTGAACTGATCGACTACGTTAAGCACCCCAGCGTCTCCACCGACCCGGCCTTCAAGGCGGGCATGGACGGCGCCCGCGAGCATATCTGTGGCTTGCTGAAGCAGGCCGGGCTCGAAGTCGAAGTCGTGCCGACGCCCTTGCACCCGATTGTGCTGGGCCGTCGGCGCGGCCCGAAGGAATGGCCCCACATCGTGTTATATGGTCATTATGACGTGCAGCCCGCCGACCCCCTGAATCTTTGGACGACGCCCGCTTTTGAGCCCGTCGTGCGCGACGGTAAAATCTGGGGACGTGGCACCGCGGATAACAAGGGCCCGCACCTCGTCGCGGTCGCTGCCCTCACGCGTTTGCTTAAGCGCCGTCCGGACCTCCCGTTGCGCATCACCTTCCTGATTGAGGGCGAAGAGGAAATTGGCTCCCCGAGTTTCCCGGAGTTCTTACATAATCATAAGGCCGAGCTCACCGAGGCGGATTGCGTCCTCCTCTCCGATACCGCATCGCCATCGGCCGACCAGATTGTCATCACGACTGGCTTGCGCGGCATTATTGGCCTCGAGGTTGGCCTCACCGGCCCGCGTTCGGACCTGCATTCCGGCCTGCATGGCGGTGCCGTTTATAAT
>CAISXT010000097.1 GCA_903889525.1 uncultured Opitutia bacterium | reverse complement strand
TGTAGTGGCCTCAAGGTAGGGGCGTGGCTCTCCGAGCCCGCCGGTGGGCGTTGAGAGGATAGGAAGTCGATCGAGGTACGTGCGTCTGCCCGCGAACGGACGGCTGAGGACAGCCGTCCCTACCCAAGGCAGAGAGGCAACTAGGACAGCACGTGGTGCTGTCCCTACCTGGCGCAACGGTGTCGCGAGGTGGAAGCGGTTAGCGGTTGGCGGTTGGGAGCACAGAGGGGCAACTAGGGCAGCACGCGGTGCTGCCCCACCCTCGAGCGCGTTGTGCTGTCCCACCCTTGGAGTCATTACCCCACCCAATGTTTCCAGATCATGATCATGGCGGCGGTGTCGAGTTCGCAGTAGCGCATGAGTTGTCGGCGGATGGCTTTACGTTCGGCGGGCTGACCAGCGGCGAGGCCATAGCGGACATGCTCATAGGCACGCATGGCGCCGGTGCCGTTCTTGACGATGTCCATGGCCTCGAGCTGGGTGAGGTCGATGGGGCTGCCTTTGGCGGAATCCTCTAAGGTGAGCGCGGGCAGGGCCTCGTACGGGTTCTTGACGGCCTTACCGTGCTGGTCGACGGCGTACTTGGGGAAGAGTTTCTGGATGGTTGGATTCTTCCAGATCACAGGCAGGACGGCTTTGATGGAGTGGCTGCCCTTCATGGCTGGGTCATAGAAATGGCCGCGCGAGATCTCGAGGAGATCAAGGGTGCGCTCACTCTTCACCGCGGTCTTCTTGCTGCCGGGCGTTCCCCAATTGCGATCCACCCACGAGACGAGGTCGGCCTTGGAGGCGTCGCCCCGAATTTCATCGGCGAGTTCCTGGGTGATAGTGATCTCGTAACTGGACCAGTGGTAGATGGTGCCTTGTTCGCCGAGGACGCGGCGGAGGGATTCGAGGAAGCCGACGTTGGGGTTCTCGGATTCAGTGTCGAGCCACTCGACGTGCCGAGGTGAGGCGCCCGGGTTATCGATGACATGGCAGCTCCATTGGAAGGCGACTTGCCCATAGGGGCGGCAACCTGGGGCGGAGGGTAGGGCCCAGCGCGTGCCTTCGTAATCGAGGAAGTATAATGGGTAGTGCTCGGGCAGGCAGCGCATCAGGCCGGCGGGGTTCTTGGCAAGTTCGGGCGAGAGGAACGGACGTCCCGTGCGCACGGCCATGATCTGACGTTTCCAGGTGCGCTGCAGTTTGCCGTCGCCGACGATGTCTTCGTCTTGCAGGTCGGTAATCTGCGGTGCGCGCGGAGCGGCCTGCGCAATGATGCGCTGGATTGTGCCGGGATTGCCGCGCTCTAGATTACCGAGGAAGCCGAGGGTGAAGAGGTGGTGCTCGGCGCGGGCTTGGGTGCCCCAGCAGAGGTCGTAGCCAGAGGTCTGGCCAGGGACGTTGAATTCGCACGACTTGCATTTCAGCCCGAGTTCGGGGCTCGGCCAGCGGTGGCCTTCGGCAAAGCCACTGAGGGTAGCGGTAGCCTCGGCGATCGAGTGTTCCTGCGGGTGGGCGCTCGCGACGGCTTCCGTGGCGTCGACGATCGCAATCAGGGAGGAGGCATCGCCGGCCTGGGCGTTGCCTTTGTACACGACCTCGGGCCGGCCACCGGAATTTTGTTCGGTGATGGAGAAGAGCCCGCGGCATTCTTCGGCGTTGGCGATGCCGTTCTTATTCGGCAGGTAGAAACAGGCGCGAATCGTCTTATCGATGCCGGCGGCCTTGAGGGCGAGTCCGGCGACATGGACTTGGAAGGCGAGGTCGATGACGTACGGCTGCCAGGCTTTCGTGTTGAGGGTGGTCGCCTCTGTCTCGAGCTGGGCATCGGCTTCGGCGGAGGCGGATTTGATTTCGATCAGGTCGATGAACGAGCCGTGGACGCGGATCATATCCGTCCGGGCCATCAGGTCGCCGTGGGTGAAGGTCGTTTCGTGCAGGGTGCAGTCGCCCGCTTTGATTTTGGCCAGCGTCCGCGCCGAGGCGGCCGCATGGCTTTCCTTGGGCACATACATATCTTCGCCGGGGTGGTAGATGCGGACCAGCTTCTCGAACATGTAGCCACCGCGGGCGAGCATCTGCATGTACTCATCCTCATCGGACTTACGGGGCAGGGCCGGACGCGTGAGGGCGTGTTTGAGGCGGAGTGGGCATTCCAGTCCGAGTTTGAAGAGTGATTTAGAGAGCACGGGCAAAGGCATATGCGGGAGAGGTATGGGTGGGTGAGACATAAGCGCAAGGGGATGCGTGGCGAACACGGGGACACGGGGCGTAAACGAGGACAGGAGGATCTGAGGACACGAGGGCCGGAGAGAGGCAGCGCTAGGCGTGTTCTTCGTTCTTGGTTCCTTGTTTTTGTGTAGTGGCCTCAAGGTAGGGCGGGTTGTCCCCAACCCGCCGTTGACCAGAGAGAGAGAAGAGGAAGTCAATCGAGGTGCGTGCGTTGGTCGGCGAACGGACGGCTGAGGACAGCCGTCCCTACCCAAGGCAGAGAGGCAACTAGGACAGCACGTGGTGCTGTCCCTACCTCGACGAACCGGGGACGCGGTTGCGGATGAAGGTTTCGAAGCTGTGGGCGAGTTCGGCTTCGTTGGGCACGGGGATGCCGTCATCGATGGCTTGGCGGAGCGCGAGGTGGCCTTGGTCGATAATCATGGGCATGAGCCGGATGAGCCGGGTCAGCTGAAGCTCGGTGAGTTGGGCGTCCTCGAGGGGCAAGTCGATGCTGAGGCGGATTTCACCGTCTTCGGTATCCATCTCATAGAGACCGACCTTCGTCTCCCAGTTGAGTTGATTGATCGTGCGGTGGACGGCGGCGAGCTTGCGCGAGCCGGCTTTGGGCGGGAGTTGGTAAGCGCGGGGAGCCTGGATGCGGAGTAATTCGCCGTCTTCTTCGAGTCGAATCGTCAGGTGCAGGCAGTTGTCGCCTTCATGGTCTTCGTAGAGGTCGGTCGCGAAGCCGGTGCGGATGCGATCGTCCTCCTTGCCGTAGCGCAGCTTAGCTGCGTCCATGAATTTGGAGATTTCGTCGAGGGTCGTGGCCATGGTTTGAAGGAGGATGGGTTGATCGGAGGGCGGTCGGGGTATCAGGGCGTAGCTTTGAGTTCGGCGAGGGCGGTGCGGATGAACGCGGCGACCGAATGATTCGCTTCGTAATGCGTTTCGAAGAGCGGGAGGGCTTTCTCGTATTCGCGAATGGCTTCGGTCACATAGCCCATCTTCTGGTACATCAGCCCGAGGTTTTTGATAATGTAGCAACCTTGGTCTTTGCCCACGATCTCGAGGGCCCGGCGGAGGTTGAGTTCGGCTTTCGGGAATTCCTCGAGGTGTACCTGCACGAAGCCGAGATTATTAAGGTAGCGCTCTTGGGCGCGCTCATCGGAGAAGTCGGCGTGCTCGGAAGCTTTGACCATGGCCTGGAGGATGGGCTCGGCTTCGGCGTAGCGGCCGGCGGGAATATAAATATTAATCAAGTCCTGTTGGATCGAGAGGGCATCCGGGTGATGTTCGTCGCAAATCCGGTGGATATGGCGGAGGGCTTGCTGGAGGTGGCGTTCGGCGCGGGCCGGCTTCTGGAGTTTGAGGTCGTTACTGGCTTGGGCTTGGAGGATGTAGGCGAAATTCCGGTAGCTGGGTTTGGAACTTGAGGTGGTTTGCAAGACCGCGCGACCGTAAGTGCG
>CAISXT010000096.1 GCA_903889525.1 uncultured Opitutia bacterium | reverse complement strand
GCTAAGGGCGACGAGGTAGAGCAGGACGCCGAGCAGCACCGGAGCGGGACCAAGCTGGCCCGCTTGGCTCGCGAAAACCGTGGAGGCGAACCCGCCCGCACAGAGCGCGCCGACGATATTCCAGAGCAGATAAGCGGTCGCCTTGCCGTCGCTCACATCCTTCTCTCCGCGCGGCGTGATGATGAACATATCGGCCTTGTCCTCGCGCTTGATCTGGGCCGCCACGATGTCCGGCCGTTCACTGGCGCGGCCGCGCACGAAAAGTTTGGTGCCGAGGGGCAGGCCGTGCTCCGAGAAGGAACGTTCGCCCGTCGAACCATCGACGGAGCCCTCCGGGCCTTTGCCATAATAAAGCGGGTCACTCTCATCGACGGACTGATCGAACATTGAGACCGTCTCGAGGTCGGCCCCCTCTGGCTCAACCCAGAGGTAACCCGTATCGTCCTGCACGTAAAACCCTGCCTGCTTACCGCCCGAGGCGATGGTATCCGAACCATGGACGATGACCGTGCGGGTGCGCGTGTTGCCCTTGTCATCGGTATAGGTCTCCTCGCGGGCGCGGCGCCAGTGCTCGCAGATGGACCAGCTATAGAGCACGCACGACTGTTCCGAGAGGTAGCTCGTATAGGGATCACGGCGGGTACAAACCCCTTCGACTTCCACTTCACCGATAAAAACCCCCAGGGCCTTCGACACCGGCGTGTCATCGAGCAGTCGGCGCTTACGGCCGGCATTCAACGCCAATAAAAGAAAGCCCCCTGAGGCAGCGAGGGCGAGAGCGCCGAGACCCATTGCGTCGGAGGAGGAGGCCACGACGGGTTTTATGCCTAGGCTCGAATCTTTAGCAAGGTTTCGGCGAGGGGGGCTTGCCCCCCGCCGTTTTCCTTTCAACCGTGGCCGCCGATGGCCCGACTCTATGATGCGAGCGTGATGCATGCCCGGCTCTGGCCGAAGCAGCACCACTTCACGCACGGAGCCTTCGCCTTCGCGGTTAATGTAGAAGAAATTGAGAAAGTCCGGGCCGGGGGATGGATGCTGGGGCGAGCCTGGTCCCCTTATTCGTTCCGCGATGGCGATTTCTTGCCGAGTGCAGAGATCTTCCAGCCCGAGGGAGTCGCCCCATCGTTTGGTCAGCCGGGGGACTTATTGCCGGCTCGCGTGCGGGCTTTTTGCGAAGCACAGGGTCAGCCTTTGCCGGCGAACGCGCAGGTCACCCTGGTCGCCATGCCCCGAGCGTTTGGAAAATCTTATAACCCCGTCGTCTTCTTCCTGCTCACCGTCGACGGCGCCTTAGTCGGCGGGATCGCCGAGGTCCATAATACGTTCGGTGAGCGCAAGGCCTGGTTCCTCGGGCGGGAATGCCTGCGGCGGGATGCCAGCGGCGAAGCCTTTCTACAACTGCGGGCGCCCAAGCGCTTTTACGTATCGCCCTTCTCGGCCCTCGACACCGAATTCGAGTTCACGCTCCGCCTCCCTGGAGAGCGGCTCTCCGTGGCCGTCGACCATTATGAAGACGGGCGCAAGACGCTCATCAGCGCCTGGAGCGGGCGACAGGTGCCGCTGACGGGCGGGCGACTCCTCTGGCTGACGATTAAGTCGCCGTTGCTGATTCTGAAAGTCGTTGTGCTCATCCATCTCCACGCCGCGTGGCTGTGGTTAGTGAAAAAACTCCCGTTCCGCCGCAAGGGCGCGGACATCTCGCTACAACGCAACCTACGACACCCCACTTCCGAACTTACCAGCCGACATGAATAAACCTTCACTCGCCCGCCGTCTCGTCCTCGGCGAACTCTCTAAACTACGGCAAGGGCGCCTGACCCTACGGCTCCCCGAAGGCGGCGAGTTGGTACTCGGCGACCCGCAAGCCAAAGGTGGCGCGCGCCTCGAGGTCGCCGATGATAACGCCTTCCGGCGCATCATGCTCGCGGCCGATATTGGGCTGACGGAAGGCTACATGGAGGGCGAATGGGATTCGCCGGACCTGAACGCGCTCATCGGCTTCTTTATTGCGAATATTGACCAGACCCCGGGTATGTCCGGCTCGGCCCGCAAGGCGCTGGGGGTCGGCTTATTCCGCATCGCGGACCGCGTCGGCCATCTCCTGCGGCCGAACGATAAGAAGACGGTTCGCCGTAATATCTCGGAGCACTACGATGTCTCCAACGACTTCTTTCGGCTCTTCCTCGACCCGTCGATGATGTACTCCTCGGCGCGCTGGGAAGGCACCGATTCACTCGAGCAGGCGCAGGCGAAGAAGAACGAAGCCCTCTGCCGTTTCCTGCAGCTCAAGCCCGCGGACCACGTCATCGAAATCGGCACCGGCTGGGGCGGCTGGGCGTTACACGCCGTGAAGAAATACGGATGTCGGGTGACGTCGCTGACGATCTCCCAGGCGCAGCACGATCTAGCCATCGAACGCATCAAGGCCGCTGGGCTCGCGGATAAGATCACCGTGAAGCTTGAAGACTTCCGCGACCACCAAGGCCTTTACGACAAGTGTGTGTCCATTGAGATGCTGGAAGCGCTCGGCCACAAATACCTCCCGGCTTTTTGCGCCTCGATCGGGCGGCTGCTCAAGCCCGAGGGCATCGCGGCTTTCCAATACATCACCTGCCCTGATAGCCGCTACGAACAGTTCCGGGACGGCGTGGACTTCATCCAGAAGCATATTTTCCCGGGATCCTTACTCCTCTCCATCAACCGCGTCGGGAAGCTCATGACTAAGGAAAGCGGCTTCCAGCTCGAGCGACTGGAAGAGTTCGGGCTCGATTATGCGCGCACCCTTGATGCGTGGTGCAACGCCTTTGAGGCCAATCTTGAAAAAGTGCGGGCGTTGGGATTCGACGAACGCTTCATCCGCAAGTGGCGGCTGTATTTCCGCTACTGCCAGGCCGCCTTCGAGCACCGCAATATCGGCGTCGTGCAGGCTGTGTACGTGCGACCGAACCGAAAGGGTTAGCGCGGCGAAAGCGGAGGGCGGAGCCTGATTGAGGGTGGGATGGCTGTCCTCAGCCGTCCGTTCGTTGAATGAGTTACGGATATTAATCGGGTTAACGGCGGGTTGGGGACAACCCGCCCTACCTCGACGCAGAGGAATGGCGATGCCTTGGGTAGGGACGGCTGTCCCGAGCCGTCCGTTGAGCGGTGAGAGAATAGAATGTCGAGAGAGGTGCGGATATTAATCGGCTCAACGGCGGGTTGGGGACAACCCGCCCTACCAGGAGGCAGGCTAGGGCAGCACGCGGTGCCATTTGTTGTGAGGGTGGGAGGCTGTCCTCAGCCGTCCGTTCGTCGGGTGAGTTTCGAATGTTAATCGGGTTAACGGCGGGTTGGGGACAACCCGCCCTACCAGCGCGGCGGAGCCGCGAGGGGGGCCGGAGAGAGTATGGAGTATCGAGTATGGGGTATAGGCGCTGCGGAGCCGCGCGAGGGAACTGCTGGCAGGCTGCGAAGTAAATGTAGAAGGGTGGGGCGCGACGGTGTCGCGACCGAATGGGATTAGGGTCAAGGCGGACGCGTCGCCGACGCGTCCCTACCTGGAGGCAGGTAGAAGCGGTAAGCGGATACGCTGGGATCGCATCCCACCCTAGAGGGGTGGGGATTTGCGTTTGGAGAATTATCCTATAGGTTGCGGGCATGTCACCTCGCCGCACCCTCATCCTCTATTTCATCGTCGTCCTCGCCGCCATGACCTGGGTGTCTTGGCGTGCCTGTGTCGAGCCTTCACTCAGCCCACTCCCTGAATATGCCGGCAAGGGTATTAATGTTGTCGGCGGTTATGTGACCGTGTGCAGCGAGCCGTGGGGCTTGGCCACGATGTTCGATGCCTATTTCGGATTCATGGCCTTCTGGCTCTATGTCGCTTGGCGCGAACGGAGTATCGCCGTGCGCCTGGCCTGGTTTGTGGCCGTGATGCTCCTCGGGAATTTCGCCATCGCGGGCTACGCCCTGCTCTGCTTGTTTGGTGCCAAGGGCGAGACCGACCTTGGCAAGGTCTTCTTCACGCGCAAGGTCGGGTAAATGGGACGCGTTTCCGACTGGCTTCGCCGCAAGGTGCGTGATCCGCTCGTCGCCGAGTTGCGGCAAGGGGCGACACCTGAAGGCGTGGCGGCGTCGGTCTCAGTCAGCCTAGCCATCGCCGTCAACCCTCTCATCGGCACGACCACCATTGGCTGCATCATCGCTGGGCGCCTTTTCCGCCTGAATCAGGTGGTGATGCAAATCGTCAACCATGCGAGTTTCGTCCTGCAAGTGGCGCTCATGATTCCCTTCATGCGCATCGGCGAGACCGTGACCGGGTCGCGGCACATCGTGCTGACCTACGAGGCCATCATGAAGCAGTATAATGAGTCGTTCAGCATTTTCTTCCAGAAGTTCTGGATGGCCTACGTGCATGGCATCATTGGCTGGCTGATTGTCGCACCGCTCGCCGCGTGGATCTTGAATTTCTTCCTACGGTGGACTTTCCGTCGCTTGATGAAAAAGAACCTCGCATGAGCCCGCTCTTCAATCTCGGTTACGACTTTTTGGCGCTGCTCGGCATCGCCTGCGTCTATTTCGCGGTCTGCTGGCTGATCGCTCGCAAGTTGGATAACTGGTCGATTGTGGACGTCGCCTGGTCCTACGGCTTCGCCTTGGTTGGGCTCCAGATGCTTTATCTGCACACCACCGTCATGCCGCTCGGCGGACAAGGCCTACTCATGGCGCTCGCGACGATTGGTTGGAGCCTCCGACTGGGCACGCACCTTGCGGTCCGCGTCCTTGGACACCTTGAGCACGAAGACGGCCGGTATGTGCGCATGCGGGCCGAAGCGGGCGACGGCATGCCCGGGCGGATGGCGTATTTCTATTTCGTCCAAGCCTTGGCGCTGGCCTTACTTTGCCTCCCCTTACTTTCATCTAGCCCGCAGGGGGCAACTGGACCCGTGCGCCTCATCCATTGGTGTGGGCTCGGCGTGGTCGGCCTCGCCCTGCTCATCGAAACGCTCGCCGATGCTCAGTTGGCAGCCTTCAAGAAAGATCCCGCCAACCAAGGGAAAGTCTGTGAGCGGGGACTCTGGTCGTGGAGCCGTCATCCGAATTACTTTGGTGAGTGGCTCGTCTGGGTCGGTTTCCTCCTCATGAGCTATAACAGCACCTACCGCGGCATCCCCGGACTGGCGTGTGTGGCCATCATGTATTACCTGCTCAATCACGTGACGGGCGTACCTCTGACCGAGCAGCAATTACTGCGCTCGAAGGGCTCCGCGTATGCGGACACCCAGCGGAGGGTCTCGGCGTTCTGGCCGTGGCCGCCGCGTCGTTAGGAAGTCCGCGTTTGCCACCGGGCGGCGGGGGCGTTTGCTCTCGTCATGCAGAGCTTTGAAGAGAACGGCGTGCCCATGGAGCGGTGGAAAGTCGGCGCTTCGACCTATGAGACCTGCCTGACGCGCGGGGCGCGGCTGCTCCGCTGGAAGCTCGATGTGCCGACTGGCCACCGGGAAATTCTTTTCTGGCCGGAAGGGGCACCCATGGAGCTCGATAAAATCGGCCACGTGCGAGGCGGAAATCCCATTCTCTTCCCCTTCATGGGCCGGAATTACGCGGATGGGG
Source organism: uncultured Opitutia bacterium (assembly GCA_903889525.1). Classification (GTDB taxonomy): domain Bacteria; phylum Verrucomicrobiota; class Verrucomicrobiia; order Opitutales; family UBA953; genus UBA953. The sequence continues at coordinate 2,326 of CAISXT010000096.1, read as the reverse complement.
AGAAGTTCGCTTGGAAGGCGGCAGATGGCATCAAGCGGCCCATGCCTCAGCACGGCTTCGCCCGTGATGCCGCCTTTGAAATTATCGAGAGCGGCCCCAAGCATGCCGTCGTGCGCTTGGTGCAGGATGAGCGGGGGCGGAACTGCTACCCCTTCGCGTATGACTTCCGGATTCGCTTCGACTTCCTTGAGCTCTTCCTGCGGTGCACTTTTGAGTTTGAGAATCGCGACAGCAAGCCCCTGCCCTGGTGCGCTGGGCATCACTTCTATTTCACACTGCCATGGCATGCAGGCCTGAGCCGGCGCGATTATGTCATTAAGATCCCGTCAAAGAAACAATGGCGGCATGCCGCCGATGGGAAGCTTGTGCCATTCGCTGAGCTCAAAGGTGCGAGCGAGATTGGTTTCGATAACCCGCATCTCTCCGACTGTATCTTCACCAACCTGAAATCGGCCACGCTCAGCTTCGGCCCCAAGTCAGGGGAAGAAGACATCACCGTGAAAGTCGGCGAAGAAGCGATTCCGGGCAGCTGGGCGACCGTCGTCACCTGGACCGCGGACCCTGAGGCGCCGTTCTATTGTGTGGAACCGTGGATGGGCCCGCCCAACAGCCCCGAACATAAGAACGGGCTCCGTTTTGCGGAGCCCGGTCAGGTCGACACCTTCGTCACCGAAGTGTCGTTGATGTAAGCCGTACGGCTTACTTATTGCTAGAGTTGCCGAGGGGCAGCTTGCCCTTCGACTTAGCGGGAGCCTTCTTGGCTGGGGAAGCCGGAGCAGCCGGAGCCGGATCAGGCGTCAAGGTCGTGTTGACCGGGACGAGACCCGCGGCCGGAAGCGCCGTGGTGTCAACGCCGCCGTCAGTGACGGGGCTAGGACCCTTCTTAGGGCCCATGCAACCGACAACAGCGAAGGAAAGGAGGGAGAGAACGAACAGATTGCGTACCATGGCAGTGAGGTTAGGTTGCGGGGACTCTACCGAGCATGTCCCAACGCACAAGCGCAGATTCTGGCCCCCTTTTCCTGTTTGTCTGTACGGGCAACTTCTACCGGAGCCGCCACGCCGAGGCCTTATTCAACTGGCATGCCCGCCGGACGGGGCATCCCGCCCGGGCCTTTTCACGCGGCCTCCTCACCTCTTTGGTCGCCGATGAGCCCACCCTGATCTCCCGGGACACCGAAAAACGCCTAGGCGAACTGGGCATTCCGCTGGAGCTGACCGGGGCGGCCCCCACCCAGCTGAGGCGCGAAGACCTGGAGCGCGCCCACCGGACCATCGCCCTCAAGCGGGACGAACATTACGCCATGATGCTCCAGTCTCACCCTGAATGGGCGGACCGAATTGATTATTGGACCGTGCACGACATCGACTTTGCCCAGCCCACGGAAGCCCTTCCTCAGATCGAAGGACGAATCCTCGAGCTGATGAAAGAGCTGACCGGACAGGCCGGGGCTTAGGCGGCGGAACCCGCGTCGGCGCGACGGAGCACTTCGAGGTAGGAGGCCGCCTGATTCAGCAAGCCGCGGAGCTCGGCCATCGTTTCATGGGCCACATCGGCCTTCGTCGCGGCGGCTTCCTTCAAAGCCTCGGCGCGGTGGGCGAGTTCGGTGGCGAGTTCGTGGGCAGCGGTAATGGTCTTCGCTTTCAATTCGCGGGAGCGGGCGTCAAGGCGGGCAGCGAGAGAATCGATATCACGACCAAGGGTGCGGCTCTTTTCCTTGAGCTCGGCGGCCATGATGCGGGAATCAGGCACGCGGCGGAGGTCTTCGGTGAGGCCGACCTTGGAGAGCGTCCAGATGATCCACTTGGTCGGATCGAACTGCCAAGGCTTCACGCCGTTACGGTAGTCGTGCTGGAACTCGTGGTGATAGTTATGATAACCCTCGCCGAAGGTGAGGAGCGCGACGGCGCCGCTATCCCGGGCGCTGTGGTCCGTAGAGTAAGGCTGGCGGCCAATCATGTGGCAGAGCGAGTTGATGCAGAAGGTGCCCTGCTGGACGACGACGGTGCGGAGGAGGCCGGCGATGAGGAAGGCGGCGAGCGCGGTCATGCCAGGGTTAGTGTAGCCCATGAGCACAGCGTAACCGTAGCCAAGAGCGGCCGGGCAGACGAAGCCCACGAAGGCCCCAATCCACTGGACGTAGCGGTGCTGCCACATCACGAGCGGGTCGGCTTCGAGGTCCTTGACGTTCGTCATGGTGACCGGCGGCTTTAAGCGGAAAAGGAGCCAGCCGATATGGGCGTAAAAGAAGCCCTTGGAGATATCGTAGGGATCATCATCTTCATCCACGTGCTTGTGGTGGATACGGTGGTCGGCGCACCAATC